>JAEVZA010000222.1 GCA_023392475.1 Actinomycetes bacterium | reverse complement strand
GCGTCGGACCGTCACACCCCGGCGGCGGGCGCTCGCCGCCGGGGCCGCCGTCGTGGCCTGCGTGGCGGGCGGGAGCACCGCGGCCATCGCCCTCACGGGCATCGACCGCACCACCAGCGCCACGGCGACCGCGTCGACCACGGGCTCGGGCACGACCGATTCGACGACCTCCGGCAGCTCGACCACCGGCTCCTCGACCACCGGCTCCTCGACCACGGGCAGCTCGACCACGACCACCACGACGCCGTCCTCGACCGGCCGCGACTCGTGGGGCTCGGCCACCGCCGGCTCGACGACCTCGGGTTCGACCACCTCGGGCTCGACGTCGTCGGGCTCGGCGACGACGCAGACCTCGGGGAGCTGACGTGTCGACGGAGGTCTGGTGGTACGTGATCCGCGGCTCGGGTCTCGCCGCCTGGGCGGCCGCGTCCGGCAGCGTGCTCGTCGGGCTGGCCATGTCGACCGGCCTGCTGGCGGTGCGGCGGGCGCGTGGGCTGCACGCCTGGCTGGGCGGCATCGCCGTGATCGCCGTCGGGCTGCACCTCACCAGCCTGCTGGCCGACTCGTACCTGTCGTTCGGCGTCCGCGACGTCCTGGTCCCGTTCGCCTCCTCCTGGCGCCCCGGCGCCGTGGCGTGGGGCGTCGGCGCGCTCTACCTGCTCGTCGCCGTCGAGGCGACGTCGCTGCTGCGGCGGTGGCTGCCGACGAAGGCGTGGCGCACCGTGCACCTCGCGAGCTTCGTGGGCTTCTGGGCCGCCACGATGCACGCGGTCACGGCCGGCACCGACCTCGGGATCCCCGCGGTCGCAGCGGTGGTCGTGGCGGTCGTGGCCGCGGTGCTCGCGCTGCTGCTGCTCCGCATCGGGCAGTCGGTCGTGCCCGGTGCACGCGCCCGCCTCGCGCGGCGCCGGGCGGCGGCGCTCGACCGCGTCCACGCCGCGACCGGCTGAGCACGCGCCGACCGGGCACGGGCGACCCTTGACGCCCGCGCCCCGGTCGGCTCAAGTGCGCACATGCCCGAGCTCTCGCTGTCCGCCACGGTCGACGACCTCACCGCCCAGGGGTGGACCGCTGAGTTCTCGGCCGACGACGGCGAGCTCGTGTGCAGCTGCGGGCACCGCATGTCGCCGGCCGACGTGCAGATCGACCGGGTGGTGCGCTTCGAGGGGGCGAGCGATCCCGACGACGAGGCCGCGGTGTTCGCGCTCACGTGCGCGCAGTGCGGGATGAAGGGCCTGTACGTCGTGGCGTACGGTCCGAGCATGAGCGGCGCCGACGCCGACGTCGTCGCCCACCTGTCCCGCCGGGGGACCTGATCCCCGGCGCCCGCGACGAACCGACTCCGAGGAGCCCGCCGTGCCGTACACCCGTGACGAGATCCAGGCCGCGTTCGACCGCTACCAGGACTGCGCCAACGAGGCGGGCCGCACCGGCGACTGGCGGCCGTGGGTCGAGTGCTTCACGCCCGACCTGCACTACATCGAGCACCTCTACGGCGAGTTCCACGGGCGCGAGGCGGTGCTCGCGTGGATCACGGAGACCATGACGGTGTGGCCGTTCACCCACATGCAGCTGTTCCCGTGGGACTGGTACACGATCGACGAGGAGCAGGGCTGGATCGTCGGCCAGGTGGAGAACCGGTTCGTCGACCCGGGCGACGGCGTCGTCTACGAGGGCGCCAACTGGACCCGCCTCGTGTACGCGGGTGACGGCCTGTTCGCCTCCGAGGAGGACGTGTACAACCCCGCCCACTTCGCCCCGGTCGTCAAGGGCTGGTCGGCTGCGTGGGCGGCGAACCACCCCGACCACCCCGACGGTCCCGCGCCGACCTGACCCCGGCCGCAGGCCCCCACCCCGAAGCCCCCCCGACCCAGCAGACCCCCGACCCTGCAGATCTCCCGACCACCCCCCGGACCCTGGAGGCCCAGCGTGACCGACCTGACCGACACCGAGCGCCAGGAGATCGAGGAGGCCAACGCGAGCGGGCGCCAACCCGTCGTGTTCGTCCACGGCCTCTGGCTCCTGCCCAGCAGCTGGGACCGGTGGCGCACCGTCTTCCAGGACGCGGGGTACGTCACCCTCGCCCCCGGGTGGCCCGACGACCCGAACTCGGTCGAGGAGGCGAACCAGCACCCCGAGGTGTTCGCGCACAAGTCCGTGGGCGACATCGCGGACCACTACGGCGCCGCGCTGGACCAGCTCGAGCGGAAGCCGGCGATCGTCGGCCACTCGTTCGGCGGGCTGCTCACCCAGATCCTGGCCGGCCGCGGGTACTCGGCCGCGTCGGTGGCCATCGACCCCGCGCCGTTCCGCGGGGTGCTCCCGCTGCCGATCTCGTCGCTGAAGTCGGCGTCGCCGGTGCTGGGCAACCCGGCCAACCGCAACCGGGCGGTACCGCTCACGTACGAGCAGTTCCGCTACGCCTTCGCCAACGCGGTGAGCGAGTCGGAGGCACACGAGCTCTACGCGACCTACGCGGTGCCGGGCTCGGGCGTGCCGCTGTTCCAGGCCGCCTCCGCCAACCTGAACCCGTGGACCGAGGTGAAGGTCCGCACGAAGACCGAGGCGCGTGGTCCGCTGCTGATCCTCGACGGCGAGCTCGACCACACCGTCCCCTGGGCAGTCGCCAAGGCGTCGTACAAGCGGCAGCAGCGCAACCCGGGGGTGACGGAGATCGAGCAGGTCCCGGGCGTCGGCCACTCGCTCGTCATCGACCACGGCTGGCGGGCCGTGTGCGACCGGGCGCTCGAGTTCGTGCGGCGGTTCGTGTGAGCGTCACCGCCACGACCCCCATCGAGGACGCGATCGGGCGCGTCCGCGAGCTCGTGGGCTCCGTGGTCGACGGGCTGTCGACCGACGAGCTCGCCGCCGCCCCGGCGCCCGGCGCCAACACCATCGGCTGGCTGGTCTGGCACCTGACGCGCGTGCAGGACGGCCACGTGTCGGAGATGCTCGACGAGCAGCAGCTCTACCTCTCCGCCGGCTTCGCCCGGTCGCTCGGGCTCCCCGAGGATCCGAACGACTCCGGCTGGGGCCACACCGCCGAGCAGGTGGCCGCCGTGCGCATCGCCGATCCGGCGGCGCTCGTCGCGTACCACGACGCCGTGGCCGACCGGTCGCTCGTGGCCCTCGGTGAGCTGGACCCCTCAGAGCTCGATCGCGTCGTCGACGACGCGTGGGACCCGCCGGTCACCGCGTCCGTGCGCTGGGTCAGCGTGGTGTCGGACTGCCTGCAGCACATCGGGCAGGCGGCGTACGTGCGGGGGCTCCTCGGTCGGTGACGCGGCTGCCGACGGCGGGCCCGCCACCGTGATCGTCGTGGTCATGGGCGTGGCCGGGAGCGGGAAGTCGACGGTCGGGTCGATGCTGGCCGGGCGCCTCGGCGTCCCCTTCGTCGAGGCCGACGACCTGCACTCCCCCGACGCGATCGCCCGGATGGCCGCCGGCCACCCGCTGACCGAGGAGGACCGCGACCCGTGGCTCGACCGGGTCCACGAGCGCCTCGTGGCGGTCGACGGCGCGGGGGCCGTCTGCGCCTGCTCCGCGCTGACCGAGCGGTCGCGGCGGCGCCTGACCGATCGGCTCGACGACGTCCGCCTCATCTGGCTCGACGGCTCGCCCGAGCTGCTCGCCGCCCGGCTCACCGCCCGCCACGGCCACCCCGTCGGGCCCGAGCTGCTCCCGTCGCAGCTCGCCACGCTCGAGCCCCCGGCCGGCGCGCTCCACCTGGACGTGGCCGCGCCGCCCGAGGAGCTGGTCGACCGCGCCCTGGCCTGGCTCGACGGGTCCGGCGGCTGAGCCGCGCCGACCCCGCCACGCCGACCCGGCCACGCCGATCCGGCCGCGCCGACCCGGCCACGTCGACTCGCCGGCGGCTGCCACGGGTAAGGGGCTCGTCGTGTCCGACTACGTCATCCCACCACCGGAGCCCAAGGAGGTCGACGAGAAGCTCAGCATGGAGCTGCGCATCCTCTCGTCGAACGCCGTCCTGAAGGGCCACCCGTCCGGGTCGGAGCAGTGCGACAACTGCCTGTACTACCTGGAGCCGACCTCCGACATCTCCTACTGCTGGCACCAGAAGCTGCGCATCCTCGTCGGCGCCACGTGGTGGTGCCAGTGGTGGGACGCCATCCCCGAGGACGGGGCGTGAGCCCCGGGGGACGGCGACCGCCCCGACCCTGACGACTGGGTCGCGGCGCCCTGCCGGTAGAGTCCGCGCTCCGGGACCCACCGGTGGGACCCGGCCGTGCGGCGGGCAGCCGCGCGGCGCCTGCGGACGAGGAGGACACGCATGGTCGCCGGTGCCGACGACCCGGCCATCCGATCGTTCCGCAGCGGCGACTGGACCCTCGACGAGCTCCGTCGCGGCAAGGGCGACCGGACGGTCTCGATCTGCATCCCCGCACGGAACGAGGAGCCGACGGTCGGCGCGATCGTCGAGGTGCTGCGCGGGCGCGTCGTCGACGCCGGGCTGGCCGACGAGCTGATCGTCATCGACGACCACTCCGAGGACGCCACGGGCGCCGTCGCCGCGGCCGCCGGCGCGACCGTCGTGCACGCCGGCGACGTGCTCCCGGAGTACGGCGCCGGCCACGGCAAGGGCGAGGTGCTGTGGAAGTCGCTGCACGTGTCGAGCGGCGACGTCGTCGTCTGGTGCGACGCGGACATCCAGCACTTCGACCACCGGTTCGTGACCGGGGTGCTCGGCCCGCTCCTGTGCGAGCCCGGCGTCGAGCTCGTGAAGGGGCACTACCGGCGGCCGGAGTCGAACGGCACCGGCGGCGGGCGGGTCACCGAGCTCGTCGCCCGGCCGCTGCTGTCGCTGCTGTTCCCGCAGCTCGCCGACCTCCACCAGCCGCTGTCGGGCGAGTACGGCGGCGTGCGGTCCGTGCTGGAGCAGCTGCCGTTCGTCCAGGGCTACGGCGTCGAGATCGGGCTGCTGATCGACTACCTGCGGCTGCGGGGCACGGCCGGCCTCGCGCAGGTCGACCTCGAGGTGCGCTGGCACCGCAACCGCACCCTCGACGAGCTCGGCCCGCAGGCCCTGGCCGTCGCCCAGACGATCCTCCGCTACGCGGACCCCGGGCTCGTCCCCGCCGTCGCCGAGCTGCTGCGACCCGGCCGCCCGCCGGCGCAGGTCGACGTGTCGGTGCGCCCGCCGATGCGCGAGGTCGAGGGCGCCACGTCGGCGAGCGCCTGAGGCCGGTACCGTCGGCGCCTGCCCGGGGCCCAGCGCCCCGCGAGCGAGCCCATCCCTCCCTCCCCCCTCCTCGAGCACCGGAGTCCGACATGCCCCTCGACGGCGAGTACGAGCCGAGCCCCTGGTCCCCCATCGCGGAGCAGGTGGAGAACTACGAGCGCACCGGCGGCGCCGAGGGGGCCGAGTTCATGGGCGGCCGCTGCGTCATCCTCACGACCCGGGGCGCGAGGAGCGGCAAGCTCCGCAAGACCCCGCTGATCCGCGTGACCGACGGCTCGAGCTACGCGGTGGTCGGGTCGATGGGCGGCGCGCCGGACCACCCGCAGTGGGTCCACAACCTGCGCGCCGACGGCCACGTCGCCCTGCAGGACGGCGCGGAGCTCCGCGAGTACGACTCGCACGAGGCCGAGGGCGACGAGCGGGCCCGCTGGTGGGCCATCGCCACCGAGGCGTGGCCGGACTACGACGAGTACCAGACGAAGACCGAGCGCCGGATCCCGCTCTTCGTGCTCGACCCCCGGGGCTGATGCAGCGGTCCGGACGGACCGGACGTCGGGCAGAGACGGTGACCGGGCAGAGACGGCGACCGAGCCGGGACCGTGACCGAGCAGCGACCGTGACCGTGCCGGCCCCGCACCCCGGTCCCGGGGCGCGGGGCGCGGGGCGGACCGGCGGTCACATGACGGGCGTGATGAGCCCCACCTCGACGGAGCCGCCGGCCGTCAGCACGGGGCAGCCCTTGGCGAGCTCGACCGCGTCGTCGAGGCCGTCGGCGCGGATGACCGACCAGCCGCCGAGCTGCGGCCCCTCGACGGGGGCGCCCACGGTGCGGCTCTCGTAGGTCGGGTTGCCGGGCTCCACGAGCCGGTCACCCAGCTCCTGGAACCAGCTCATCCACGCGGCGGTCACGTCGGCATCGGTGCCGGCGGTCGCCGGCCCGGGCGGCCGGCGGTAGGTGAACAGGATGTCGGGCATGGCGGTGTCCTCCTCCCGCCAGGAGCGGGATCGTCGTGCCGGCGGTGGCCGGTCGTCCATACCGACACCGCGCCCGCCGGGAAGTGGGCGCGCCCAGTTCGCGGGTCGCCCGGTGTCGGTACCTCCGGGCGGCCCGACCGGGTCGTCGCTCGGGAGGACCCCGTGACGGAGTGCCCCATGTCGGAGGTGGTGGAAGGATGCGGATGTGAGCGAGGACGTGCTGGACCGGGCGCGATCGGGCGACGAGTCGGCGTTCCGGGCGCTGGTGGAGCCCCACGAGGTGGAGCTCCGCGTGCACTGCTACCGGATGCTGGGCTCGCTGCAGGACGCGGAGGACGCGCTCCAGGAGTCGATGCTGGCCGCGTGGCAGGGGCTGCGGTCCTTCGAGGGCCGCGCCTCGGTGCGGACGTGGCTGTACCGGATCACGACGAACCGGTGCCTGAACGCGCTGCGGTCGCGCCGACGGCGACCCGACCTCGGCCCGATGCCTGACCTGGACCCGCCGCCGCCGACGCGCCTGGGCGAGGTGCCGTGGCTCGAGCCGTTCCCCGACGTCCTGCTGGGCGGTCCCGTCGACGACGCCCCCGGACCGGAGGCCCGGGTGGAGTCGCGCGAGGCGATCTCGCTCGCGTTCGTGACGGCGCTCCAGCACCTGCCGCCGCGCCAGCGCGCCGTGCTCGTCCTGCGCGACGTCCTCGGCTACCGGGCGAACGAGGTGGCGACGATGCTCGAGGTCACCGAGGAGTCGGTGACCTCCGCGCTCAAGCGGGCCCGCTCGACGCTGACCGGGCTGCAGGGCGTCGAGGGCACGCCGCCGCGCCCCGCACCGACGTCGGACGTGGAGGCCGAGCTGCTCGACGGCCTGGCCGATGCCCTCGACCGCGGCGACGTCGACCGGCTCGTGGAGCTCGTCACCGAGGACATCTGGCTCACCATGCCGCCGCTCCCCGGCGAGTACCAGGGCCGCGACGCCATGCACCGGTTCTTCACGCAGATCGCGTTCCGCGAGGGCCGCACCTACCGGTCGGTGCCGACCCGGGCCAACGGCCAGCCGGCGCTGGCCACCTACCTGCTCGACCCGGTGACCGGGCTGCTGCACGCCAACGGGCTGCTCGTCCTCACGCTGGTGCCCGACGGGATCGCGGTCATGACGCGGTTCGAGTCGTCGGTCTTCGCGTCGTTCGGGCTCCCGCGCACCCTCGACGCGTAGGGACCCGGCCTCAGGGCCAGGGCACCTCGGCGTACTCCTCGCGGAGCTTGTACTTGAGGACCTTCCGCAGCGTCTCGTTGCGCGGCAGGGCGTCGACGACGACGAGCTGCTCCGGGATCTTCTGCTTCATGAGCTGGGCCGCGGTCAGCGCCGCGACCATCTCGTCGAAGGTGAGGTCGTCGTCGGCGCCCGCGTCCTTCACCCGCTCCACGACCGCGCACACGCGCTCGCCGCGCTCGCGGTCGGGCAGCCCGATGACGGCGACGTCGCCGACCTTGGGGTGCGCGTAGAGGACGTCCTCGATCTCCTTGGCCGAGATGTTCTCGCCCTTGCGGATGATCACGTCCTTCAGCCGGCCGGTGAGCACGACGTGGCCGTCGGGGCGCACGTGGCCGAGGTCGCCGGTGCGGAACCAGCCGTCGCCGTCGAACGCCTCGGCGGTCGCCGCCTCGTCCGTGTAGCCCTTGAACACCATGGGGCCCTGGAGCCGCACCTCGCCGTCCTCGTCGGGACCGGCGACGTCGCCGTCCTCGGTCACGATCCGGACCTCGAGCCCCTCGACCGGCTCGCCGACGGTGTTCGCGAGCTGCTCGTCGGTGTCGTGCGGTGAGCCCTCGCAGATCATCGGGCACTCGGTCATGCCGTAGCCGTGGCAGATCTTGACCCCGAACTCGCGCTTGACCTCCTCGTAGATCTCGGGCGGCATCGGCGCGCCGCCGCCCGACATCTTGCGCAGCGTCGGGATGATCGGCGTGTCGGGATCCTTGCGCTGCTCGGTCAGGTACATCTGGTAGAAGGCCGTGCCGCCACCGACCATCGTCACGCCGCTCGACGCCAGCACGGGCACCGCGGCCACGGGGTTGAACGACTCGAACAGCACGGCCGGGAACCCGGCGAGGAGCATGGTGCCGAAGTAGTCGGGGCCGGCGATGTGGCTGAAGGGGAAGGCGATCGAGCCGACGTCGTCGGGGCTCATGTCCAGGGCGACGGCGAGGCCGTTGGCACCGGTGATCAGCGTGCGGTCCGTGTGGCGCACGCCCTTCGGGTCCGACGTCGTGCCCGACGTGAAGTACACCCAGCGCACCTCGTGCCCGTCGGTCGGGGCGGGCACGTCGGCCAGCACGGCCGGGTCGCCGTCGGGCAGGTCGGCGAACACGTCGACGACGGTCGGCTTCGTCGCGAGGTCCGCGGTCAGCTCGTCGACCATGGCGGCGAAGTCGAACCCGCCCCACTCACCGGGCACGAGCACGAGCTCGGCCTGCGTGGCGCGGATCGCGTAGCCGACCTCCTTGTGCCGGTAGAAGTGCAGGACCGGGTTCTGCACGGCCCCGAGGCGGGCGAGGGCGAAGCTCGCGACGATCGTCTCGAACCGGTTGGGCAGCTCCCACGTCACGCGGGTGCCGTGGCGGACGCCGAGGGCGTGGAACCCGGCGGCAGCTCGCAGGGCACGGTCCCGGAACTCCGCGCACGTGAGCGTGCGGCCCGACTCGTCGATCAGGAGGCGGGCGTCGGGCGTGGCGTCCGCCCGTCGCTCGACCAGGTCCCAGAGCGTCTCGGTGTCTGCGAACGTCGTGCCCACGGTTCCCCTCGTTGGTCGGTGCCGGCGGTGGTCGTGCCGGGCGGTGGTCGTGCCGGGCGGGACGGACACTACCCACCACGGCGGCGCGGGTCGGCGGGTCAGCCGGGCGGCAGGGTCAGCCGGGCGGGAGGGTCAGCCGGGCAGGAGCGTCACTTGGGCGGGAGCGCCCGGGCCACCTCGACGCCGAGGGCGACCCAGCGGGCGAGGTCGTCGTCCTCGGCCACGCCCTCGGCGTCCACGAACACCATGCTGCGGGACGGGCGACCGGTGAAGTCCATCTCCCGGGCGTGGGGGCGGGCCAACGCGTCGGCGAAGCCGTCGTGGCCGGTGCGGGCCATCAGGTCGTCGCCGACGACGCCGGCGCACATGTTCCCGTCGAGCAGGAAGCACAGGCCGCCGAACATGCGCCGCTCGGTCACGCCCGGCTCCGGCCCCAGCACCGTGCGCACCCGCTCGGCGAGCCCCTCGTCGTACGCCACGGCACCCAGGCTACGCACGGGTACCGTTGCCGCCGTCTCGACCAGGGAGAGATCCGTTGCGCAACCCGCACGCCGGCCTGCCGTTCACGACCTCCGACGAGGAGATCGCCGAGGCGCTCCTCGACGTGAGCATCCCGACGCTGATGCTCTCGCTGGTGCACATGACGGGCGACCCGGAGCTCATCCGCGGTCGGCTGCGGCCGGCCGGCCTCTTCCTCAACGAGGTCCAGGGCTACATGTCCGACGAGGACCGGGCCGAGGCCCGGGCCCTCGCCCTCGACGTGATCCGTGGCTACCGCGACCGCGGTTGCCCGGATCCCGAGCCGATCCCGCCGGAGCTCGTGAAGGAGATGATGGACTGGCTCGTCGTCGAGGACGTCCCCGAGGAGTACCTGCCGATGGTCCTCGAGGAGATGGAGCTCGACGGGCTCGACGACCGCCGCGTCCCCGCGCCGAGCGACGGCGCCGCGGCCGCCGACTTCCCCGTCGTCGTGATCGGCTGCGGCGAGTCGGGGCTGCTGGCCGGCATCCGGCTGCAGGAGGCGGGCATCCCGTTCACGATCGTCGAGAAGAACGCCGGCCCCGGCGGCACCTGGTACGAGAACTCGTACCCCGGCGCCCGCGTCGACGTCGGGAACCACTTCTACTGCTACAGCTTCGAGCCGTCGGACCACTGGACCGAGTTCTTCGCGCAGCAGCCCGAGCTCCAGCGCTACTTCCAGGACGTGATGGACAAGCACGCCGTCGGTCCGCACGTCCGCTGGGAGACCGAGGTGCTCGGCGCGACCTGGCACGACGACGACGGCGTCTGGCGCGTCCGCACGCGCGCCGCCGACGGCACCGAGGACACGCTCGTGGCGCGCGCGCTGATCGCCGCGGTCGGCCAGCTCAACCGGCCGAAGCTGCCCGATCTGCCCGGAGCGGACTCGTTCACCGGGCCGCAGTTCCACTCGGCCCGCTGGGACCACGACCTCGACCTCACCGGCCGCCGCGTGGCGATGATCGGTGCCGGCGCGAGCGGCTTCCAGATCGCACCGGCGATCGCCGACGACGTCGGCCGGCTCACGATCTTCCAGCGCACCGCGCAGTGGATGTTCCCGAACCCGAACTACCACGAGCCGGTCGGGCCGGGCGTCCGCTGGGCGCTGCGCCACCTGCCCTTCTACGGGCGCTGGTACCGGTTCCTGCTGTTCTGGCCCGGGTGCGACAAGGGCCTCGAGGCCGCGCGGATCGATCCCACGTACGTCGACGCCGACGGCGGCCAGCGACTCGCCATCAGCGACGCGAACGACTTCGCCCGCCAGATGTTCACCGAGTGGATCACGAGCCAGGTGGGCGACGACGCGGAGCTGCTCGCCAAGGTCCTGCCCGACTACCCGGCGACCGGCAAGCGGACCCTGCAGGACAACGGCAGCTGGCTGCGCACGCTCACGCGGGACGACGTCGAGCTGGTGCGCACCCCGATCGAGCGGATCGAGCCCGACGCGGTCGTGACCGCCGACGGCGAGCGGCACCCGTGCGACGTCATCGTGTGGGCCACCGGCTTCCGCAACGACGCGCTGTTCCCGCTCGAGATCACGGGCCGCGACGGAACGGACCTGCGGGAGATGTGGGGCTCGCGGCCGGCCGCCCACCTCGGGATCACCGTGCCGGGGTTCCCGAACCTGTTCTGCATGTACGGGCCGGGGACGAACCTGGCGAGCGGCGGCAGCCTGATCTTCCACTCGGAGTGCCAGATGCGCTACATCGCCGAGTGCCTGGCCCGCCTCGTGGACGGCGGCCACCGCTCGATGGAGCCGCGCCAGGACGTGTACGAGGACTGGCACGAGCGGTCGCAGGCCGAGCTCCGGACGCTCGTGTGGTCGGTGCCGTCGATCGAGCACTCCTTCTACAAGAACGAGGAGGGCGAGATCCACGGCCTCAGCCCGTGGCGGCTCGTCGACTACTGGCGCTGGACCCGCGAGCCCGACCTCACGGAGTACGTGCTCGGCTGACCCTCCGGCCCGGCCTGTTCTGTGCAGGCGTCAGCCGGCGCCGAGGTCGACCTCGTAGACGACGAACCCGCGGTGCTCGGCCACGCGGTCGTACAGCCGCCGCGCCGTCGCGTTGGTGACGTGCGTCTGCCAGTAGAGCTTCGACGCGCCGGCCTCGGCCGCGACCTCGCCGGCAGCCGCCACCAGCGCGGCGCCGGTGCCGCTGCCCCGCTCGTCGACGGCGACGAACAGGTCCTCGAGGTAGCAGTACGGCGCCGTCGACCAGGTGCTCGGGTGGAGGACGAGGTGGCACAGGCCGACGAGCTCGCCATCGCGCTCGGCCCCGAGGCCGACCATGTCCGCGGCACCGGAGAGGACGTCGGAGGCACCGGAGAGGACGTCGGCGCCGCCGACGAGGCGGGCCCACGTGGCCTCGGTCGTGGCGTGGTCGAGGCGGTGCTCGTAGAAGTCGAGGTAGCCCTGCCACAGCGGGTCCCACGCCGCGCGGTCCTCGGGGGCGAGGCGACGGACGACGAGCGGGCCCGGCCGGTCGGCAGCGGGGAGGTCGGGCGGCGCCATCACGCCGGCCGGTGCGACTCGACGGCGGCGGCGACCTCGTCGGGCGCCTCGAGCGTGGGCCAGTGGCCGACGTCGGCGAGCGGCACGTGCGTGGCGTCGGGCAGCCGCACCTGCAGCCGCTCCATCACGTGCGCGCCCGACACGGGGTCGAGGGCGCCCCAGACGGAGGTCTGCGGCAGCCCGTTCCCCTCGAGCGCGGCCCGCCACCGGTCGGCGTGCTCGAGGCGGTCGTCCATGTAGTGCAGGAGGTCGTGGGCCATCGTCGAACCGCCGTCGCGCGCGAGGCCGACCCACATCTCGTGGGAGACCTCCTCGGTGAACGGGACCCGCTCGCCCCACGTGACCTCGATGCCGCTCCGGAACAGCTCCTCCGTCATGGCGGCCGCGACCTCGGCGCCGTGCTCGGGGTCCCGGAGCAGCTGCTGGCCGACCGTCGGCCGGTGGAGGTCGGGGTAGAGGCCGCCGTTGTGCCAGATCGCGGCGGTGACCTCGACGTCGAGCCCGCCCTCGGCGCGCCGGGCCAGCAGCTCCTGGCCCACCGAGACGCCGTAGTCGTGCGACTCCAGCACGGTCGACGTGGTGCCGAGGTGGCGCCACGCGGCCTCGACGGCGTCGGCCTGGCGGTGGATCGTCAGGCGCTCGTGCGGCTTGTCCGAGGCGCCGAAGCCGATCAGGTCGATGCCGACGAACCGCCAGCCGTCGAGCCGGTCGAGCACGGGCTCGAGGTCGTGGGTGGAGGACGGGTAGCCGTGGCAGTAGGTGAGGACCGGCGCGTCGGCCAGGGCGGGGTCCGCCTCAGGGAACGCGGCCGAGTCGTACAGCGCGACGGCGACGCCGCCGTCGACCGGCAGCCGCGTCGACCGCGCCGCCCACTCGTCGAAGGTGCTCATGCGCACCGTCTAGCACCGCCCCCTCGCTCTGTGATGCGCCACGGGGTCGTTCACCCCAGTGGTGCATCACAGAGCGGCGCGAGCGGACGATCAGATCGGTCGACTCGGGTCGACCTTGCCCTTCCCCGCGTTGGCCGGCACCTTCGCCACGCCGTCGGCCGGGCAGTGGAAGCCGTCGCCGTCGTCGTCCTTGCCGCCGATCTTCGGGTACAGGCGGGTGAACTTCCCGTCCTTGACGACCATGAGCATCCCGCAGCTCGACGCGGTCGCCGTGGCGCCCGACGCCGGGTCCACCTTCGAGTGGAGGCCGCCGCCGGTCCAGTCGCTCACCTTGTCCGCCTGCTGGAGCACGCACGTCCGGTCGACGACGCCGTCGTTCGCCTTGGCGCACGCGTTGGCGGCCGTCGCGAACAGCAGCCACGCGCTCGTCGCCTGGATGCCGAGCGGCCCGGTCTTCGCGTCGGGGACGTACTTCTTCAGCGTGTCCAGGTACTGCTGGATCGCCGGCCAGCGGTCGGCCTCCTCGATCGGGTGGGTCGTCTGGCGGAGCACCGTGCCCTCCACCGCGTCCTTGCCCACCGAGAACAGCAGCGGGTCGTACATGTTCGTCTCGAGCAGCGCCTTGCCCGTCCAGCCCTGCTGCTTCAGCGTGGCGATGAGGTTGGCGCCGAAGCCCGCCTCGCCGACGAACATGAGCGTGGTCGCGCCCGAGCCGATGATCTGCTGCGCCATCGGCGTCCAGTCCGTCTGGCCGGTCGCCGGGAAGGGGTAGGTCCCGACCACGTCCATGCCGACGGCCTTGGCG
The DNA here is from genome assembly GCA_023392475.1 of Actinomycetes bacterium. GTDB lineage: Bacteria > Actinomycetota > Acidimicrobiia > Acidimicrobiales > Microtrichaceae > JAEVZA01. The sequence goes on along the minus strand of JAEVZA010000222.1, from coordinate 23,311 downwards.
CCCGCCTCGTACTTCTCCTTCACGACCTCGAGCGCCGGCAGCTGCGCGTAGGCGATCGCCGCCTTCTCCCCGAGCTTCGGGTTGAGCTGCTGGAAGTCCTGCATCCAGGTCGTCGCCACGCTCGTCGCGGGGTTCGGCACCGGCTGGACCTGCCCGTTCGAGTCGCTCTTCTCCGGCGACACCGCGTAGCCGGGGATGTCGATCAGCTTGCACTTGTGGAAGTCGGACCCGTCCTTGCCGGAGAACTCGAGGTTGTCCTGCGCGAACCCGCCGCCGACCATGGCGAACACGCCGTTGCACGCGGCGCTCATCGCGGACTCGACCTCGAGCAGCGCGCCCTTGAGCTCGACCAGGTTGATCTTCATGCCGCCGATGCCGCCCTGGTCGTTGCACCAGTCGGAGAAGGCGACCGAGGCGTCCCACATCTCCTTGTTCAGGCCGGGACGGATGCTCGAGCTCCGGTCGGTGGCGACGCCGATGTTCAGCTGGCTGGTCGAGCCGCCGCCCTCGCCGTCCTTCACCTTGTCCTCGCCGGGGCCGCAGACGTCCTTCAGGTCGCCGTACGTGCCGGTGGCGGCGGCGTTCGTGGCGAACGACGCGGTGGTCGACGTCGTCGACCCCTCGCCCTCCTCCTTGCCGCCTCCCGACGCGCCGCACGCCGACGCGACGACCGCGACGGCGATGACGAGGACCAACCAACTGCGACGCATGAGAACCCCCCGAGGCGCATCACTCTGGACACTGGCATCACTTGGACAGTTGTCCAGTCTAGTGACCAACGGCACCGCCGTCCGGACGCACCTTCCCCGACCATCGGTCAGCCAGTACCGGCGGCACACCGCTGGCACGATGGCCCGGTGATCGCGACCGGCCAGCACCGCCCCGAGGACGTCGACGTCCCCGTGCCGCCGGCCGGCTCCCTGCCGCCGCTGGAGGACCCACCGGGGAGCGACGGGGTGCCCGGCGACGACGCCGCGCCCGGTGGGAGCACGCCGATCGACGATGGCGGCGAGCCGCTCGTGGAGCTCGCGGTCGACGACCGGCTGCAGCTGCTCAACCTCTACCGCGCCGACGGCTGGCCCGGCACCTCGGACCGGGTGCTGCTGCGCGCCGGCGTGGCCGACCGGTTGGCCGACGCCGCCGCGTCGCTGCCCGACGGGTTCGGCCTCGCCGTCTTCGACGGGTGGCGCAGCCCCGCGACCGTGCGGGCGCTGCACGACCACTTCTACGGCCCGGGCAGCACGCTCGAGCCCGGGTTCCTCGCCGACCCCGACGACCCCGACGTGGTGCCGCCCCACGGCACCGGCGGCGCGGTCGACGTGACCCTCACGTGGGACGGCCGCGCGCTCGCCCTCGGCACCTGCTTCGACGACTTCACGCCGCGCGCGCACCTGCGTTCGCTCGAGGTCGGCACGGACGATCTGGACGGCGCGTCACGCGTGCTGCGCCGGCTGCTGCACCGCCACCTCGGCGCCGCCGGCTTCGTGGGGCTGCGCGAGGAGTGGTGGCACGTGTCGTACGGCGACCAGCGCTGGGCGGCGGCGACCGGCGCGCCCGCCGCGATCTACGGCCTCGCCCTCCCCTGACCCACGGCGGAGGTCGCGTCGCTGCCGGGCGCCCGCCCTCAGAGGTCGACGGCCAGCGGGTGGGTCGGCTGGTAGAGCAGCATCCAGCCGGCGCCGGGCACCTCGATCGACGTGACCAACCCGTAGCGGCGCTCGTCGATGCCGTCGGCCACGTTGACGCCGTGCCCGCGCAGCACCTCGACGGTGGCTCGCACGTCGTCGCACATCAGCGTCGCCTGGTGCAGCGGCACGGACGGCCCGTCAGCGGCACGGCCGCCGCCGGCGTCGCCGGCGCCGTCGGCCTGGTCGATCGGGTGCACCGCGAGCTCCGACGGCGGCGTGCGGTAGATCAGCCAGCCGCCGCCGGCGTCGACCGACGGCCAGCCCAGGACGTCCCGGAAGAACGCCCGGGTGGCGTCGGGATCCTCGGAGTGGACGATGGTGTGGAACCCGGTGATCACGCCCTCAACGTAGGACCGGACCGCCGCGACGGCCACGATCCCGCGTTCTCATGACGATCCGCGCTGCTGGACGACACGAAGAATCGTCAGAACGCGGAGTCGCGCTCCGGACGCGGGTCGGGCGGGTGTTCAGGGGACGGGGGTGAAGGTGGCGGGCATGCGGTGGATGCCCGCCACGAACGCCGACGCGCTGCGGTCGACCGGACCGGCCGGGTCCACCGCGGCGATGTCGGGCAGCCGCCGGAACAGCTCCTCGAACACGACCTTGATCTCCATGCGGGCCAGGTTGGCGCCCATGCAGTAGTGGGTACCGAAGCCGAAGGCCACGTGCGGGTTCGGGTCGCGGTCGATCCGGAACGTGTCGGGGTCGTCGAACACGTCCTCGTCCCTGTTGGCCGACTGGTACAGGAGCAGGACGCGGTCGCCCTCGGCGAGGTCGACGCCCCCGAGCGTCACCGGGGCCACGACGGCGCGGGTGAAGTTGAGGACGGGCGAGGTCCACCGCAGGACCTCCTCCACCGCGCCGTCGATCAGCGACGGGTCGGCCACGAGGCGGTCGCGCTCGCCGGGGAACAGGCTGAAGGCGCGCAGGCCGCCGGCGATGGCGTTCCGGGTCGTCTCGTTGCCCGCCACCATGAGCAGCACGCAGAACATCAGGAGCTCGTCGTTGGTGAGCTCCGACACGTCGTCGCTGTCGTAGCGGGCGCGGGTCTCGTCGTCGTAGGTGAGCTCGCCGCTGTCGAACGCCGCGGTGAGGATCGACAGCAGGTCCTCGCGTGGCGCGGCCCGACGCTCCTCGATGAGCTCGGCCACGAGCGTCGTGTACGCGGCGAACGCGAGCGCGGCGCGGTCGGTCGCCGGGCCGGGCTCGCCGCCCGCGCCCTCGCCGCCGATCATGGCGTCGGACCACTCGTAGAGCGTGCTGCGGATGCCGGGATCGAGGCCGAGCAGCTCCGAGATCACGATGAGCGGCACGTGCATGGCGAGGTCGGCCACGAAGTCGATCTCGCCCGACCCCTCGACCTCGTCGATCACCGAGTTGGTGAGCTCCCGCACGTGGTCGGTCATCGCCCGGACCTGGCGGGGCGTGAAGCCCTTCGACAGCAGCCGGCGCTGCCGCGTGTGCTCGGGGTCGTCCATCGACACGATCGACAGCGGCACGAGGTTCACGGGCCGCACGCCCTGCGCCGAGCTGAAGTGCTCGGTGTCCCGCGACGCGGCCACGACGTCGGCGTGGCGCGAGACGGCGAACAGGCCGGACCGCTCGTCGAGCCACACCGGGTGCTCGGCGCGGAGCCACGAGTAGAACGCCCACGGGTCGTCGTACAGCGTGGCGTCCGTGAGGTCGACCGACGCGAACGCCGACTCGACGGGCTCCGTCTCGGCCGGTTGCGGTTCGACGGTCATGCGGGTCTCCTGCTCGTCGGGGCCGGCGCCGCCCGCCGACCGGCGGAGATCATACAGATCTACCCCTCTGTATGGTCTCGGGCGGTATCGTCCCGGCGTGCGCACCCACGGCTGGGGCGGCCACCCGCCCGCCGACGACGACGAGGCCGTCCGACGCATCCACGACGCGACCCGCGCCTGCATCGACCGGCTCGGCGCCGCCACCGGCATCTCCGACGTCGCCCGCGAGCTCGGCGTGACGCGCCAGACCGTGTACCGCTACTTCCGCAGCTCCGACGACCTGCTCGCGGCGACGGCGCTCTCGGCGGCCGCGCCGTTCCTCGGCCGCGTGCGGCGCCACCTCGAGGGCATCACCGATCCCGGCGACGCCGTCGTGGAGGGCGTGGCGTTCACGCTCGAGCAGCTGCCCAACGAGCCGTACGTGGGTCTGCTCGTGCAGCCCGACCAGGTGCGGACCCACGGCCACGACGTCACGTCGCAGCCCGCGCGGTCGCTCGCCCGCTCGTTCGTCGATGGCTTCGGGGTCGACTGGGCGGCGCACGGCCTCCGGGCCGACGACCTCGACGAGCTCGCCGAGCACCTGCTCCGGCTCATCCAGTCGTTCGTGATCGACCCCGGCGACCCGCCCCGCTCCGGCGAGGACCTGCGGCGCTACCTGCGCCGCTGGGTCGCACCGGCGGTCAGGCCCGCCCGCGGAAGCGCGTCGCGTACTCGTTCGTGACGACCTCGACCTCGCGCCAACCGGCCGCGACCAACCGGTCGGGCAGCGACGCCGGATCCAGCGGCACGTAGGTGTCGCCCTCGTGGAAGGCACGCAGGTCCTCGCTCGGCAGGCTGTCCTCCCCCGCCAGCACGCCGCCGGGTCGCACGGCCCGGGCCATCTCGGTGAGCACGCGGTCCTGCAGCTCCGGCGTCGGCACGTGGTGGAGCATCGAGAACGAGAGGGCGGCGGTGAACGTGCCGTCGGCCACGTCGAGCGCCGCGGCGTCGCCCCGCACCACCGAGACGTGGGTGCCGGCGAAGCGGTCGGCCAGCGCGGCGGCGAGGTCCTCGTCCAGCTCGACGACGGTGAGCCGCTCGACCAGGTGATGGATGACGTCCGTCGTGCGCCCCGGTCCGGGCCCGATCTCGAGCACGTGGTCGCCGAGCTCGATGCCGTCGAGGACCCACGGGACGATCTCATCGCGGACGACCGTCGCCCACTCCTCGCTCGCGCAGACGTCCAGGTGCGCCGGGTTCACGCGGGTGCTCCCTCGTCCGGTGCTCCCTGATCCGACGACAGCATCTCGCCGAACGCGACGAGCGGGCCGCCGCCGGGGCACCGGACCACCAGGTCGCGGATCCCCCACGGCCGCCGGGTCGGCGGCTGGTCGAGCTCGATGCCGGCGGCCACGAACCGGGCGACCAGCGCGTCGAGGTCGGACACCGTGACGAAGACCGGGCAGATCGCGGGCACGAAGGGATCGTCGGACCGCGAGACGCCGAGTCGGGCGCCCCCGGCGGCGACGATGGCGAACATGGGCGGCTCCCCCATGACCACCTCGGTCGGGAGGCCGACGACGTCGACCCAGAAGGCGAGCGCCGCGGTGAGGTCGCCGACCTCGATCGTCGGCCGCGCGTCCACGAACGTGATGTCGTCCATGGCGCCATGTTCGTCGTCCCGGCGCCCGGGCGCTTGCGGCAACATGACAACCCATGCCGCCCACCGGACGGAGCGCGCCGGCCGGATCCGGGCGATGGCAGTTCGTGCGGCTCGACCTGCCCCGGGGCACGGGGTTCGGCCGGCACGCGCACGAGGAGCACCAGCTCGTCGTGGTGGACCGCGGCGTGGTGGCGCTGGTGGCGGACGACGCCACCTGGGCCGTCCCGGCCGGCGGCGGCGTGTGGCTCCCGGCCGGGTCGCACCACGAGGTGCAGGGCCTGCACGACGCCGCGGCGACGTTCGCCTACGTGCGCCCGCCCGGTTCGTGGGCCACGCCGGGTCCGGGATCGGTCGCCGTGCCGCCCCTCGCGCGCGACCTCGTCGCCGTCCTGTCGGAGCCCGGTGCGAGGTCGGGCGCGCGGCGGGAGCGGCTGGAGGCGGTGCTGCTCGACGAGGTCGCCGACCTGCGACCCGACCGCCTCCCCGTCCTCCTGCCGGTCGACGCGGCGGCGCGCGCGGTCGCGCTCGTCCTGCTGGCGGACCCCACCGACGACCGGACGATCGAGGAGCTGGGTGTCGAGGCCGGCGCGAGCCCCCGCACGCTCCAGCGGCGCTTCGCCGCCGAGGCCGGGCTCGGCTTCCGCACGTGGCGGCGGCGCGTGCGGCTGCGGCGGGCCATGGCCGCGCTCGAGGACGGCTCGAGCGTCACGCGGGCCGGCCACGACGCCGGGTTCGCGTCGACGTCCGCGTTCATCGCCGCCTTCCGCGACGAGGTGGGCACCACACCGGCCGCCTGGGCCCGCGCCGACCGGCGGCTGGAGCTCAGCTGACCCTCAGGACAGGACGCGGCCCTCGAAGCGCCGGATGCCCTGGTACAGGAACCACGCGGTGCAGAGGACCAGCGCCGGGTAGATCGCGAGCAGGCTCATGTGCGAGCTCGTCGTCACCGCGGCCCGGAAGCCCTCGCTCACGTACACGAGCGGGTTCCCGAGGACGAGCCACTGGAGCCACGGCACGCCGTCGATCTGGATCGGGTGCAGCGACGTCCAGGAGTAGTACGTGCAGCCGAGGAACGTGATCGGGAGGATCACGACGCCGAACAGCACCGGCACGGACCGGGGCTCGAACCGAGTGCCGAAGTAGAGCCCGAGGCTCGAGCACGCCATCGCGGCGAGGGGCGCCAGCGTGAGCAGCACCCACCACGTGATGTGGAGGTGCACCGGGCTCACCGGGACCACGGCGGCGATCGGGAACACGATCAGCGCGGCCAGGAGACCCTGCAGCGCGCCCGACACCACCTTCTGGAGCGCCACGAGCGGGATCGGCAGCGGGGCGAGGACGCGGTCCTCGATCTCCCGGGTGACGCCGAACTCCTGGACCAGCGGCAGCGCCACGGCCTGCACGCCCTGGAACATGATGCTGAGCCCGAGCACGCCGGCGACGAGCGTCGTGGCGAACGCGCTGCCGGCGGCGCCGGTGGGGCCGTTGCCGATCTGCGGGAAGACGTACGTGAACACGAACACCAGCAGGAACGGCTGGATGAGCGTGCGCGGGATGAACGTCGACAGCGTCTTGCGCAGGACGGTCACGTCGCGGCGCAGCAGCGCGAGGAACGCGTGCGCGGCGAGCGCGCGCGTGGAGCGCACCTCGGTGGTGTCGACGAGCTGGTCGGGGTCGGGGTGGACGGTGGTGGTCATCAGTCCCGGAGCTCCTTCCCGGTGAGGTGGATGAACACGGTCTCGAGGTCGGGCTCGGCGACGGTGACGTCGGTGAGCTCGAAGCCGGCGTGGTCGGCGACCGTCACGACGGTGGGCACGATGCCGCGGGCGCCGTCCACCGAGACCTCGACGCCCTCGCCACGCCGGTGCACGGAGGTCGCGCTCGGGAGGCCGTCACGGAGGAGCTCGGCCAGCGCGTGCAGGTCGCCGTCGCTCGCGACCGTCACGATCGTGTCGCCGCCGACGGAGCGCTTGAGGCCGTCGGGCGTGTCGAGTGCGAGCACCCGGCCGTGGTCGACGATGGCGATGCGCCCGCAGAGCTCGTCGGCCTCCTCCATGTGGTGCGTCGAGAGGAGGACGGTCTGGCCGCCGGCGTTCAGCTCCTGCACGAGCTCGTAGAGCGCGAGCCGGCTCTGCGGATCGAGGCCGGCGGTCGGCTCGTCGAGGAACAGCACGTCGGGGTCGTGCATCACGGCCCGGGCGAGCATGAGGCGCTGGGCCATCCCGCCCGACAGCGCCATGACCGGCGCGTCGGCGAACCGGTTGAGCTTGATGCGGTCGATCCAGCGGGTCGCCGCCTCGCTCGCCTCCCGGCCGCCCATGCCGAAGAACCGGCCGTGGTACGCCAGGTTCTCGGCGACGGTGAGGCTGCGGTCGAGCGTGTTCGTCTGCGGCACGACGCCGATGCGCCGGCGTGCGCGGGACGGGTGGGCGACGACGTCGATGCCGCCCACCACCGCGCTCCCCGAGGTGGGCACCACGCGCGTGGTCAGCATGCCGGCGGTCGTGGACTTGCCGGCGCCGTTCGGGCCGAGCAGCCCGAAGATCTCGCCGGTACCGACGCGGAGGTCCAGGGCGTCGACCGCCAGCACGTCGGGCGGGTACACCTTCGTCAGCGCGGTGGCCACGATCGCGTCCTCGCCCGCGTCGGCGCGGGTCCGTGCGTCGGCTCGCGCCTCGTCGGCTCGCGCCCCGTCCGCCGGGGTCTCGTCGTCGGCCGGGGCCGACCTCGTCGTCGGCGTCATGCCGGCACCTCCTGGTCCTGCAGCTCCCTCGCCCGGTCGGCCAGGCGGTCGAGCAGGCCCTCGAGGGTGGCCAGCTCGTCGGCGTCGAGCACGGCGGTCAACGCCCGGTCGGCGGACGCCGCGACCCGCTCCAACCGGGCCAGCGCGGCTGCGCCGGCGTCGGTGAGGTGGATGCGCTGGACGCGGCGGTCGTCGGGGTCGCGCTCGCGGGCGATGAGCCCGTCGGCCGCCATCCGGTCGAGGTGGCGGGTGACGGTGGGGCTCCGCAGGTGCATGCGGCTCGCCACCTCGCGCTGGGAGAGCCCCGGCTCGGCCGCCAGGATCCGGGCGACGATGACGACGGACAGGGTGGTCCCCGCCTCGGCCATCCGGCCCTCCGTGTAGGCGCGCACGGCCTTCGCCGTCATCGCCAGCCTGCGGCCGATCAGCAGCCGCTCCGTCCCGTCGTGCGTGCGTCGTCGTCCCACGACGGATTGTTTAGCATGCTGATCGTTAGCACGCTATGTGTATTCGCCCTCCCCCGGGGAGCGGTCGGCACCGGGTGCGGTCACCCGAGGAGCGGTCCACGGGGAGAGGAGCGCGGTCCCGTGGGATCTTCAGTCGGCGGCCCACAGCGGACCGGGGACCTCGAACCCGACGGGTTCGCCCCAGCGGTTGCGGTACGCGACCTCGTGCACCGGCCGGCGCTCGGCCACGCCCCAGGTCCCCGTCGGGTAGCCGAACGGCACGCAGCCGGCCTGGATCCAGCCCTCGTCGGTCGGCACGCCGAGGATGTCCAGCACCTCGTCGTTGTGGAACATGAGCACGACGGTGAGCGTCGACCCCACGCCGCGGCCCCGCGCCGCGAGCTGCGCGCTCCACAGCGCGGGGTAGATCGACCCACCGGTCGGGTCGTGCTGCGCGAAGCCGAACAGGAGGAGCGGGTACGTGTCGAAGTGGTCGGCCGCCCACTGCGCCGACCGCTGGACGCGGAGGAAGGCCGCCCGCTCCGGATCGGCGGGGTCCTCCGACGCCCACGCCACCCGCTCCGCGTAGATCGTCGTCCAGAGCGACTCGATCCCGGCCTTGTACAGCGGCGCGAGCCGACCGATGACGTCGGCGTCGTCGACGAGCAGGAACCGCCAGTTCTGCGAGTTGCCCCCGCTCGGCGCACGGATGGCGGCGTCGAGGATCTCGGCCTGGACGTCGGCGGGGATCGGATCGGACGTCACCCGCCGCATGGCACGGGTGGTGTACAGCGCTTCGAGGAGGTCCACGGGCGCAACCTAACCGTCGACGGGCCCGACGGGCCGGGGTGCCGCGCCGAGTCGGCCGAGCAGCCCCTTAGGCTCGCCGCCATGCGACGCGTGTTCGACGACGACGGGTTCGAGTTCGACCGGCTGCTCCTCCTGGGGGCCGCTTCCCGCGGGCTCAGCGACGCCGGCGAGGTGCTCGTCGCGCTCGACGCGGTGCCCGACGGCGACCACGACGCGTGGGTCGGCGCTTTCGAGTCGCTCGGCGACCGGCTGTCGGCGCAGGCCGACGCCTCGGCCGCACGAGGTCGCGTGCAGAGCGCCCGCTCCGCGCGCCTCCGGGCCTGCACGTACTACGCCTCGGCGTCCCAGCACGCCGTCGGGACGCAGGGCGCCGACCGGGCGACCGCGCTGTGGGAGCGCCACCGCGCGTGCTGGGACGCCGCCGTCGCTGCGTTCGTGCCGCCCGTCGAGCAGATCTCGATCCCCTACGAGGGCACCGAGCTCGCCGGCTACCTGTTCCGGCCCGCCGACACCGACGGCTCGCCCCGCCCCACGCTGATCATGAACAACGGCAGCGACGGGCCCGTGTCCGACATGTGGTCCTCCGGCGCGGCTGCAGCGGTCGAGCGGGGCTGGAACGCGATCACGTTCGACGGGCCCGGCCAGGGCGCTGCGCTCTACCGGCATGGGCTGTCGTTCCGGTCCGACTGGGAGGCCGTCGTCACGCCGGTGGTCGACCACCTGCTGACCTACGACGAGGTCGATCCGGCGCGCCTCGCGCTGTCCGGCGTGAGCCAGGCGGGGTACTGGGTGCCGCGGGCCGTCGCGTTCGAGCACCGCATCGCCGCCGCGGTGGCCGACCCGGGCGTCACTCGCGTCGGCGACTCGTGGCTGGCGCACCTGCCCGAGGGCATGGTCGGACTGCTCGACGGCTCGCGGGACGACTTCGACGCGTTCATGGCGGTGGGCCTGCCCGAGGGGTCACCCGAGCTGGCGGAGCTGCGGTGGCGGATGGCGCCCTACGGCACGACGTCGTTCTTCGACGCCTACCACGCGGCGATGGACATGCGGCTCGACGCCGCGACCGCGGCACGGATCACCTGCCCGCTGCTGATCACGGCGCCGGACCACGAGCAGTTCTGGCCGGGGCAGTCGGTCGAGCTGCACGGCCTCGTGAGCGGGTCGACGCTGCTGCCGTTCACCGAGGCGGAGGGCGCGTCCTGGCACTGCGAGCCCGCGGCGCGCGCCCTGCGCGACGAGCGGGTGTGCGACTGGCTCGCCGACGTCTTCGACGGGATCGCCGCCGCGGGGTGACGGGCCGCGACGACCGTTCGATGGACGGCCGTCGGCGGGGCGTGGCTAGGGTCTCCCACGGCGAACCAGGGGGGACATCGTGCGGGTCGAGGGGACGACGGGGCGTCATGCCCACCGGTGGGTCGCGGGCGCGCTCGCGACCCTGTGCGCGCTCGGCGTGGTGGCGGGCTGCGCCACGCCCCTGCGACCGCTCCCGACCCTGCCCGACCAGTCGCCGTCGTCACGCGCCGGGTACCGCGTGCTCGCCGGCATCGAGCAGCTGTACGTGGTGGACGCGCTCCCCGGCGACCACGTCGTCGTGCGCACCACCGGTGGGGCGGTCGCCGGACGCGGGGTGACCGACCGGTATGGCAGCCTCGCCGTGCGCGAGCTCGAGCAGGGCCGCACCTACTCCGTGACCGACGAGGACAGCGGCGACCGGCAGGACGTGCGGATCCTGCGGGCCGACGAGCCGCCGCCGCAGTCCTTCTACGACGGCACCCGGATGCGCGAGGGCCTCAACTACATCCCGATGCGCGACGGCATCACGCTGGCCGCCACCGTCCGCCCGCCGCTCGGGCTCAGCCTCTCCGACGGGCCGTTCCCGACCGTCGTCGAGTACTCCGGCTACCAGGTCGCCGCCCCCGACGAGCCGATCCTCAACAAGCTCGGCACGCTGCTCGGCCTCCCGAACGACGAGCTCGCCCCGGGCGGCGAGACCGACGTCGGCAGCCTGCTCGTGCGGCTCGCCGGGTTCGCGGTCGTGTCGGTGCAGATCCGGGGCAGCGGCTGCTCGGGCGGCGAGTCCGACCTGTTCGACCTGCCGACCCGCTACGACGGCTACGACGCCATCGAGACGATCGCCGCCCAGCCCTGGGTGCGCGGCGGCTCCGTCGGCATGGTCGGCATCTCGTTCTCCGGCTACAGCCAGGTCGCGGTCGCGGCCACGCACCCGCCGCACCTGTCGGCCATCGCGCCGATGTCGTTCACGGGGACCCTGTACGACATCGCGCACCCCGGCGGCATCTTCAACGGCGGGTTCGCGAAGACGTGGCTCGCTGACCGCGTGAAGAGCGCGCGGCCGGCGCCCGACCCCGGCGCCCTGCCCTACGCGAACCGGCTCGTGGCGACCGACGCCCGGTGCCGTGACAACCAGCGCCTCCGCCTGCAGACCCGCGACGGCGACGCGCTGATCCGCGACCACGTGTACGAGGACGACATCTACCGCCGGCGCGACTTCCGGGACTTCATGCGCCAGATCCGGGTGCCGACGTTCGCGTCGCTGCAGTTCGACGACGAGCAGACCAGCTCGTACGCCATCCTCTCGGCCTCCGACCTCCTGCACGCCAACCCGAAGGTGTGGCTCAACCTCGGGAGCGGCCACCACCGCGACTCCGTCTCGCCCGACACCATCACCGACTACTTCGAGTTCCTCGACATCTACGTCGCCGGCCGGGCCCCGGAGCCGAAGCTCATCGTGGACCTGCTGAAGGACGTGATCTTCGGCAAGGGGAGCAGGACGCCGCCCCTGCCGGCCGACGTGGCGCCGACGCTCGCGCAGGCCCGCCAGAAGTTCGAGGCGCGGCCGCGGGTCCGGCTCGCGCTGGAGCTGCCGAAGGGCGCCGACGAGGGCGGCAACCCGGGTGCCCGGTGGACCGCCTGGAGCAGCGACTTCCCCGTCCCGGGCTCCCTCGACCGGACGTTCTGGTTCGGGCCGGGCGGCACGCTCGACGGCACGTCGCCGTCGACCCCCGGCTCGGTGTCCTACCGCCCCGACCCCGGGTCCCGCCGCCACGACCCGACCGGCTCGCCGTTCACCTGGACGCCGCTCGCCCCCGACGCCGCCGCCGGGTTCGTCACGCCACCGCTCACGTCCGACGTCGTCGTGCTCGGTCCCGCCGCGGCGTCCGTGGCGATCAGCTCCTCGGCCGCCGACACGGACCTCGCGGTGACCGTGACCGAGATCCGGCCGGACGGGCGCGAGATGCTCGTCGGCACCGGCGTGCAGCGGGCCTCGATGCGCCACGTCGACGCCGCGCGCACCACGCCGACGCGACCGGCGTTCACGAACGACCGGTCGGTCCCGCTCACGGGCGACGGCGCCGTCGACCTGGTGCCGGTGCAGCTCATGCCCATGGCCCACGTGTTCCGGGCCGGCAGCCGCATCCGGGTCACGGTCGCCGCCGTCAACGGCGACCGCGAGGTCTGGGCGTTCGACTCGGTCGACCCCGCCGACCGCTCGACCGTGGACACCGTGCACCTCGGCGGGCTGCAGCCCTCGTCGGTCACGTTCACGACGGCGCCCCTCGGTCCGGCGCCCGCCGGCGAGCTGCCCTGCCCTGCGGCCGCCAAGCCCTGCCGGGCCTACGTCCCGGCCGCCAACGGCGGCTGACCGGTCCACGACCCGTCCGGTTTCGCCGGGCGGGGGTGATCGGGGTGGGAGGCTGACGGCGTGGACGAGCGGATCGAGGCCGCGCACCGGCGTGCCGTCGAGGCGGGGCGCGACGCCTACGAGGACCCGGCGACCGGCTACCTCGTCTTCACCGCGGACTTCCTCCGCGCCCGCGGGACGTGCTGCGGCAGCGGGTGCCGCCACTGCCCGTACCCCGCGGACGGGGCGGGCGGCTCGGACGACGCCGAGGCCTGAGCGGGTTCCGACCGGCGGCCCGATGGATCCGGCGACCCGGATCAACCGGGGCGGACCGCGAGGTACAGGTGCCGCGTGCCGTGGAGCACCGCGTCGGGCCGGCGCAGGATGCCGTCGGGGGCGTCGTCGTCGAGCAGCCGGCGGAGCGCCGCCACGTCCGCCGCGACCTCCGATGCGTCCTCCGCCTCGTCGGCCGAACCTGCCTCCGCCCGCGCCGCGACCTGCGCCGCCGTGCGCTCGAGCTGTCGCCGGGCGAACCGCCGCTCGGCGTCGCCGAGGGGCGGTCCGGCCTCGAGGGTGAGGACCCGGTCGGTCACCACGTCGAAGCCGGCGGCGGCGAGCACGTCGGCGTACGGGCCGGTCGGCGTGGAGCCGGCGAGCTCGGCGCGCATCCCGTCGAACCAGGCCGACCAGGCGGCGTCGAGGCGGTCCCAAATGCCCGGCCGCCCCAGGTCCTCGCCCTCGGGCAGCACGCGCCACGGCCCGGCGCGCTCGACGAGCACGAACACCCCGCCGGGCGGCAGCAGGTCGTGGATGCGGCGGACGGCCGCCGCCTCGTCGCCGAGGTGGTGCAGCACCAGCGACGCCCAGGCCACGTCGGCCCGTCCGAGGTCGTCGAGCCCGTCGGGCAGCTCGACCGGCCGCACCTCCACGCGGTCCCCGACGCCGAGCCGGTCCGCCCGCCCGGCCACTCGGGACAGCATGGCGCCGGCACCGTCCGCGGCGACGACGCTGGCCGACGGGAAGGCCTCGGCGAGCAGGCACGTGCCCACGCCGGGCCCGCACCCGAGGTCGAGCACCCGGCGCACGTCGGTGCCCCGCGCCGCGCACTCGTCGGCGGCGAGGTGCATCGCCTCGCGGGCGACGTCGGCCATGACCTCCCCCTCGAGCTCGGCCTGGGCGGCCATCTCCTCGGTGTCGAACACCACGTGGTGGTCGTGGGAGTGGTGGGCGTAGGAGTCGTGGTCGTGGGAGTCGTGCTCGTGGGGGTGCCCGTGCATGCCGGCAGGGTACGACGGGCCTGCCGTTCGCGCACCATCCCTTGCCGATGACGCAAGGCGCCGACCCACTCCTCCTCCGCGGCCTGCTCTGTGATGCGCCACGGGGTCGATCGACCCCGTGGTGCATCACGAAGCGGTGGGGTGGGCGTGCTCCGCCACGAAGGCGTCGAGGCACTCCCCGATCCAGTCGCAGTCGTCGTCGGTCATCGAGTGGCTGTTCGGCAGGACCAGCCCGTGCGCCATCACCGCGTCGGCGTTGGGCAGGCCACCGGGCGGCGTCCGGTGCGGGAGGTCGCGGAACGCCGGCTGCCGGGCCGCGTTCCCCGTCCAGACCATGCGGGTGTCGATGCCGTGCGACTCCATCCACCGCTGCAGCTCGGCGCGGCGGATGCCGGAACCCGGTCGGATCAGGAACGGGAACATGTGCCAGCCGGTCGACACGCCCTCGGTCTGGCGGGGCAGCGTGAAGAGGTCGGGGTGGCGGGCCACGTGGGCGCGGGTGCGCTCGAAGCTCCGCCGCCGGCGGTCGAGGTTGGCGTCGAGCTTGTCGAGCTGCACGAGACCGAACGCCGCCGAGAGCTCCGACGGCTCGAAGTTCCAGCCGACCTCGTCGAAGATGAAGAGGTTGTCGTACTCGAGCGGTCCACCGTCAGGGCCGTCGTCGATCGTCGAGAAGAACCGGCGGTCGACGCCCTTGGTCGAGCCGAACAGCTGGACCTCGGAGCGGCGACCCCAGCGCCGCAGCAGCAGGGCGCGGTCGGCGAGGTCCTCGTCGTCGAAGCACACCATCCCACCCGTCCCGGCCGCGGTGATGATGTGCGACAGGGCGAAGCTGGTGAGGCTGATGTCGGCCCGCTCCCCCGTCGGCCGCCCCCGCAGCGTGAGGCCGAGGGCGTCACACGAGTCCTCGACGACCCGGAGGTCGTGCCGGTCCGCCACCTCGCGGATGCGGTCCCAGTCCGGCGCGTTGCCGATGAGGTCGGGGACCAGGATCGCACGGGTCCGCGGGCCGACCGCCTCCTCGATCGCGTCGACGTCGATCTGGAACGTGTCGGGCGTGACGTCCACGAACGCAGGCACCAGCCCGGCCCGGAGGATCGAGGACACGTCGGTGGAGAAGGTGACGGCGGAGGTGACGACCTCGTCGCCGGGTTCGAGGTCGAGGACCTCCACCGCGAGGAAGAGCGCGGAGCTGCCGGAGTTGCACATCACGCCGCGGCGCTTGCCGAGCAGGGCCGCGACCCGGCGCTCCATCTCGCGCACGTTGCGTCCGATCCGCAGCGCCGTCGGCCCGCCCCGGAGGACCTCGACGACCGCCTCGATCTCGCGCTCGTCGTGCACCGACCCGGCGTACTCGATCCGTCGATCCGTCCGGTCGGCCACCGCCCGACCCTAACGGCCGGTCGTCCCGGCCGGACCGCCCGTCGCTACGCTCCCCGCCGTGCCCCCGATCTCCGAGTCCGCACCCGACGCCCGCCCCGCCGACGGCTCCGTCGTCGTCGTGACCGGGGCCGGCGGCATGGGCGTCGCCGCGTCGCGTCGCATCGGCCGCGACCGCACCGTCGTGCTCGCCGACGTGGGCGAGCGTCAGGTCCGGGCCGCGGCCGACGAGCTCACCGCCGACGGGTTGGACGTCGTGCCGCTGGTGGTCGACGTGTCCGACCGCTCGTCCGTCGAGGACCTCGCCCGTCGGGCCGCCGAGCGGGGTCCCGTGACCGCGGTCGTGCACACGGCCGGGCTCTCACCGGTGCAGGCGAGCGTCGAGCGGATCATGCACGTGGACCTGCTCGGCACCGCGCTGGTCGTCGAGGCGTTCGGTGCGGTCGTGGCCGACGGGGGCGCCGGTGTGTTCATCTCGTCGATGGCCGGGACGATGGCGGATCTCGATCCCGACCTCCAGGCGAGGCTCGCGACGACCCCGCCCGACCAGCTGCTCGACCTCCCCGAGCTGGCGGTCGGCGACACCGGCACCGCGTACTGCATCGCCAAGCGCGGCAACCAGGTGCGCGTGCAGGCCGCGGCCGGCGCGTGGGGCGCCCGTGGGGCCACGGTCAACTCGATCTCCCCCGGCGTCATCTCGACGCCGATGGGCCGGGCGGAGCTGGACAGCGAGCACGGCGGGTCGATGCGCATGCTCCTCGACGGGAGCGCCGCCGGCCGGCCCGGCACGGCGGAGGAGATCGCCGGTGCGGTCGCCTTCCTGACCGGCCCCGACGCCCGCTACGTGACCGGCACGGACCTGCTGGTGGACGGCGGCGTCATCGCGTGGCTGCGGTCCACGCCACCCACGCCGACCTGACGCCCGTGTCAGTTCCGCGGGCGCGCGGGGTGCCGGAGCCGCCAGACTCCTGCCCATGACCGACCACGACGAGGGCGCCGGCACGAGCGGTGGATCCGGCGCGAGCAGCGACGAGGGGCCGACCACCGTCGCTGCGCTCGTGCGGAGCCGGACGGGCGACGACCACCCCGCGATCCTGTTCGAGGGACGCACGTGGACGTGGGCCGAGGTGGTGGACGCGGCGCGGCGGCGGGCCGCCTGGCTGACGAGCGTGCTCACCGACGAGGACGGCGCGTGGGACGGACCGCCCCACGTCGGCGTGCTCCTGGACAACGTGCCCGAGCACGTGTTCGCGCTCGCGGCGGCGGGGCTCGCCGGCGCCGTCGTCGTCGGCCTCAACCCGACGCGGCGCGGCGAGCACCTCGCGGCCGACGTGCGCCGCACGGACTGCCGGCTCGTCCTGACCGACCGCGAGCACCGACCGCTGCTCGACGGCCAGGACCTCGGCCTCCCGCCCGACCGGATCGTCGAGCTCGACGACCCGGCGTTCGAGGCCGACCTGCCCGACGACCCGACGTGGGAGCCGTCGCCCGAGCCCGAGCCCGACGACCTCTGGGTGCTCCTCTTCACCTCGGGCTCGTCGGGCGACCCGAAGGCCGTGCGGATGACCCAGGGCCGGGCGGCCCGGGCGAGCGTGTCGCTGCTCTGCGGGCGCGACGACGTGCCCTACTGCGCGATGCCGCTGTTCCACGGCAACGCCCTCAACGCGTGGTACCTGCCGGCGATGCGGGTGGGCGCGGCGATGGCGCTCCGGCGACGCTTCTCCGCGACGGCGTTCATCGACGACGTCCGCGACCGCGGCTGCACCTACTTCAGCGCCATCGGGCGGGTGCTCAGCTACGTGCTCGAGACCCCTCCGCGGCCCGACGACCGTGACAACCGCCTGAAGCTCGTGCTGGGCCCGGAGACGTCGGCGGTCGACATGGACGCGTTCAAGGAGCGCTTCGGCTGCCCGGTCATCGCCGGCTACGGCTCGAGCGAGAACGCGATCATCCTGCTCCCGCCGCCGCGGGCCGCCACCGGGGCCCTCGGCGTGGCGCCGCCCGGCGACGACATCGAGGTGGTGGACCCCGACACGCTGGAGGTCCGGCCGGTCGCCGAGTTCGACGGCTCGGGGCGCCTGCTCAACGCGGACGAGGCGATCGGCGAGCTGGTGGGACGCAACGCGCTCGACCGGTTCGAGGGCTACTACGGCGATCCGGGCTCCGAGCGCGAGCGCTGCCACGACGGCTGGTACTGGTCGGGCGACCTGGCGTACCGCGACGCCGACGGCGTCTTCTGGTTCGCCGGCCGCACGGCCGACTGGATCCGCGTCGACGGGGAGAACTTCGCCACGGCGCCGATCGAGCGGATCCTCGGGCGCCTCGCGGAGGTCCGCAACGTGGCCGTGTACGGCGTGCCCGACGAGCGCAACGCCGAGGACCAGGTGATGGCGGCGATCGAGCTCGAGGACGGCGCGTCGTTCGACCCGGTCGCGTTCGCCGAGTTCCTCGGCGCGCAGGCCGACCTCGGCACGAAGTGGGCGCCCCGCTACGTGCGCATCGTCGAGCGCCTGCCGACGACCGGGACCGAGAAGACCGACAAGAAGCCGCTCCGCACCGAGGCCTGGCGCGGCGCGGACCCCGTGTGGTGGCTGCCCGACCGCCGGCGCCGCGAGTACGCGGTGCTGGGGGCCGAGGACGTGGCGGCGCTCGACTCGGCGCTGGAGTCGAACCGCCGAGCCGTCGGCGCCTG
Organism: Actinomycetes bacterium; assembly: GCA_023392475.1. Lineage (GTDB taxonomy): Bacteria > Actinomycetota > Acidimicrobiia > Acidimicrobiales > Microtrichaceae > JAEVZA01. The sequence goes on along the minus strand of JAEVZA010000222.1, from coordinate 5,245 downwards.
AGACAGGGACAGCTGTCGGCGCCTGAGACGGGGACAGCTGTCGGCGCCTGAGACAGGGACAGCCTGAGCAGCTCCGTGCGGTCCCGGGGCCGGCCGCCGGGGCGGACGACGCGACCCCGACACACCCGTCCTCTCCCATGGGCGTCGACCGCGCCCGCACACTAAATGACCGATCAGTCACTTTGCTAGCTTCGGCCCGTGCCGACCCAGGCGGAGCGACGAGCGGGCACCCGCGCAGCGGTCCTCCGCGCCTCGGTCCAGGTGCTGGTCGAGGCGGGCACGCCCGGGTTCACCACGCCGGCCGTGGCCGCCCGCGCCGGCGTGGCCCAGGGCACCGTCTTCGTCCACTTCCGCACGAAGGCGGCGCTGCTGGCCGCGACCGTGGACTCCGCCGTGCGGGCGGCCGTCGACGAGCACGCCGAGGCCTTCGTCACCCGGCTCGCGACCGATCCCCCGCCCGACCGGTCGGCCCTCGTGCGCCGGGCCGTCGATGCGCTCTGGGGCGCGTTCACCGACGACCGCGTGCTCGCCGCCACCGAGGCCCGGGTCCGGGCCCGCACCGACGAGGACCTGCGGCGGGAGCTGGGCGACTCGGTGCAGGCGCTCCACACGACGGCCGCCGACGTCGTCGCGCTGCTGCTCCCCGAGACGTTCGGCGTCCCGGGCGCCGACTACCGGGACGTCGCGGCGATCGTCGTCAACGCCGTCCAGGGCCGGGCCCTCGCGACGACGTATGCGCCCGACCCGGCGGCCGACCGCGAGCTCCTGGACGCGCTGGTCCGCGTGGTCGACGAGCGGTACCGCACCGCCGGCCACGTCGGGGTCGCGGCGGTCGAGGCCGCGGGGGTCGAGGCCGCGGGCGTCGAGTCGGGCTGACCCCCGGTCGTCGGGTCCGCGAGGCTGGGGCCAGCACTGGAGGACGCGTGACCGACCTGCCACCCCCGCCCGAGGGCTCGTTCGCGAGCGACAACACCGCCGGCGCCTGCCCGGAGGTCATGGACGCGCTGCTGCGCGCCAACGCGGGTGCGGCCGGGGCCTACGGCGACGACCCGTTCACCCGGCGCGCCGAGGCGGCGCTGCGCGAGGTGTTCGACGCGCCGGTCGAGTCGGTCATGTGCTGGGGCGGCACGGGCGCGAACGTGGTCGGCCTCGCGTGCGTGCTCCAGCCGTGGCAGGCGGTGATCTGCGCCGAGTCCGCCCACATCGTCGTCGACGAGTGCGGCGCGCCCGTGCGCTTCACCGGCTCGTCGCTCCTCCCGGTCGCGACGGCCGACGGGAAGCTCGTCCCCGGCGACCTCGCACCGTTCCTCCAGTGGGAGGGTTCCGAGCACCACCCGCAGCCCGGCGTCGTCTCGATCACGCAGTCCACCGAGCTCGGGACGCTGTACACGGTCGACGAGATCGCGGCCGTGTGCGAGGAGGCGCACCGGCACGGCCTCGTCGTGCACCTCGACGGGGCCCGGATCGCCAACGCCGTCGCCGCGAGCGCCACGGACCTGCCGACGATGGTCCGGGACACGGGCGTCGACCTCATGACGTTCGGCCTGACCAAGGACGGCGCGATGTACGGCGAGACCGTGGTCTTCCTGCGCCCGGAGCTCGCCCGCCGCGCCGCCTACGTGCGGAAGCAGGCCGGTCAGCTCGCCTCGAAGGCGCGCTTCATCGCCGCGCAGGTCGAGGCGCTGCTGACCGACGACCTCTGGCTCCGCAACGCGCGCCACGCGAACGAGATGGCGGCGGTGCTGGCCGACCGGCTGACCGGCGCCCCGAACGTGGCGCTGAGCGGTCCGCCCGCCGTCAACGCGCTGTTCGCGACCGTGCCGGCGGCGTCGATCGAGCCGCTGCAGGAGTGGTCGTTCTTCTGGGAGTGGGACCTGTCGGCGTCGCTCGTGCGGTGGATGACGAGCTTCGCGACCACGCCGGAGGACGTCGACCGCTTCGCCGCCGGCGTTCGCGCCCTCACCGCCTGACCGCAGGGGTGCTGACCACGGCGGTGCCGAGCGGGGTGGTGCCGAGTGGGGTGATCTGGCCGGCGAGGACGGTGTCCACCACCTGGTCGAGCAGCCGGGTCGCCGCGTCGTCGCCCGCGAACCCCGAGAGCACGACCTCGGCGACGCCGTGCACGGCGCACCACATCACGACGCCCGCCTCGGTCGCGTCGGGCACCCGGAGCGCGCCCGACTCGACCGCGTCCGCCGTGGCCGCGGCGGCGACGGCGAAGGCGCGCTCCGCGGGCGGGAAGGCGTCGACCTCGGGGACCGGCCGGGGCGGGTACCGGAACATCAGCGCGAACAGGGTCGGCGACTCGCGGGCGTGGTCCACGTACGCGTGGCACAGCGCCCGGATGCGCTGGAGCGGATCGGCCTCGTCCACGGCGTCGAAGCGCTCGACCAGCCGCTCGAAGTGCTCGGTGGCGACCGCGGCGAGCAGGTCGTCCCGGTCCTGGACGTACAGGTAGAGCGCCGGGGCCGTGACGCCCAGCTCCCGGGCCACCGCGCGGAGCGACAGCTGCTCCACCCCGTCCCGCTCGAGCTGCTCCCTGGCGGTGCGGACCACGAGCTCACGGCTGAGCGGATCGGCCACGGCGCCCATCGTGCCAGATGGTTGCCGAGGCCAGGTGAACACTGTTAACTGACCCCCGTGCCGATCCCTCGCTCCCTGCTCTCCCGGGCCGCGCCCGAGGACCACGACCTCTCCCTCGTCGCCGGGGCCTGGCCCGACGGGCTCACCGGCGAGATGGTCATCAGCGCGCCGCACCCGAGCACGTTCGACGGCCCGCACCCCTTCTTCGGCGAGGGCATGCTCTACCGCCTCTCGCTCCGACCCGGCACCCACGGCGCCCCGCCCGACCGGTTCGCCTGGCGCCAGCGCCGCACCGACACGCCGTCGGCCCGCCTCCGCGCCAAGCGGCCCGACGCCTTCACCCCCACGATGATCGGCGTGCAGTCGCCGTACGGCGTGGTGAACGCGGCGAACACCGCGCCGCTCCCCTGGGGCGACCGCCTGTTCACCACGTGGGACGTCGGCCGGCCGGTCGAGGTCGACCCGCTCACGATGGGCTTCCTCGGCGACGTCGGGCACCGCGACGAGTGGCAGGTCTTCGAGATGACCCCGCAGCCGGTGCTGCCGCTCGTGATGAGCACGGCGCACCCGGTCATCGACCCCGACCGGGACGTGCTCTGGACCGTGAACACGTATTTCGGGCAGCTGCACGTCGTGCGGTGGGACGGTGAGGGCCCGATCCGCTCGTGGCCGATCGAGGGGGCGCTCATCCCGCAGTCCGTCCACACGATCACGCAGACGCGCGACTGGCTGGTCGTGGGCGACTGCGCGTTCAAGGTCGAGCCGCAGGTGATCCTCGGCGGCGAGCGGACCGAACCGGCCAACCACGACGCGCCGCTCCACCTCATCCGCAAGGACCTGCTCGAGGCCACGCCGCCCGGCACCCCGGTCGGCTGCGAGGTGTTCCGCATCGCCCCGGAGATCAACCACTACTACGCCGTCTACGACGACAGCGACGGCGTCCGCGTCCTGTTCGAGCACACCGAGAACGCGGACATCGCGATGACCCAGCGGGCCGACGACCTCGACGCGCTCGGCCGCCCGTGCGACCCCGCGCTCGCCGGCCTGTACGGCTTCCCGATGAGCCCCGACCGCAACTCGCTCGTCGAGTTCGACCCGGTCACCGGTGAGGTGCTCCACCGCGCCGAGCTGCGCGACCCGTCGCTCCTGTGGACCCGCCAGCTGAACGCCATGGACTGGAGCACCGAGGGCATGGCGGCGCCGACGCTGCACCACATGGTCAACCAGGGGTGGCGGCCCGAGGCCGTGTTCCAGCGGATGCTCGCCCTCTACGCCGACCGCGTGGACCGCACCGAGTGGCCCGAGGACGAGACGGCGCCGCTCGTGGTGAGCTGCACGCGCGACGACCTCGCGGTGACCGCCGTGCACGAGTTGGCGATGGACGACTTCCCGTCGTCGCCGATCTTCGTCCCCCGGGACCCGGGTGCCGACGGGCGCAGCAGGTACGCGGGGTCGTCGCCGGGCGGACACGACGGCTGGGTCGTCGTGCCGATCATGAACGACGCCGGGTTCCGGGTGGAGGTGTTCGACGCCGGGGCCATCGACCGGGGCCCGGTCGCCGTGCTGGCCGCGCCGGGCGTGACCGTGCCGTTCATCCTCCACTCGGCGTGGATGCCGCGGGTCGTCGGCGCGGAGGACCGACCGCGCCTGCGCTTCGCCGACGAGCTCGGCCGCCTCGGTGAGCTCGACGACGACCTGGCCGCCGCGGCGCTCGAGGTCGCCGCGGACCTCGACGACGGCGTGCCCCTCCCCGCCTGAGGTCGGGGCGCGCCCCGAGAGCGCTCCAGGGCCGATCTCGGGGGCACACGCCCTCCCAGCGGTCGCCCGGCCCCGAGATCGGCGATCCGGGCAACTCGGGGCGTGCCCCGAGCTCAGGCGCCGTCGAGCTCCGGCGCCGTCGAGCTCAGTCGTCGCCGGGCTGGTCGCCGAGGTAGCCGGCCTCGACCTCGGCGAGGCGGTCGCCGATCACGTCGGCCGGACCCTCCAGGACCACCCGGCCCCGGCGCAGCAACACGCCCCGGTCGGCGATCGTCAGCGCCAGCCGCACCTGCTGCTCCACGAGCAGCACGCCGATGCCGTGGTCGTCCGCGAGCGCCCGGAGCTCGGGCAGCAGCGACCGCACCACCAGCGGCGCGAGGCCGAGGCTGAGCTCGTCGACCAGGAGGACCCGCGGCCCGGCGAGCAGCGCGCGGGCGAGGGCGAGCATCTGCTGCTCGCCGCCCGACAGCAGCCCCGCGGGCCGGTCGAGGAGCGGCACGAGCGCCGGGAACCGGTCGAGCACGTCGGCCTCGTCGAAGGTGCGGCGCGCCGGCCGGGTCAGCCGCAGGTGCTCGGCCACCGTCAGGTCCTCGAAGACGCCCCGGTCCTCCGGCACGTGCACCAGGCCGTGGCGCGCCAGGCGGGCGGCACGGGCCGCGGCCCGGCGCCCGGTGCCGTCCACGGGCGTTCCGTCGAAGCGGACCTCACCGGCCGAGACGGGCAGGAGGCCCGACGCGGCCAGCAGCGTCGTCGTCTTGCCCGCCCCGTTGGCACCGAGCAGCACGACGACCTCGCCCGCGCCGACCGCGAGGTCGATCCCCCGAACGACCGGCCGACCGCCGTAGCCGGCGACGACGCCGCGGAGCCCGAGGAGCGCGTCGGTCACGCTGCGCCTCCCCCGGGG
>JAEVZA010000193.1 GCA_023392475.1 Actinomycetes bacterium | reverse complement strand
GGTCGTGCTTGTGCGGTCGCCGTCGCCGAGCTGGCCGAGCTCGCCGGCACCCCAGCAGCGCACCTCCCCGGAGCGGCGGCGGGCGCAGGAGAACCCCGTGCCCGCGGCCACCTGCACGGCGTCGGTGAGGCCGCGGACCGGGACGGCCTCGGTGCGGTCCTCGTGGGTGCCGTCGCCGAGCTGGCCGAACTCGTTGCCGCCCCAGCACGCGACCCGTCCGGTGCGGCGGACGGCACACGCGTGGTCGCCGCCCGCGGACACCCCCACCGCGTCGTCGACGCCCCGCACCCGCACCGGGACGGCCGAGATGTCCTCGGAGGTGCCGGCGCCGAGCTGGCCGACCAGGTCGAAGCCCCAGCAGGCGACCGGCCCACCGGCCGCCGCGCAGGTGAACTCGGTGCCGGCGGCGACCGCCGTGGCGCCCCGGAGCCCCTGGACCTCGACGGGGTGGCCGGCGGCGTCCCCGGTCGATCCGTCGCCGAGCTGGCCGAAGGCGCCGGCGCCCCAGCAGCGCACCGTCCCGCCGTCGACCACCGCACACGCGTGGTCCGCCCCGCCGTCGACCGCGGTGACCCCGTCGACCGTCGGGGTCCCGGCTCCCGCCGCGCAGGACGCGAGGGCGACGGCGAGCACCGCGGCAGCGATCGGCCGGGCACGACGGACCGACGGCGGTCGCGGGACGCGCCCGCGCGTCAGTCGTCGCACGTGGACTCGGCCACGACGAACGCGGGGTACCCGCCGGCCCGGAGCAGGATCCGCGCGGCGTACTCGCCGAGGATCCCGAGCGAGACGAGCCCCACGCCGCCGACGACCAGGCCCACGCACACCGCCAGCCACCCGAGCGACAGCGGACCGCCGAGCACGACGCGGTCGACGGCGGCCGCCACGGCGCCCCCGAGCGCGCCGAGGAGGCACAGCAGGCCCGTGGCGGTGGCGATCAGCAGCGGCGACGTGGACCCGCCGACGATGGCGCTCATCGTGTGGGCGACGAGCTTGGCCGGCGTGTACTGGGAGCGCCCCGACTGGCGCGCCCGGTGGTCCACCTCGACGTGCGCGACGCGCGTCGTGGCCGACCACAGCAGGCCGTCGACCGAGCACAGCGGCCCGGGCATCGACGGGAACGCGCCCCGCAGCGAGGCGCGGAACACCCGGAACGACGTGACCGAGCCGGCGCCCGTGACCCGGAAGACGTGCTCGAGCGCCCACTTCGTGACGACCGCCGCCACCTGCCGGACCGGGCCGTGCTCGTACCGGGTCGCCACCCCGTACACGAGGTCCACGTCGTCCGTGAGGGCGGCGACGAGCTCCGGGAGCGCGGACGGCGGCTGCTGCAGGTCGTCGTCGATCGTGGCCACCACCGGGTGCGAGGCCCGGAGGACCCCGCACAGGACGGCGTTCTGCTCGCCGACGTTGCGGGCGAGCCGCACGCCCTGCACCTCCGAGTGGTCGCGGGCCAGGTCGGAGATCACGTCCCAGGACCCGTCCGCGCTGGCGTCGTCGACCAGCACGACCTCCACCGCGCCGCCGAGCGGCGCGAGCTCCTTGCGGATGCCCGTGACGAGGTCGTGCAGCGTCGCGGCCGAGTTGTGCACGGGGACGACGACCGAGACGTCCACCGCCCTACCCCGTCGCCGTGGGGCGCGGCACGGACGCCACCGCCGGGTAGTCCCGCAGCACCGCGTCGGCGTCGAGCGCGCACAGGCGGTGGTCGAGGAAGAAGTCCTCGTCGATCTCCACGACGCGGGCCTCGGCGTCGGACACCGGGATCGCGTAGCGGGTGGCGGCTTCGGTCGGCACGAGCGGGCAGGCGACGGCCACGCGGGGCACGTCGCCGTGGTTGGGGCCGGAGAGGTGGATCAGGGCGTGGTCGTAGAGCACGGCCTCGCCGGCGCGGAGCCGGAGCGGCGTCGCGGGCCCGTCGGGGTCGCATCCGAGCGACTCGACGACGTTCTCGGCCGACTGGTGCACCCGGACGCCGGTGCGGTCGCGGTGGCTACCGGGGACGACCCAGAGGGCGCCCTCGTCGACGTCCACGTCCTCGAGCGGGCACCACAGCATGAGCGAGCGGAAGGAGCGCTCGTCGACGAACGTCGGGTCGCGGTGGGCGACGACCGCCCCCGCCTCGCCCGGCCACTTCACGATGTGCGCGAAGCCGAGCGGGCGGTGCCCGGGCAGCAGCGCCCCGACCCTCGGGCCGAGGATCGCGGCGAGGCGGGCGCCGACGTCCCGCTTCCACGCCGTGTCCGTGGCCCACGTGTCGTTGAAGAGCCCGTCACCGGTGTCGCCGGGGGCCTGCCCGACGTCGGGCAGCACCGAGCGCAGCGCGTCGACGTCCTGCTCGTCGAGCAGCTGCACGACGGCGTAGCCGCGCGTCGCGAGCTCCCGGCGGAGGTCGGCGTCGCCCACGGCGGTGCGCCGGCCGACCGACCGGCTCGAGGTGCGCCTCCGGATCGCCGCCACGCCGGCCGCCTCAGGCGCCGAGGCCGAGCAGCTGCCGGCGCCGTGCCCGACGCCGCCGGCGCAGCAGCTCGTCCATCGTGACGGGCTCCTGCTCGTAGCGGTCGATCTCGGTGAACCGGACGCCGCTCGGGCGCTCGCCGATGTTGAAGCTGGTGAAGAACGCGTGGTCGACCTCGAAGCCCTCCACGGCGCCGTCGTCCCGGCGGTAGTAGTGGATCGGCGTGGCGGACCGCGGGATCGCGTTCATGTACGCGGCGACCCGGTGGCGCCCGGAGCGGTTCTGCGGCGTGGTGTGGAGCACCCGGCCGTCCATGACCATGACCTCGCCCACCGCGACCGGGACGTCGACCATCAGCTCGCGGTCGATCCGCTCGCTGATCTCCTGGTAGGGCGCCGGGAAGCCGGGACTCCCACGGAGGCCGTCCATGTAGCGGTGGCTGCCCGGCAGCACCCGCATGATCCCCTCGAGCTCGGTGATGGGGGTGAGCGGCACCCAGCAGGTGAGGCCGGCGCCCGCCGACTCGTCGATGGTGTTCCAGTCCTGGTGCACCGGCACGACGCTCGGCCCGGTCGGCGGCTTGACCATCAGGGCGGCGACGAGGCACTGGTGGTCGAGCAGCAGGTCGTCGCAGGGGGGCCAGACGATCTCCCGCAGCTCGGCGTCGACGTTGCGCTTGTAGTCGGCGCTCGAGCTGTGGATGCTCGCGTAGTAGCCCTCCTCGATGCCCGAGCCGTGGCGCTCGTAGACCTCGTGGGCGGCGGCGATCCGGTCGGGCGACACCGCGGGGACCACGACGTAGCCGTCCCGCTCGAGCCGCCGCGCCAACGCCCGGTCCCGCAACCGCTGTGGTGTGTGCCCCATGATCGCCCCCTGCGGCGAGTGTACCGACGAGGTGCCGCCGGATCCCAGCGGCGGGGCCGCTGGTACCCTCCGCGCCGTGCGGCGCTGGCGGCGAGGACGCTC
>JAEVZA010000134.1 GCA_023392475.1 Actinomycetes bacterium | reverse complement strand
CCGCCCAGCGCGCCGGGCGGCGGCGGGAGGGTCGGCTGCGGCGCGAGCACGGGTGGCGACCGTACGGACGGGCGACCACGCCGTCAGCGGTGACCGCTCCCCGGTCCGGGTTACTGTCCAGCGCCGTGAGCGATCCCGACCGCCCCGCCGACGACGAGCTCGACCACACCGGACGCGTGGTGGTCGTCACGGGCGGCACGAAGGGCATCGGCCGCGTGCTCGTCCAGCGGTTCCTCGACTGGGGGGCGGAGGTGGTGACCTGCGGGCGCACCGAGCCCGACGACCTGCCCACCTCCGGCGGCCGACGCGCCTCGTTCGTCGCCGCCGACGTGCGCGACGCCGAGCAGGCCGCCGCGGTCGTCGACGCCGCGGTGCGCCAGCACGGCCGGATCGACGCGGTCGTCAACAACGCCGGCGGGGCGCCGGCGGCCGACGCGGCGACGGCCTCGCCGAGGTTCAGCGAGTCGATCGTGCGCCTCAACCTGCTCGCCCCCCTGCACGTCGCCCAACGCGCGAACCACCACATGCAGGCCGGCGACGGCGGTGTCATCGTGAACATCGCGTCGGTGTCGGGCACCAGGCCGTCGCCGGGCACCGCGGCGTACGGCGCGGCGAAGGCCGGGCTCATCAGCCTCACGTCGTCGCTCGCCGTCGAGTGGGCGCCGAAGGTCCGCGTGGTCGGCATCGTGGCCGGGCTCATCGCCACCGAGCAGGCGGAGCTGCACTACGGCGACGAGGCGTCCCAGGCCCGGGTCGCCGCGACCGTGCCCGCCGGCCGGTTCGGCACGCCCGAGGACCTCGCGCAGGCGTGCCGCTGGCTCACGTCGCCGTTCGCCTCCTACGTGAGCGGCACCTCCGTGTGGCTGCACGGCGGCGGGGAGCGACCGGCGTTCCTCGACGCCGTCGAGGGCTGAGCGCACCCGGTCCGCCGATCCCGGCGGCCCCATCCGTACGCTGAACGGATCGCCACCCCGACCCCGACCGCCCGCCGCCACGCCCGCGGCCGCACCCGACCCCGGGTCCTGGCCGCGCTCGCCGCGTGCCTCCTCGCGGTGGCCGTCGCCGGCTGCTCGGACCTGACGAACCGGGCCGACGCGACCGTGGTCCTGCAGGCGGAGGACCAGCCCGCGGTGCTGCGCATCCGCCAGGACCTGCTCGACCAGGCGCCGTCGTGGGGCGGGATCCGCGTGGGCGAGACCTCCACCGAGCAGGACGGGTCCACCGCGCTCACGTTCTCGCTGCCCGGCCAGAACCTGGACGCGGCCCTCGGCGGCGTCGGGCGCGTGGGCGCCACGATCGAGTCGACCAGCATCGACGTCGACCCCGAACAGGTCGACCGCAACGCGCCGACCACGACGTCCGGCTCGGGCGACGCGGGCCCGGAGCGCATCCGCCTCCGCGTCGAGATCGCCGCCGACTCGACCGAGGGCGCCGGCGCGCTGCTCCGGCTGGTCATGGCGCTGTTCAGCGTGGTCGGCATGGTCGCCACCGCGCTGTGGATCGTGAACTGGTGGCGCCGGCGCCACGGCGACGCGCCCGGCGACAAGCCCGCCCGCATCGTCGACATCACCGGCGACCCGCCGACGCAGGAGACCCCGCAGGTCCCGCACGACCCCTGGTAGGCCGCCCGTCCAGGGACGGCGCGGCTCACACCAGCGACAGGGCGGCGGCGAGCTCGCGCCACTCGGTGAGCGGCAGGTGGGCCATGTCCCGGTCGAGCACCTGGATGCACACGTGGTCGGCGCCCGCGTCGAGGTGCGCCTGCACCCGGGTCAGCACGTCGTCGATCGTGCCCCACGCCGCGATCGCGTCGACGACGCGGTCGCTCCCGCCGTCCGCGACCTCCTCCTCGGCGAAGTCGAGCCGGCGGAGGTTGTTGGTGTAGTTCGGAGCCTGGAGGTACACGGCCATGTGCTGCCGGGCGATCTCCCGCGCCGCGGCCGGGTCCGTCTCGAGCACCACCATCTGCTCGACCGCGAGCAGCGGCTCCGGCCCCATCGTCTCCCTGGCGATCGCGGTGTGCTCCGGCGGCACGAAGTACGGGTGGGCGCCCGCGGTGCGCTCGGCGGCCAGCCGCAGCATCCGCGGGCCGAGCGCCGCGAGCACCATCTGCGCCGGCGGCTCACCGGTCGGCGCGAAGAACCGGGCCTTGGCCATCAGGTCCAGGTACTCGACCATCCCCGAGTACGGGCGCGAGTAGTCGTGCTTGCGCACCCACGAGACGAGGTGCTCGTGGCTGACGCCGAGTCCGAGCAGGAACCGGCCGGGGTGGGCCTCGTTGAGCGTCTGCATCGCCGCGTTGCAGGCGAGCGGATCCCGTCCGTACCGGTTCACGATGCCGGTGGCGACCTTGATCGTGCTCGACCCCTCGAGCAGCAGCGCCGCGTGCACGAAGGGCTCGCGGAACACGGTCTCCGGGATCCAGACGGCGCCCCAGCCGAGCTCCTCGAGCTCGGCGACGCTCTCCCGGGCGAGGGCGGACGGCTGCATGTCGAGCGCCCCGGTCCAGATCCCGTAGGTGCCGATGTCGATGTGGGGGCTCTGCATGCCGCCAACCTACGGCGGGCTCAGACCCCGACGTAGAGGAACCCGAAGGCCTCGTCCCGGACCGTGAGGCCGGCGTCGCGCAGCACGGGCGACCAGTCGCCGCCGACCGCCGGGTCGCTCTCCTCCATGCCGTGGTCGGCGCAGAGGAACACCGCGCAGCGGTCGCGCACGCCCCGGCGCTCGAGCGCCCCGAGCACCTCGCCGATGCGGCCGTCGGTGTCCCGCACCGACGCCCTGGCGATCTCGGAGTGGGGACCGCCCTCGTGGAAGGCCGAGTCCGTGAGCGTGAAGTTGACCCAGAGGAAGCGCGGCAGCGGGTAGTCCGTGCCGAGGTAGCTGCCCTCGATGATGCCGACGGCCTGCTCCACGCCGTGGTGGTCGACCTGCGTGAACGTCGCGTAGTCCTTGACCGGGCGGACGAACATCTCGGAGCTGTGCGGCAGCCCCTCCGCGGTCTTCGGGAAGCGCATCCGCACGCCCCGCCGCATGAGGTCGAAGGTCGAGTAGGTGGCGCCGTGGTCGGCCGGCTCGTTGACCGAGGCCGTGAACGCGCCCGGCTCGGCGCGCTGCAGCGCGAGGTGGATGCTGTCGGTCCCGGGGGCGAGCGACTCCATCGCCGTCGCCCACGTGGACGGCGAGTTGGTGATGACCTGCCGGCCGGCCGCCCGGTCCCACCACGCGTTGTGGAGGATGCCGTGGTGGCCGGGGTGGCGGCCCGTGATGACGGTCGTGTGGTTGGGCAGCGTGACCGTGGGGAGCGACGAGACGATGCCGTTGCGCAGCGCCGAACCGTCGGCCAGCAGCGCGGCGATGTTCGGGGCCTCGCCGTGCTGCACCATGTCCTGCAGGACGTTGGCGTTGCACCCGTCCAGCAGGAACCCGATCACGTGGTCGGGGCGCTCCGTCGGGTCGAGGAGCTCCGTCAGGACATCGCCGTCCTGGTGGCGGAGGTGGGCGTCCGCGCGCTCGCGCCCGTCGAGGCCGGTGCCGCCGCCGGGTTCGACGCCGAGGAGGGCGAGCACCGTGGGGGCGATGTCGACGAGCTGCGCGGGCACGTCCACCACGCCGGCGCGCCGCACGCCGCGGCCCGACACGATGAAGGGCGCCCGGCACTGGATCGCGCCGAGCGAGCCGTGCTCGCCGAGGTGGCCGCCCTGGTCCGCCCAGTGGTGCGACGCGGTGTGCACCACGCACAGGTCGGGTGCGGCCGGGTGGTCGAAGAGCTGGGCGACCTGCTCGTGCGCGAACGGGTACGCGTTCCGCGTGCGGTCGGGGAACGGCGAGGCCAGCTCCTCGGCCAGCGGCGCGAAGCGGTCGAGCGCTCGATCACCGAGCGGGTCCCGGCCGGTCACGTCGAGCACGGTGAAGGACCAGTCGTGGCCGGTCCCGGCGGGGGCCTCACGCCGGAAGCGGACGCTGCCGTCGACCGCGTGGGCCTCGTAGGCGCCGTCGCGCCGGAGCAGCACCATCTCGACGATGGGCGCCAGCCCCGGATCGACCAGGAGCGCCCGTGCGGCCTCGACCTGCTCGCGCCGGGCGTCGTCGGCCTCGGGGGGAGGGGTGGTCATGCCCGCACGGTAACCGTTCCCCGGCCGGGGGGGGCGGGGCGCGCCGCCCGGCCCCCCCCCCCCCCGGGG
>JAEVZA010000113.1 GCA_023392475.1 Actinomycetes bacterium | reverse complement strand
GCGCTGCCGCGTCCGGGCGGCCGGCGAGCGGAGCACGTCCCTCAGCTCGGTGCCTGCACGTCGCGCTCCTCCACCGTCCGGGCCGCGCCGGTCGAGTCGACCAGCCGGGCGAGGTCCCGGCGGAGGGCGGCGGACCGCCGGGCGCCGAGCTCCTCCTCCACCGCACGGGCGAACGCCATCCGGGAGGCCCGGGCCGCGTCGACGGCGCGGAGGGCGTGCTCCGTCAGCTCCACCCGCCGGACCCGCCGGTCCGCCGGATCGGTGCGCCGGCGCACCAGGCCACGGCGCTCGAGGTCCACGACCGCCTTCGACGCGCCCTGCTGCGTGATGCCCAGCCGGGCGGCGAGGTCACCCACCGGGAGCGGGCCGGGGAGCAGGTGCTGGAAGACGTAGCCGTCGCTCTCCCGCACGTCGCCCACCCCTGCCCTGTCGACGTCCGCGAGCTGCAGCGACGCCAGCCGGCGCGCGAGCACCTGGACCATCAGGGCCGGGTCGTCGTGCAGCGGGAGCGGGTCCCGGCGGTCCGACATCGCACCACCCTAGTTGCACAACTATGGTTGTTGATATGGCGCTCACGACCACCCGACGGGCCGACCTGGAAGAGGTCGTGGCGCTCGCCCGGCCCGTGGTCGAGGACGTCGTCTGGTCGACGTTGGCCTCCGTCGGTCCCGACGGCCGGCCGCGCACGCGCATCGTCCACCCGGTCCTGCGCTGGGACGGCGGGCCGTCCGGCTGGATCACGTCGCGACCGTCGGACCTCCGGCGCCGCCACCTGCGAACCAGCGCGTCGGTCAGCCTCCTGTGGTGGTCGCCGGCGCAGGACGTGGTGACGGTCGACGGCGACGCGGACTGGCTCCCCGACGACGAGCGCGACGCGGCGTGGGCGGCGATCGCGGCCACGCCGCCGCCGACCGGCTTCGATCCGGCCACGATCTGGCCGGAGGGTCCGTCGTCGGCGTCGTTCGCGGTGATCGCGCTCCGGGCACGGCGCATCCGCGTGTCGCTCGCCGCCGACGCGGGGCGCGGGCTGCCGGCAGCCATGTGGAGCGCACCCGCCTGACGGTCCTCTCCGGCGCCGCGGGTACCGTGCGGCCGTGACCGGACCCGTGCTCGCCGACTCCCCCGCCCACGAGCGGTGGATGGAGCTCGCGCTCGAGCAGGCCGCCCGCGCGCCCGAGCACGGCGACGTCCCGATCGGCGCGGTCGTCGTCCGCGTCGGCGGTGGTGCCGGCGAGGGCACCGTCGTCGCGGCCCGCCGGAACGAGCGGGAGCACCTCGCGGACCCGACGGCGCACGCCGAGGTGCTCGCGCTACAGGACGCCGCCCGCGAGCTCGGCCGGTGGCGGCTCGACGACTGCCTCCTGGTCGTGACGCTCGAGCCGTGCCCGATGTGCGCGGGCGCGCTCTGGGCCTCACGCATCTCGGGCGTCGTCTTCGGCGCGGTCAACTTCGACGCCGGGTCCCTCGGCACGCTCCACCACCTCGGCCAGGACCCGCGCCTCAACCACGAGTTCCCCGTCCGCGCCGGCGTGCTCGCCGACCGTTCGGCCGACCTGCTCCGCTCGTTCTTCGCCGACCGACGCTGATCCCACGCAGCGGGGGCGCGGCTGGACCAGGATGGTCGGCCATGGCGTCCGACGTCCTCCTGGACGGCTGCCACTTCACCGAGGACCCCCGCTGGCGCGACGGCCGGCTCTGGTTCAGCGACTTCTACGACCACACCGTGCACTCGGTGGCCGCGTCGGGTGACGACCACCGGATCGAGCTCCGGCTCGATGACCAGCCGTCCGGCCTGGGGTGGCTGCCCGACGGCCGGCTCCTGGTCGTGGCGATGACCGAGCGCGCGGTCCGCCGGCTCGAGCCCGACGGCTCGCTCGTGCTCCACGCCGACCTGTCGGGCATCGCCACGGGCTGGTGCAACGACATGCTCGTGACGCCGTCGGGACGGGCGTACGTCGGCCACTTCGGCTTCGACCTCGACGCGTGGATGGACGAGCACGGACCCGCGTCGGTCGTCGCCGAGCCGGGCCCGCCGACCGCCCACGTGATCCGCGTGGAGCCCGACGGGGCGGTCGAGGTGGCGGCCGCGGACATGCGCTTCCCGAACGGCACGGTGCTGGCCGACGGCGGCCGGACGCTGATCGTGGCGGAGACCATCGGCATGCGCCTGACCGCGTTCGACGTCGCCGACGACGGCCGGTTGTCCGGGCGGCGCGCCTGGGCCGAACTCGGAGCGTCGTTCGTGGCGCCCGACGGCATCTGCCTCGACGCAGACGGCGCCGTCTGGGTCGCGAACGCCGTCGGCCGGACGTGCGTCCGCGTGCACGAGGGCGGCCGCACCTCGGCCACCGTCGAGCTCTCGCAGCCGGTGTTCGCGTGCACCCTCGGCGGCCCCGACGGCACGACGCTGTTCGCCTGCACGGCACCCGACTCCCACGCCGGCCGGCGGAGCGCGACGACCGAGGCGCGGATCGAGTGCACCGTCGTCGACGTGCCCGGCGCCGGATCGCCCTGACCGCACCGCTCAGGCGGTGGCGGGACGTGCCGACCGGAACCTGCGCCCGTCTCCCAGGGAGGACCGCACATGCCCGACCCCACCAACGACACCGACGAGGTCCCGCCGTGGACGGCGTGGCTCTCGCCGCTCGTCGTGATCGTCCCGGTCGCCGGTCTGCTCGTGTCGGCCGCCGTGCAGTGGGGCGGCCGCCACCCGGGTGAGACGTGGCAACAGGTGGTCTACGCGAACAGCCTCGGCTGGCTCGTCGGGGCCTTCCTGTGCATGACGGCACCGCCGCACCTGTTCTTCCCCGCCCCGATCGCCCGGTCGATCGGCTGGCAGCCGAGCCCGTTCCAGTGGGAGCTCGGCGTGGCCAGCGCGGGCATGGCGGTGGCCGGGATCATGGCCGGCGGTCAGCCGAGGTCGTTCGCACTGGCCACGATCATCATCTTCACCGTGTTCCTGTGGGGCGACGCGGTCGGCCACGTCCGGAGCATGGCGCAGGAGCGCAACTTCTCGGTCAACAACGCGGGCCCGATCTTCTTCTACGACGTCCTGGCGCCGGCCGCGCTGATCTACCTCTACGCCGCGACCAACTGACCGTCGGCGCCGAGCGGGTCGGTCGGATCGCCGACCGCGGACCACCAGCCGACGAGCGACGCCGCCGCAGCGAGGAACAGCCGGGCGTGCGCCGGATCGGCGGCCGCCGCGTCGAGGCACGCCAGCGTGTACTTCACCAGGTGCGCGTCGTGTCGGACGCACGCCCACGTGGCGAGCGTCGACGCGAGACCGGCCGGGTCCCCGATCGAGTGCGCGACCGCACCGGCGGCCTCCGCCGGCCCGACCCGGAGCGCCTCGGGCAACGGGAGCCCGGGATCGGGCAGGGAGGACGGGTCGAGCTCCTCGGCCACGGAGCGGTCGCCGAGCGAGGCGCGGAACCCGAGCACGTGCGTCGCCGCGACCCGCAGGGCGACGGCGGGATCGGGGAGGGCGTCGGCGACGCCGAGCACGGCCTGCGGCATCGTCAGGCAGTGGGTCCAGCCGTAGGGCGCCGCGCCCGACCGGTCGAGGAGCATCGAGCGGGCGGCGACGCGCAGGATCGACGGGCACACGACGGCCGGGTCGCCGGAGGTGAGCGGTCCGATCGTCGACGCGGCGATCCCGGTCGAGTCGACTCGGTCCATCGTGGGCTGGATGAAGTCGGAGCCGCCGGCGCCGACGTCGGTGACGGCGCCGAGCGCCGCTGCCAGGTCGCCCGGACGGGGAGCGGGCGGCTCGTCGATCCAGGCGATCCGCCACGACGGTTGCCTGGCGAGCTCGCGGACGAGCCCTCGGAGCAGCTCACCGGTGAGCTGCCCGCGGGCGGCGACGCGGGGCAGCTCGAACAGGAAGATCGGGGCGTGCGCGGCGGCCGACAGCCGTGGGAGCAGGTCGGCGGCCAGGAGCGCCCGGAGCTTCGACGGCGACGCGGCGCGCCCGAGCCAGGCCGCGACGTCGTCGACGGCGTCCAGGTCGCCGGCCCCGAC
>JAEVZA010000022.1 GCA_023392475.1 Actinomycetes bacterium | reverse complement strand
CGCCTGGGGCGACGTCCGGGGCGGGGGACGCGACGGCGAGGCCTGGCCGGCCGTCGCCGACCCCACGGCCGCCGGTGCCGACGATCCGGGCGCCGCGGCGTACGGCAACACGACCATCGGCGTCGTGGTCACCAACGCGCGGCTGGACAAGGTGGGCTGCCACCACGTCGCCAGGGGTGCCCACGACGGGTTGGCGCGGGCCGTGACGCCGCCGCACGCGCGGGTGGACGGCGACGCCTTCGTGGCCGCCGCGACGGGTCGGGTCGGCGCCGCGGTGGAGCTGGTCAGGGCCCACGCCGTCGAGGTCGTCGACGCCGCGATCCGCTCCGTCGCCGCCCCCGCCGCAGGCCACCCACCCGCTCTGTGATGCGCCACGGGGGCGATCGACCCAGCGGTGCATCACAGAGCGGGAGCGGGTGGGTGCCGCGGCGGCGACCCGGCGCGAAGCCGGGCACGGGGGTCGGTGCGCCACGCCGTTAGGCTCGAACCGATGCCGACGCCGTTCGAGACCCTCCGTGAGGACGCGCTGGCCTGCACGCGGTGCCGGCTGGCGGAGGGTCGCACGCAGGTGGTGTTCGGCACCGGCGATCCGTCGGCCGACCTGATGTTCGTGGGCGAGGGCCCCGGCGCCGAGGAGGACCGGCAGGGCCTCCCGTTCGTCGGCCGCTCCGGTCAGCTCCTCGACCGCCTGGTGCTCGAGGAGATGGGGTTGACGAGGGACGGCTTCTACATCGCCAACGTCGTGAAGTGCCGCCCGCCCGACAACCGCGACCCGAAGCCCGACGAGATCTCCGAGTGCCGACCCTGGCTCGAGTCGCAGATCGACCTGATCCGACCCCGGGTCATCGTCACGCTGGGGAACTTCTCGTCGAAGCTGCTGCTGGATACGAGCGAGGGCATCACGAAGCTGCGCGGGCGCACCTACCCGTACCGCGACGACGTCGTGGTCGTCCCGACCTTCCACCCCGCGGCGGTGCTGCGGGGCGGCGGCGAGCCGATGGCGCGGATGCGCGCCGACCTCGTGCGGGCGAAGCAGGTCCTGACCGGGGCGGGAGCGGCGTGAGCGGCGTCGGGCTGGTGGCCCGGACGGCGACGGTCGACGACACGCGGGACCTCGCCGCCGCGCTGGCCGAGCTCGCCCGCCCGTCGGACCTCCTCGTGCTCGTCGGCGACCTCGGCGCGGGCAAGACCGCGTTCACGCAGGGCTTCGGCCGCGGGCTCGGCATCGACGACCAGATCACGAGCCCGACGTTCGCCCTCGTGCGCAGCTACACGGGCCGCCTCGACCTCTACCACCTGGACGTCTACCGGCTGGACCAGGTCGCGGAGGCGCTCGACCTCGGGCTCTCCGAGCTGCTCGACGACGGCTCCGTCACGGTCATCGAGTGGGGGGACCGGGTCGCGCCGGTGCTGCCGCACGACTACCTGGAGGTGCACCTCCGCTTCCCGCCGCTCGACGAAGACGGCGACGACGGCTCCGCCGCCGACGTGCGCGAGGTGGAGCTGGTGCCGGTGGGGCCGCGGTGGGCGGCGCGGGTGCGGGCGATGGGCGTGGCGATCTCGCGCTGGGCGCCGACCGAGGAGGGTGGCCCGTGCTGATCCTGGGCATCGAGACCGCGACCGTGCAGGCCGGGTGCGCCATCGGCGGCCACGAGGGCGTGCTCGCGTCCGCCCACTCGGCGAAGGGCAAGCGCCACGCCGAGAACCTCGTGCCGGCCATCGACTTCATCTGCGAGCAGGCGCAGGTGACCCTCGACGACATCGGGCTGGTCGCGGTCGACGTCGGACCGGGGCTCTTCACCGGGCTGCGCGTGGGCGTGGCCACGGCCAAGGCGATCGCGTTCGGGCTGCGGGTGCCGATGATCGCGGTGTCCAGCCTGGACCTGCTGGCCTTCCCGGTGCGCTTCAGCAACCGCCTGATCGTGACGGCGATCGACGCCCGCCGCGGCGAGCTCTACTACGCCTTCTACCGGCAGGTGCCTGGCGGCGTGCAGCGGCTCGGCGAGCACCAGCTCGGCACGCCCGACGACCTCGCCTCCGAGCTGCTCGCCACCCCCGAGGAGGTCCTCCTCGTGGGTGACGGGGCGATCCGCTACGCCGAGGACTTCGAGGGCCTCGCGAAGGTGGAGCTGGTCGACCGGGGGAACAGCCACCCGTCGGCCGCGTCGCTCGTGCAGCTCGCGCACGCGCAGGCGCTCCGCGAGGAGTTCGGCCGGCCCGACGAGATCGAGCCCATCTACCTGCGCCGGCCCGACGCCGAGATCAACTGGTCCGTGCGGGACGGGCGATGACGTGGTGGCGGCAGGGCCTCCGGTGATGCAGGAGTCGACACCGGACGTCGTCGACGACGGCGTGCTCGTCGCGCCGATGCGCCGGCGCCACCTGCGCGGCGTGGTGTCCATCGAGCAGCGCACGAACCACCGCCCGTGGTCCCACGGACTGTTCCTCGGCGAGCTGCGGATGCCGACGAGCCGGAGCTACGTCGTGGCCCTCGACCGCCACCGCGTGCTCGGCTTCGCCGGCCTGATGCTCACCGGCGCCGAGGGCCACATCACCAACATCGCCGTCGACCCCGACCACCGCCGCCGGCACCTCGCCACCCGCATGCTCCTCGTGCAGTTCCGCGAGGCGCACCGCTTCGGCCTGGAGGACCTCACGCTCGAGGTGCGCATGAGCAACACGGCGGCCCAGGAGCTGTACCGGCGGTTCGGGTTCGCGCCGGGGGGCGTGCGGCGGAACTACTACTCCGACATCAAGGAGGACGCGCTGATCATGTGGGCGCACGGGATCGACACCGACGCCGCACGGGCGCGGGTCGCGGGGATCGAGGCCGACCTGCCGGTCGTCCTGCACGACGGGGTGTCCGGTGATCGCTGACGGTGACCTGCCCGAGGGCGCGGCGCCCGTCGGCGACGACGCGGACGGGGGCCGGGGTGCCGTCGGCCCCGACACGCTCGTGCTCGGGATCGAGACGTCGTGCGACGAGACGGCGGTCGCGTGCGTGCGTGGCGGGCGGGACGTCCTGTCGTCGGTGGTCAGCTCGCAGGTGGAGCTGCACGCGCAGTACGGCGGCGTCGTCCCGGAGATCGCGAGTCGCGCCCACAACGAGCTCATCATCCCGGTCACGGCCCGGGCCATGGTCGAGGCGGGGATCGACGGCTCCCGCGTCGACGCGGTCGCCGCCACGACCGGACCGGGCCTCATCGGCGCGCTGCTCGTCGGCGTGTCGGCGGCGAAGGCGCTCGCGCTGACCTGGGACGTGCCGTTCGTGTCGGTGAACCACCTCGAGGCGCACCTCTACGCCGCCTTCCTGGAGGACCCCGAGCTGTCGCTGCCGCTCGTCGTGCTGCTCGTCTCGGGCGGCCACACGATGCTCGTGCTGATGGAGGGCCACGGCCGGTACCGGTTGCTGGGCCAGACGCTCGACGACGCGGCGGGCGAGGCGTTCGACAAGGTCGCCCGCTTCCTCGGCCTCGGCTACCCGGGCGGTCCGGCGATCGACCGGGAGTCGCTCCACGGCGACCCCGAGGCGATCCGCTTCCCGCGGTCGATGCTCGACGACGGCCTCGACTTCTCGTTCAGCGGCCTCAAGACCGCGGTGGTCAACCACGTCCGGGCCCACCCCGACGTGACGACGGCCGACGTCGCCGCCAGCTTCCAGGCCGCCGTCGTCGACGTGCTCGTGACGAAGGCGCGGCGTGCAGCTCGCGAGGCGGGCGCGTCCGCCCTCGCCATCGGCGGCGGGGTCGCGGCGAACTCGCTCCTCCGCGAGCAGTTCCTGACCGCGTGCACCGAGGACGGCCTGCACGCGTTCCTGCCGAGCCGGTCGATGTGCACGGACAACGCGGCGATGATCGCCTCGGCCGGCTGGTACCGGCTCCGGGACGACGGCCCGTCGTCGCTCGCCACCGGCGCGGACCCGAACCTCCGGCTGTCGACGGTCCGATGACGCCTTCGCTCCCGTCCCGTTCGTGGGGGGCGGCGCCGGGGGGG
>JAEVZA010000310.1 GCA_023392475.1 Actinomycetes bacterium | reverse complement strand
GCCGTGGCCCGGGGCGACGCGGTGGCGTGCGACGTCGTCCGCGGATGGCGGGTGCGGCGCACGGCCGGCGAGCTCCGGCTCGTGCCGCCGCCGGGCGGCACGGGCCCGTCCGGGCCGGGAGTAGGGTCCCGCCGATGACGGACGCCGCCCCCACCTCGCTGGACGACGACCCCAGCATCGGGCGCGTCGTCCTCACCGAGGAGCAGCTCGTCCACCGCATCGAGGAGCTCGGCCGCCAGCTCACCGAGGACTACGCGGGCCGCACGCCGCTCCTCGTGTGCGTGCTCCGTGGCGCCTACGTCTTCCTCACCGACCTCGCCCGCAGCATCGACCTGCCCGTCGAGATCGACTTCATCGCGGTGTCGTCGTACGGCGCCACCACGCGCACCTCTGGCGTCGTCCGCCTCGTGAAGGACCTCGAGGTCGACCTCACCGACCGCGACGTGATCCTCGTGGAGGACATCGTCGACACGGGGCTCACCCTCCGGTACCTGCGGCGCAGCCTGGAGGCGCGCGGCCCGGCGAGCCTCGAGGTCTGCGCGCTGCTGGCCCGCGAGTCGGCCGACCTGGAGGGCCTCGGCGTGCGCTACGTCGGGTTCACGATCCCGGGCGACTTCGTGATCGGGTACGGCCTGGACGTCGCCGAGCGCTACCGCAACCTGCGCTACCTCGCGGTCTACGAGCCGCAGGACGGCCAGGCCCCGGCCTGACGGCCCGGGACGAGCCGCTGGGGCGGACCGGCGGCGGCCCGACCGGTCAGACCCGACCGCAGCGGGCGAGGTCCCGGTACGCGAGCCAGCCGGGGGCGATCGGCAGCCAGAACGTGACCAGCCGGTAGAGGAACACCGCGGGGATGGCGACGGCCGCGCGCTCGCCGAGGATCACGAGCCCGCCGACCAGCCCGGCCTCGACGGCGCCCAGGCCGCCCGGGGTGGGGACCACGGCCGCCACGACCGTGACCACGAGGAACACGAGCGCGATCGACGGCGCGTCGATGCCGCCGTCGAGCGCGCGGACCGACGCGATGAGGGCCGCCACGTAGGCGAAGGTGACGGTGAGCGAGCCGAGGAAGAGCTGCACCAGCCGCCGCGGCCGAGCGCTCACGTCGCGCAGCCCGGCCGACGCCCGCCGGAGCGCGGGCAGCATCGTCTGCAGCAGGAGCCGCCGGCCCCACGGCAGCACCATCACGAGCGCGCCGAGCAGCACGGCGGTGGTCACGACGACGACCACCGCGGTGCTCGGGTGGACGGAGTAGTCGAACGAGGCGCCCTGGCCGGACAGGCGCACGACCATGTACAGCACGGCCAGGTGCACGACGAAGCCGGTGGTGGTGAGCAGGCCGACCGCCCCGAGCGCGGTCGCCGTCTCGACGCCGGCGCGCTGGAGGAACCGCACGCTCAGCGCCACCCCGCCGCTGCGGGCGACCGTGAGGCGGTTGGTGTACGACGACGCGAGCCGGGACACGATCGTCGTGCCGAACGGCAGGTGGTCGCGGAGCGAGCCCTGCATGGCGACGGTGGCCCCGACGTAGGTGAGCGCCGAGGCGACGATCGCCCAGACCGTCCAGCGCACGTCGACGTGCGCCAGCTCGCCGAGCGCCCCGGGCAGCCCGGCCACCGCGTCGATCGCGACCCACACGGCGGCCGCGGCCAGGACCAGCAGGAGCAGCGCCCGGGGCCGGACCGTCACGAGGGGCTCGTAGACGACCTCCGGTCGCCCGACCCTCGCCTGCACCTCGTCGCGGAGCGGCTCGAGGAGGCCGTCCTCCTTGAGCGCGGTGCGCGTCGCCGAGCCGAGCGCGTACGGCTGCACGCGGGGGAGCGCCTCCTCGAGCCCGGCGCGGCCCACCGCCCGCTCGGCCGCGTCGACCGCCCGCTGGACGCCCACGACCGGCGCGGTCGAGCCCATCAGCTCCGCCACGTCGGTGGCGAGGAGCAGGTCCGACGCCGCGAGCTCCGCGAAGCCGAAGTCGATGAGCTGGGGCACGCCGTCGCTGGCCAGGAAGATGTTGGCGAGCCGGAGGTCGCGGTGCGCGATGCCGGCGGCGCGCAGCTCGACGACCTGCTCCCACACGCCGTCGAGCAGGTCGTCGGTCAGCTCCTCGGCGGGCACGCCGTCGAGCGAGGAGCCGTCGATCGCCGCGTAGGCGAGCAGCATCCCGTCGGTCCCGATCTCCGACACCGCGAGCAGCTCCGGCGTGCGGATCCCGACCGCCGTGGCCCGGAGCGACAGCAGCGCCTCGTGCTCGACCGACCGGCGCAGCGACGACGTCGGCCGCTCGTCGCCGGTGTGGCGGAGGAACAGGGCCCGGAAGATCCGGAACATGATCTCGGCCGACCGGTTGTCCTGGTTCAGCACCTTGATGAACACGCGTCCGCCGTCGTCGCCGCGCCCGAACCACGGGGTCGAACCCCGCGCGTCCACGGCGGCCGGCTCGACCTCGGCGAGGTCGATGCCGGAGCGGGTCATCGCGGCCCGGATCTCGGCCGCCGTGGGCCGGCTGTCGGGGGTCCCGAACGCGAGGGCGACCGCCGAGCCGCAGAGGATGCCGGCGCCGACGTCGAGCACCCACGCCACGGCCGGCACGTCGGAGAAGCCCAGCGTGGCCAGCAGGTTCAGCGCGATGACGCCGTACGCGAGGCGCCGGAGGCCCTGCCGGAGGTAGGGGAGCCCGACGACGAGCGCCGCGACCGTCGCCGCGAGCAGGGGGTCGTTGACCGACTGCGCGACGCCGTGCGAGTCGAGGTAGGCCTTCGGGAACTCCGACGGCGGGTTCCGCGTCAGCACGGCGACCACGACCTCCGTCAGCGCGAACGCGGCGATCGCCGCGACGTTGACGAGCAGGCACAGCCGGAACCGCCGCCGGACGAGGAGCACGATGTTCGTGGCGATCGGCGCCACGAGGAACGTGAGCACCACCACGACCATGGGCAGGGCCTGGATCCAGGCCGGCAGCGGCCGGACGAGGTCCTCCCAGTCGATGTTCAGCGCCGCGGCCGTGTTGGTGAACCGCCACGTGACGAGCACGCCGAGCGCGGTCACCACGACGCCGACGAGCAGGCGCAGGACGTACGTGGGTGAGCGCACCATCTGGCGCTCGTCCGGCTTCGGGGCCGTGGCGACGGTGGCGGCGGTGTCGGTCATCCGTGGGGCCCTCGGGCGGTGGATCCTACCGAGCGGCCGACGCTGCCCGGCGGTCCTCGACCGGACGCTCCCGACGGCGCGCCGTATCCTCCTCGGAGCCGGCGGAGCGTCGGCACCGGCGCCCTCCCGGGGCGCCCCGCACACCGAGGAACACCAGCCACCATGACCCGCATCGATCACGACGGCGTGGGCCTCCCCGACGGGGCGGACCTGAACATCGCGGACCGGTCGCCGGCGCCGCCGCTGGAGTCGCCGGCCGTCGACCAGGCGCGCATCGCCAAGGCGGTGCGGGAGATCCTCGAGGCGATCGGCGAGGACCCCGACCGCGACGGCCTCCTGGACACGCCGGCGCGGGTGGCGCGCATGTTCGCCGAGACGTGCTCGGGCCTCCACGAGGACCCGGCCCGCCACC
Organism: Actinomycetes bacterium; assembly: GCA_023392475.1. Taxonomy (GTDB): domain Bacteria; phylum Actinomycetota; class Acidimicrobiia; order Acidimicrobiales; family Microtrichaceae; genus JAEVZA01. The sequence goes on along the minus strand of JAEVZA010000310.1, from coordinate 2,254 downwards.
TCAAGGTGACCTTCGACGCCGGCCACGACGAGATGATCATGGTGCGCGACATCCCGCTGTACTCGCTGTGCGAGCACCACCTCGTGCCGTTCTACGGACAGGCCCACGTCGCGTACATCCCGTCGACCGACGGCCGGGTCACCGGGCTGTCGAAGGTGGCCCGCCTGGTCGACGGCTACGCCAACCGCCCGCAGGTGCAGGAGCGGCTCACCACGCAGGTGGCCGATGCCATCGAGACGACGCTGAAGCCCCGGGGCGTGCTCGTCGTGATCGAGGCCGAGCACCTCTGCATGGCGATGCGCGGCATCCGCAAGCCCGGCTCGTCCACCGTCACCTCCGCGGTGCGGGGCGTGTTCCGGGCGGACCCGGCGGCGCGCATGGAGGCGATGCAGTTCATCGACGGCGTCCGCCGCTGACGGGCGCCGGCGCCGATCCCGGTCGGCCGCGGGGCGGCCGGTCGGTACGGTCGGGGCCGTGACCACCCCTCGGGTGATGGGCGTGCTGAACGCCACCCCCGACTCCTTCTCCGACGGCGGCCGCCACGTCGCGGTCGACGCCGCCCGTGCCCGGGTCCTGGAGATGGCCGACGAGGGCGCCGCCGTGGTCGACGTGGGCGGCGAGTCGACCCGGCCCGGTGCGGCGCCCGTCGACCCCGCCGCGGAGCAGGCGCGGGTGGTGCCGGTGATCGGATCCGTCGCCGCCGAGTGCGCCGCCCGTGGCGTCCGCATCTCGATCGACACGCGCCACGCCTCGACCGCGCACGCCGCCGTCGACGCGGGCGCGACCCTCCTCAACGACGTCAGCGCCTCGCTCTGGCCCGTCGCCGCGGAGCGCGGGGTCGGCTGGGTGGCGATGCACATGCTCGGCGACCCGAGGACCATGCAGCGCGAGCCGGTCTACGACGACGTGGTCGACGACGTCCGGGCCTTCCTCGTGGAGCGGGCCACCGCAGCCGTCGACGGCGGGGTGCGGGAGGTCTGGGTCGATCCGGGCATCGGCTTCGGCAAGACCACCTCCCACAACCTGGCGCTCCTCGGGCGGCTCGACGAGCTGGTGGCGGAGGGGTTCCCGGTGGTCGTCGGGACCAGCAGGAAGCGGTCCCTCGGCGTGCTGCTCGCCCGGTCCGACGCCGGCGAGCAGGCGCACCCGGGCCCGATCGGCGGTGGCGCGGAGGCTGGCGGGCCGCCGCCCGTGGACGTCGGGGACCGCCTGGCCGGTTCGCTGGCCACCGCATCCTGGGCCATGATCCTCGGGGCGCGGATGGTCCGCGTCCATGATGTCGGAGCGACCGCCCGTGCCGCCGACGCCCTCGCCTCGATCGGGGCGGTGGGTGCGGGGACGGGCACCGGACGACCCGGGAGGTGATCCATGGCAGCCAAGGGCAAGTGGGCGCAGGGCATCCGGCCCCGGCACTTCAACTGGATCATCCAGGACCAGCTGGCGATCTGCGAGCGGCCGGGCGGGTTCGGCACGAACCACCGGAAGGTCCGCCGCCAGGAGGAGATCATCTGGATCCGGGAGCAGGGCTTCGACCTCGTGATCTCGGTCTCGCCGGCCCCGCACAACCTCCACAACTACGACGAGCTCAACGTCACGTGGATGCACTGGCCGTTCCCGAACGGCGAGGACCTGCCGCGCTACCTCGAGCGCTCGTACACCGGCATCCGCCAGCTGCTCGGCTCCCGCAAGAAGGTGGTCGTCCACCAGGACGAGATGTCCGAGACGCTGATCGGCCTGATGGCCGGCTACCTGGTGTGGTCGGGCATGGTGCCCGAGCCGCCGAACGCGATCACGCTGATCGAGCGCCTCACCGGCCGCCAGCTCGGCGCCGACGGCCGCACGGTCGTGAACGACGCGGCGCGGCTCGCCGCCGGCCGGGCCTGACCGGGCCGGTCGCCCGCCGATGGCCGGACGCCCCGACGTGATCGAGCTGCGCGGCCTGCGCGTGGTGGCCGTCGTCGGCGTGCTCCCCGAGGAGCGGGAGCGGGCCCAGCCGCTCGAGGTCGACCTGGACGTCGAGGTCGACCTGACCGCCGCCGGCCTCTCCGACGCGCTGGACGACACCGTCGACTACGGCGCGCTCTGCGACGTCGTGGTCGCGGCGGCCGGGGCGGCGGCGCCGCAGCTGCTGGAGCGGCTCGCGGCCCTGCTCGCGGAGGTCGTGCTCGCGGCCGACGACCGGATCGACGCCGTGGAGCTCGGCGTCCGCAAGCTGCGGCCGCCGGTGCCGCACGACCTCGCCACGAGCGGGGTG
>JAEVZA010000280.1 GCA_023392475.1 Actinomycetes bacterium | reverse complement strand
GCACGACGCCGTCCGACGCGGCCGGCTCCTCCGCGCTCGCCGCCACGGACGCCGCCGACACGGCGCCGGCACCGGGCGGCCCGACCGGATCGGCGACGCCACGGTCGTCGCCGTCCACGCCCGCACGTCGTGAGCCGACCACGGCGCAGCTCCGCTACCGCACCATGGCCGCGTCGTACCGGCCCAGCTGGAACCCCGCCGCTCCCGGCTCGATGGAGGTCACCTACGTCGTCGAGAACACCGGCGACGTCGCGGTGCGGGCGCGGCGGTCGGCGACCGTGACCGGCCCCCTGGGGCTGCGCACGACGGGAACGGCCGCGGACATGGCCGCGCTCGGGCCGGGCGCGACCAGGACGCTCACCCAGGTCGTCGGTGGGGTGTGGCCGACGTTCGACACCACGACGGCCGTCCGCCTCGAGCCCTACCGGCCGACGCAGCCGGACCGCCCGCTGACGGCGGCGACCGCCACGGCGCGGACGTCGTCGACGCTCTGGCCCGTGACCCAGGTCGTCGTGCTCCTGCTGCTGACCGGAGCGGCGGTGGCCGGCGCGCTGCTGCTGCGGGACCGGGTGCTGCGTCGCCGTGAGCAGGCGGTGCCGATCGGCTGACCACCGGAGGCGGGCACGGCCCGGACGATGCCGGGGTCGCTCCACGCTCCGACACGTGGTAGCCATGTTGTTAGGCAACCCTTATAACTATTGCTCAGCTAGCTTCATTCCCAGACCGAGGAGCCAGACGGATGCACGGACCACACCGGACCAGGACCAGGACGCTCGCGCTGGCCGTCGCCGCCGCGGCGGCGGTGGCGCTCGCGGCGTGCGCGCCCACCACGCCCTCGGCGCCCACGACGACGGCCCCCGGCGCGCGCACCGTGTCCAACGCGACGTTCGAGTGGACGATCAGCCGGGAGGCGGACAACGGCTCGTTCGCACCCGGCCAGGTGAACTACTGGTCCGCAGGGCAGTCGGACAGCACGCAGTCCACGTACGTGCCCACGAACGGCAACGCCACCGTGCTCAAGAAGAACGCGTCGGGGACGTACGTGCCGATCGGCAGCGAGGCCGCGGTCGGCTGGGCGAACCGCAACAAGGACGGCGCCGGCAACACGGTCACCGCCACCAACGCCTTCTTCCTCGGGCAGAAGGTGCGCTACGCGAACGGCACCGGCACGGTGAACCCGTCGACGGGCGCCGCGACCATCCAGTGGACGGGCACGTTCACCGTCAACTTCTACGGCCAGTACGTGCCGTTCTGGATCGTCAACCCGAAGCTCACGGTGAACCCCGGCGGCGCGGCGAAGCTGACCGCGACGCTCGGCGGCTACGCGTCGAGCATCGACACGCCCGACGTCCGCACGCCGCTCACGCCGGTCGCGAACGTCGTGATCGCCGAGTTCGCGAACGTCTGGGCCGGCGGCTCGACGGCGACCGGCTTCACGTCGGCCACCCGGTACGTGGGCACCGCCGTCACCACCCCGGCGGAGGCACCGCAGGTGGCGAAGACCACGACCAACCAGTCGTACTGGGGCGCCTGGCCGCAGGCGTTCGTGAACTTCCAGAACGCGACCGGGCTCGGCACCTACTGGTACACGAGCGGCGGCACCGCCGACGCGAAGAAGCCGCAGGAGCCCGTGCGCGTGGCCTACACGCTCGACCCCTGATCGTCCTGATCTCCGGGGCCGCCCGCCGGCGACGGCCGGTGGGCGGCCCCGGTTCCCGTCCCCCACGACCCAACGAGCGCCCGCCACGGCGGCCGCACCGGCCAGCGAGGTACCAGATGAGCACGACCGAGACCGACGCCCTCACCGACACGCCGTTCTCGGCCCGCATCCGCGAGGCCACGATGTCGGCGCACCGCGCCGCCGAGCGCTCGTCGTTCGTGCACCGCCTGATGCGCGGCCAGCTCGACCTCGACGCGGTCGCCGACCTGGTCGCGCAGCACCACGCGATCTACACCGCGCTCGAGCGCACGGGCGACGCCCTGGCCGACGATCCCGTCGTCGCCCCGTTCCTCGGAGCGGAGCTGCGGCGGGTGCCGGCGCTCGAGTCGGACCTCGGCAGCCTGGTGGGTGACGACTGGGCCGGGCGCACCCGGGTGCTGCCGGCGACGACGGCGTACGCCGAGGGCATCTCCTCGACGGTCACCACGCCGGAGCGCTTCGTCGCCCACCACTACACGAGGCTGCTCGGCGACCTGTCGGGCGGCCAGATGATCCGCCGCACGCTCGAGCGCCACTACGGCGACCGGGTGGACGGCGCGCTCACCTTCTACGACTTCGACGGCGTCGAGGACCTCGACGCCTACAAGGAGGCGTACCGCGCCCGCCTCGACGGCGCGCCGTGGGACGACGCGCGGCGCGACGCCTTCATCGACGAGGTCAACCGCGCGTACGAGTGCAACTCGGACGTGTTCCTCGCGCTCGACGCCGCCCACCCCGCCTGATCGCGCTGCCTCCTGCGTGCGACGTCTCGGAAGGCACCTCACCACCGTTCCGGTGGGTGAGGTGCCAGCGGAACCCGCGTCGACGGGCGCGGCGCGGCGATCGACCTCGCACTCGGCCGACGGCGGATGCGACACTGATCGGGCTGGTGAGTCGGTCGGGTGACCGCGGCGCCGTCGCCGTCTGGGGCGGCAGCGGCGTCGAGGAAGGTCGGGACTCCGCAGGGCAGGGTGCTGGCGAGAGCCAGGTCGGAGCGATCTGACGGTCCAGGGCAACAGAGAAGAGACCGCCGATGGGCCGCCGCGAGGTGGCCACAGGCAAGGGTGAAACGGTGCGGTAAGAGCGCACCAGCGTCGGGGGCGACCTCGGCGGCTTGGCAACCCCCACCCGGAGCAAGGCCGAGCAGAGGACGTGGACGGCCCGTCCGCCCCGTCAGGGGCGATCCTCGGGTAGGCCGCAGAGATGGATGGTCACACAGCCGGATCCCCGTGAGGGCCCGGTGGACAGAATCCCGCCTACAGATCGGCTCACCAGCACCGCACGCGCTTCCGACGAGCGCCGGCGTGACGAGTCGCCGACGGACGACGCCGTCAGGCGGCGCGCCGGACGTGGCGGCGCGGCGACCCGGGTCGGACCAGCCGATCCGCGTGCTCACCGACCGTGCCGAGCTCGGCGACCCGCTCCCGCAGGACGGGGCCGACGACCAGCGCCACCACCACCCCGGCCACGAGCCACGCCGCCAGCGCGATCAACATCGTTGCCACCATCGAGACCCCCCTCGAGCGGGTGAACGCTGCATCGACCGTACGTCCACGGCGAGCGCCAGCGGTGGACCGCACCACCACCCGGTCCCTGCGGACCGGCCGAACCCCGTCGAGCGCTCCGAGCACGCGCCCGCGACGTCTCGACGGCGACCTGGTCCGACGTTCCCGGCCGGCGGAGGGGGCGGGCCGGGAACGCCGCCCGGGACCCGTGCATGGAGAAGTGGGTCCCGGGCGACGAAGGGAGTGTGTGGCGCCCCGGATCGCACGAGCACGCACCGGCGTTTCACCCGAACCCGCCGGACCGGAGGCGACCTCCGCTCGCGCCGGCCCCCGGACGCGCGTCGCCCGGGGCCCCAAAGGGATGGGAGGGACCCCGGGCGACGTGTGTGATGTTGCACACCTGAGATCGCCCGACGACCCGCCGGCGTTTCACCGATCGGCGGATCGGTCCTCGTTGTCGGTGCGCGGTGGTATGACACACCACGGCACGCACGGCATGTGCCGGAAGCGAGGACCCGTCGATGTCCGACACGACCGCAGCCGCACCCGGGTGGGGCACCCCCGCCGGTCCGGCGGATCCCAAGCGCTGGATCGCGCTCGTGATCCTCTCCAGCTCCCTGTTCGTGATCGTGCTGGACAACACGATCCTGAACGTCGCGGTCCCCACGATCATCCGCGAGTTCCACACCCAGGTCTCCGCCCTGCAGTGGGTGATCTCGGGCTACTCGCTCATCTTCGCCTCGCTGCTGATCAGCTTCGGGCGGCTGGGGGACATCTTCGGCCGGCGGCGGCTCTTCTACATGGGCGCCACCCTGTTCGCGTTCGGTTCGCTGGTGGCCTCGGTGTCCCAGAACGTGACGGAGCTGTTCATCGGCGAGTCGGTGCTCGAGGGCATCGGCGCGGCGGCGATGCTCCCCGCGACGTTGTCGATCATCTCGGCGACGTTCCGCGGCCGGGAGCGCGGCCTCGCGTTCGCCGTCTGGGGTGCGGTCGCCGGCGGCGCGGGCGCGCTCGGCCCGTGGATCGGCGGCATCCTCACCACCTACTACTCGTGGCGGTGGGCGTTCCGGATCAACGTGATCGTCGTGCCGATCGCGCTGATCGCCGCCGCGTTCTACGTCAAGGAGTCCAAGGACGAGCACGCCAGCGGGATCGACCTCCCGGGCGTCCCGCTCGTCACGATCGGCCTCGCCGCACTCGTGTTCGGCATCATCGAGGCCGGCCGCTACGGCTGGTGGAAGCCGATCGGCGACCAGTCGATCGGCGGGTGGGAGTGGCCGTTCGACGCGGTGTCGATCGTGCCGGTCTGCCTGGCGCTCGCCGTCGTCTTCCTCGGCGCGTTCGTCTGGGTGGAGCTGCGGCGGGCGGAGCGCGGCAAGCCCGTCGTCTTCGACTTCCGCGACCTCGTCCACCGCGGGTTCCGGTACGGCCTGATCAACACGACGGTGCTGGCCATGGGCGAGTTCGGCGCGTTCTTCGTGCTGCCGATCTTCCTCCAGGCCGGTCTCCACCTCAGCGCCGTGCAGGCCGGCACCTGGTTGCTGCCCGCCGGGATCATGGCCTTCGTCGGCGGCGGCATCGGCGGCCGCCTGAGCCACCGGTTCGGGCCCAAGTACGTCATCACCGTGGGCCTCGCGCTCGAGGCGACCGGCATCTGGCTCTACGTCGTCGTCTTCTCCCCCACCACCACCTTCTGGCAGCTGCTGCCCGGGCTGGTGCTGCACGGCATCGGCATCGGCTTCGCGACGAGCCAGCTCACCAACGTCGTGCTGAGCGACATCCCACCGCAGAAGGCCGGCTCCGCGTCGGGCGCGGCCGGGATGGTCCGCCAGGTCGGCACCGCGCTCGGCATCGCGCTGATCGGTGCGATCTTCGTGGCGCAGGCCACGAACAACGTCGCCGACCAGCTCGCCGCCAAGGTCCCCGAGCTGCCACCGCAGGCGCAGCAGCAGATCGTCGCCGGCGTCAGCAACGGCATCGGCGGCGGCGCGGCCCCGCCGAAGGACGCGCCGCCGGCCATCGAGGCGAAGGTGAGCACGGTGGTGTCGGACGCCGTCGCCGACGCGTCGAAGCCCGCGGTCGCGTTCGCGGGCGCCGTCGTCACGATCGGCGCGCTGCTGTCGCTGCTCGTGCCGAACATCCCGCCCGAGGTGGAGCGCGTCGTCGAGACCGAGTGGGGTGGCGCGGAACCGGAGGACGAGCCCGACCCGGCGCCCGCCTGACCGGCCGGTTCAGCCCAGCGAGGCGGAGAGCGTCGGCGACGTCGCCAGCGTCTGGAGCACCACGCAGTACCGCTCGGTGAGCTCGAGCAGCTTCGCCTGCTGCTCGTCCGTCGCATCGGTCTCGAGGTCGAACCGCAGCCGGATGTCGGTGAAGCCGACGGCTGCCTCCTTGTCGACGCCGAGCGTCCCGCGGAAGTCGAGGTCGCCCTCGGCGTGGACGTTGCCCCGGACGTCGAGCCCCATCGCGGTCGCGACCGACCGCATGGTCACGCCGGCGCACGCGGCGAGCGCCTCGAGCAGCATGTCACCGGAGCACGCGAGCGATCCCGTGCCGCCGGTCATCGGGTGCAGCCCCGCCTCGACGAGGGCCTGCCCGGTCGAGATCGAGCAGGACACCCCCTCCCCGAGGACGCCGTCGGCGTGCAGCGTGATCGTGGCCGACGCCGGGTCCTCCCGGTAGCGGTCCTTCAGGGGCGCCTGGGTCGCGCGGAGCTCGTCTCGGTCCATGGCCGGGACCGTACCGCCGGCCCGGCGAGGGCCACCCGGCACCCACGGACCACGGTCCCGGCCCGGGCTCCCGCGACGATGGCGGCCCACCACACGGAGGCCTCCGGCCGGCGATCGGCCGGAGACCTCCGTCGGTGGTCGCCCCACCACGCCTGTTCAACGGGCGAGGCGACCGCCGCGTTGACACCCTCGGGCCCACCGTGGAAGAAAAAAGTGGAACCTGGTTCAGCTTCGACCGGTGCTGCTACCATCCGGCCAGCTGTTCAGATGCGTTCCGGGGGATTCACCATGCGTACACGTCAGTCCGTCCTGCTCGTCGCGATCGGGGCGCTGCTCCTGGCCGCCGGCGCATGTGCCGCACCCACGTCCGGCACGACCACGACGACCACCAGCACCACGACGACCAGCACCACGACGACCACGACCACCCCGGGCACCTGGCTCGCCGCCGGTTGCATCGACGGGACCGGTTCGGACGGTGCGGCGGCGCCCGACCTGAAGTTCAACGGCACGCCGAACCAGCTGAACAACGCCACGTTCTCGGCGTTGCTCGGTGGGGAGAACGTGTTCACCATCTCGGGGAACGGCACCTGCTCCGGTCAGGTCGTCGGCGCGATCACCATCGTCCGCGCTCCCGACCTCACGTCGGCGTCCGCGGTGTGCGACGGCCTCGGCGCCGGTTCGGCGATCTCGTTCGCCGGCACCGCGTGGACGCTGCCGGCCGACGCCTACTCCTGCAGCCTGACGACGACGTTCTGATCGTCCGATCGTCGACCGGCCGGCACGCCCGGCCGGTCGATGCGCGTCCACGGCGATGCGCGTCCACGGCGCTGCGCGGACCGGAGCTGCACGACCGGCGCGGCATCAGACATCCGGCGGCGACCTATCCGTATGATGCGGCGGCGATGAGGCTCCTGACGCGCCCCGGTCGGGTCGCCGCGCTCGCGGTGGCCGTGGTCGTCGGGGTGTGCGTGGTGCTGGCCTCGTCCACGGCCTCCGCGCAGACCACGCCGACGTCGCCCTCGACCACGGGCCCGTCCACGACCGTCCCCGGTGCGCCCTCCCCCGCGCCCGGCGCCGGACCGCGCATCGTCAGCACCCTGACCGAGGGCGAGGGCGGCAAGCCCGTCGAGGGCGCCGTCATCACGGTGTCCCGCGACGGCCAGCAGGTCGGGACCGGCACCTCCGACGCCGAGGGCAAGGTCGCCGTCGTCGTCCCCGGCAGCGGCCAGTACCGCGTCGTGCTCGACCGCTCATCCCTCCCGAAGGGCGTCGTCCTCGAATCGGGCGCACCGTCGACGCTCAACCCGATCGTGCAGTCCGTCGGGGACCGGCCGGTGGTGTTCCGCCTGGTGAAGGCCGGCACCGTCGAGCAGACCGGCCCGAGCGACGTCGAGCGCCTCGCCAGCCTGCTCGCCAGCGGCGTCCGGTTCGGCCTCGTCATCGCGCTGGCCGCGGTCGGCCTCTCGCTCATCTTCGGCACGACCGGCCTCACCAACTTCGCCCACGGAGAGCTGATCGCGTTCGGCGCGATCGCCACCTGGTACCTCAACTCCACCGACGGTGGGCTGGGCTGGTCGCTGTGGATCGCGGCGATCGGCGGCATCCTCCTCACCGGCGTGTTCGGCGCCGGCTTCGAGCTCGCCGTCTACCGACCGCTCCGGCGGCGCGGCATGCCCGTGGTGTCGCAGATGGTGGTCTCGATCGGGCTCGCGTTCGCGTTCCGGTACCTGTTCAGCATCATCTTCGGCGCCGGCCCCCAGCAGTACTCCCAGTACGCCGCGCAGGCGCCGACGGTGCAGCTCGGGCCGGTCTCCCTGCGCCCGAAGGACCTCGTCATCACGCTGGTGGCGCTGGTGTGCCTCGTCCTCGTCGGCCTGTTCCTGCAGCGGGCCCGCCTCGGCACCGCCATCCGCGCCGTGTCCGACAACCGCGACCTGTCCATCGCGTCGGGCATCGACGACCAGCGCGTGGTGCTCATGGTGTGGGTCCTCGCCGGGCTCCTGGCGGGGCTCGCCGGGATCATGCTCGGCAGCACCGACACGGTCGCCTGGAACATGGGCCAGCGCGTCCTGCTGGTGATGTTCGCGGCCGTGATCCTCGGCGGCCTCGGCACCACGTTCGGCGCCATGGTGGGTGGCCTCGTCGTCGGCATCGTGTCCGACGTGTCGACGTTCTGGCTCGACGCCGACCTCAAGATCGTCGTGGCCCTGGCCACCGTCGTCGTCGTGCTCATCATCCGGCCGGAGGGCATCTTCGGCGTGCGGGCGAGGACGGCGTGATGCTGGCGGTCGACGTCGGTGCCGCGTTCGTGGACGGGCTGCGTGACATGGTCACGGTGCCCGCGATCTTCTACGCGCTCGCCGCGATCGGGCTCAACGTGCAGTTCGGGTTCGCCGGTCTCCTGAACTTCGGTGCCGTCGCCTCCTCGCTCGTGGGCGCCTACGGCATGGCGATCAGCGTCCACAACGGCCTGCCGCTCTGGCTCGGCGTGCTGATCGGCGTGGGCGCGGCCGCCGTGTTCGGGTTCCTGCTCGGGCTCCCGACGTTGCGGCTCCGCGCCGACTACCTGGCGATCGCCACGATCTCCGCCGCGGAGATCCTGCGCGTCGTCACCAACTCGGCCCGGCTGCAGGACCTCACCGGCGGACCCATCGGCATCACGGGCGTGGCCGACGACTTCTTCGCCATCAACCCGATCCCCGAGGGCCGGTACGGCTGGGGCGGCTTCAGCTTCAACCAGAACACGCTCTGGACGATGGTCGTGGGCTGGACGTTCGTCGTGCTCGCCAGCCTCTTCGTGTGGGGCCTCGTCCGCAGCCCGTGGGGCCGCCTGCTGAAGGCGATCCGTGAGGACGAGGAGGCGGCTCGCTCGCTCGGCAAGCACGTGTTCAAGCTCAAGCTGCAGTCGTTCGTGATCGGCAGCGTCATCGGCGGGATCGCCGGGATCATCTACACGTTCGACGGCGGCTTCGTGAAGCCCGACTTCTTCGTCGCCCAGACCACGTTCAACTGGTACCTCGTGGTCATCCTCGGCGGCGTCGCCACCGTGATCGGCCCGCCGGTCGGTGCGCTCCTCTACTGGTTCGTGATCTCGATGTTCAACAGCCTGCTCACCCAGGCCATCGGCAACGACGGCTGGTGGTTCATCAGCCCCACCGACACGGGGTCCGTGCGCTACGTGCTCGTGGGCGTGGCGATCGTCCTCCTGCTGGTGTTCCGACCGCAGGGCATCTTCGGCGACCGGGCGGAGGCGATGATCGGTGAGCGCTGAGGAGGCCGCCCCGGTGCCCGCTGCCGCGCCCGCCGACGGGCCGATCCTCGTCGCGAACGACGTCCACCGCTCGTTCGGCGGCGTGCGCGCCGTCGACGTCGACGCGCTCCGGGTCGAGCGCGGTTCGGTCGTGGCCCTCATCGGGCCCAACGGCGCGGGCAAGACCACGTTCTTCAACGTCCTGACGGGCTTCGAGCGCGCCGACGGCGGCACCTGGCGGTTCGAGGGGAAGGACCTCGCCGGCAAGCCGGCGTACGCCGTCGCCCGCGCCGGCATGGTGCGCACGTTCCAGACGGCGCGCGTGTTCCCGCGGCTGAGCGTCCTCGACAACATCCGCCTCGCCGCGCAGGACCAGGCCGGCGAGCACCTGCGGACGGCGCTCATGCCGTGGCGGTGGCGGCGCCAGGAGGCGGAGCTCGGCGAGCGCGCCGCGGAGCTCGCGCGCTGGGTGGGCCTCGGCGAGAAGGTCGACGACTTCGCAGGCACGCTCTCGGGCGGTCAGCGGAAGCTGCTCGAGCTCGCCCGTGCGGTCATGGCCGCGCCGCGCCTCCTCATGCTGGACGAGCCGATGGCCGGTGTGAACCCGGCGCTCCGCCAGGCGCTGCTGGACAAGATCCGCGAGCTGCCGGGCGAGGGCATCTCGGTGCTGTTCGTCGAGCACGACATGGACGTCGTCTCCGCGATCTCCGACCTCGTCGTGTGCATGGCCGAGGGGCAGGTCATCGCGTCGGGGACGGCGGGCCAGGTCGCCCAGGACGAGCGCGTGATCGAGGCCTACCTCGGCGGCTCGAGCGGTGACCTCCGCGAGATGGACGCCGGCACCGATCACGACGCCGGACATGCGGCCGGAGGGACCGGTCGCGGCACCGGCGGCGAGGGCGGAGCGGCCACGTGAGCGAGGAGCTGCTCGTCGTCCAGGACCTCGTCGCCGGGTACGTCACCGGCGTCGACATCCTCCGCGGCGCCTCGGTGCGGGTCGACCGCGGCGAGCTCGTGGGCATCATCGGCCCGAACGGCGCCGGCAAGTCCACGCTCATCAAGGCGGTGTTCGGCCTCGTGCCGGTCCGCTCCGGGCGGATGGTGATGGACGGCCAGGACATCGTGGGCGTCGCCGGGTTCGACCTCGTCGAGCGTGGCGTCGGCTACGTGCCGCAGGTCCGCAACGTGTTCGGCACGCTCAGCGTGGACGAGAACCTCCGCATGGGCGTGTTCCTGCGCCCCGACCGCTTCGACGCCCGCCGTGCCGAGGTCCTCGACCTCTTCCCCATGCTGGCGGGCCGCCGCGGCGACCGAGCCGACTCGCTCTCGGGCGGCCAGCGCCAGATCCTCGCCATGGCCCGCGCCCTGATGATGGAGCCGAGCCTGCTGCTGCTCGACGAGCCGTCGGCGGGCCTCTCCCCCGCCATGCAGGACGAGGTGTTCTCCCGGATCGAGGCCATCAACGCGGCCGGCGTGTCGGTGCTGATCGTCGAGCAGAACGCCCACAAGGCGCTGCGCATCTGCCACCGCGGCTACGTGCTGGACAACGGCGTCGACGCCTACACCGGGCTCGGCACCGAGCTGCTGCACGACCCGAAGGTCATCGAGCTCTACCTCGGGTCGCTCGTGCGCAACCGCGACTGAGCCCCGCCGCCGACCGCCGGACGCGAACACGCCGGAGCGCGAACCGGCCGGGAACGCGGACGGGGCCCGGACCGTGCGGTCCGGGCCCCGTGCTGCGCACCTGCGTCAGCTGATGGAGATCTGGCGACTCGAGTCGGTCACCACCTTGCCCTGCGCGTCGTACGACCACACGTCGTAGACGCCCGTCCCGGGCTCCATCTTGTTCCACTTGTCGAACTGGCTCGACGCCCCGCGGTAGTGGATCGTCTTGCCCTGCTCGAGCAGCGTCTTGCAGTCGGCGAAGCTGTTGCAGTCGTTGTCGCCCTCGAGGTTCTTGGCGAAGTTCTCGGCGATCGCCGACCCCTCGTCGCTCTTGGCCTTCACGGCCGCGAGCGCCATCAGGTTCGTGCAGTCCCAGTAGTACGCCGAGAAGATCGGGTCGATCCCGGTCGCCGCGTACTCCGCGGTGAACGGGCTCTGGATCCCCTTCGGGGCGCTGGCCGGGGCCGTGCCCTTGATGCCGTTGACCTTGGACAGGTCCGACGGGTCGACGGTCTTGGCGAAGGACGAGCCCTGCATGCCGTCGGCCGTGTAGGTCGGCATCTGCGACGGCGAGGCGCCCTTGCCGATCATCGTGTTGATGATCTTGGCGCCGTCGTCGTTGAAGCCGAGCACGACGACCGCCTGCGGCGACGAGTCGATCGCCTTCTGCACGTCGGCGTCGAAGTTGGAGCCGTTCGGGTCGTAGAGCACCGTGGCCGTGACCTGCGAGCCGCCGTCCTCGAGCGCCTTCTTGAGGGACTCCGAGAAGCCCTTCCCGTAGTCGTCGTTGCGGGCGAGGATCGCCACCTTGGTGTGGCCGTCGCCGGTGATCAGGTTGGCGAGGGCCGGACCCTGGAGGTCGTCACCGGGGGCGGTGCGGAAGAAGTAGCCGTTCCCGCCGCCGCTGAGGTTGGCCGCCGTCGTCGAGCCGGAGCAGGTGGGCACCTGGTCGGTGCCGATGTTCTCCAGCAGCTTCGCAGCGACGCCCGAGGGTGCCGGGCCGATGATGGCGTCCACCTTGTCGGTGTTGACCAGCTTGGCGTAGCTGGTGGCGGCGACGTTGGCGTTGGTCCCGTCGTCGGCCTGCACGACCGTGACCGGCTTGCCGTTCACGCCACCGGCCTTGTTGATCGCGGCGACGGCGAGGTCGACCGGCGTCTGGAGGGACTTGACGATGGCGCTGAGATCCCCCGTCTGCGGGACGAGCGTGCCCAGCTTGAGCGCGCCGTCGACGTTGCCGCGATCGGAGCTCTCCTTCGCCGTCGTGGTGGTCTTGCCCGAGCTCGTGTCGCTGTCGTCGCTGCACGCCGCGCCCAGCAGCGCGAGCGCGACCACGACGACGAAGCTCGCCGAAAGGGTTCTGCGCATGCCCGTTACCCCCTGAGGGTCGTCTCAGCCGGGCTGTTGTGCCCGGTCGGCCGACAGACTAGGTGGCGCGGAGGTGAACGGGGGCGGATCCGCCGGTGGCGCGTCCGTCGGCGAGGGGCTCAGGCGACGCGGGCCGAGCCCGAGCTGCCCGGCACGAACGTGGCCAGCCGCTCCGCGTGCTTCCAGACGTCCCGGTAGTAGTCCCGGGTCTCCGGGGCGAGGTCCCGCGGCTCGCACACGACCGTCGCGCCGCCGTTGGACGACGACGGCAGGCCGCCGATCTGCAGCACGCGGTCGCCGCTGAGCACGCAGCGGTCCTGGATGTCCTCCCGCGAGGCGAGCCGCAGGCGCAGCTTGTGGTCACGGCGGCGGATCGAGTGCACCAGGTCCACGAGGTCGTCGACCTCGTCGGCGTCCAGGCGGTCGCTGACGAGGACCCGGGTGACCGAGGTGTGCACGGACAGGTACTCGAGCTCGGCCCGGCGGCAGTACGGGTCCACGACCATCGGCCGGTGCAGGGTCGCGACCCGGCCGACCACGCGGGCGAAGGCGAGCGGATCGCTCGACCGCAGGTCCACGTCGAGCACCTCGAACTGCGGGAGGAGGTCGCCCTGGAGGCCCACCGCGTCGATCACCCGGCGGCCGATCTCGGTCGGCGTCAGGCGGTCGTCGCCGACGGCCTCGAGCAGGCCGCGGCGCTCCAGCGAGGCGATCGCCCCCTCGCGGAAGTCGGCGTCCTGACCGGTGAGGCCCGTGACCACCGCCAGCCCGGCGGGGTGGCGCGGCTCCGACAGGCGGCGGAGCTCCTTGCGGGTCGGCGAGTGCCCCACCTCGTGCAACCGCACCGCCCACATCAAGAGGCGGTGCGACTCCTCGTCGAGCAGATCCATGCCCTCACGCTAGAGGGGCGCGGACCGGAAGCGGCAACTCCCGGATGAGACGTTCACCACTCGTTCACCCGCCCCGCGGGGCACGATCCACCACCCCACTTCGGCGTACCTCGTGGTCCGATCACGACCACGGCGTACGCCAAGATCGGGGTTCGGGGCGGGCGGGTCCGGGCCGGGCCGGGCAGGATCGGACGAGGGCGGGATCAGGCGAGGGCGGCGAGGTGGCCCGTCTCGTTGAACGACCGGAGCACCGGCACCGGGCCGTCGACGGCGACGCGGGAGATGGACGCCGGGTCGACCCGGGTGCGCCACCCGGTCTCGTCGCCGACCCCGAGCGCCCACGCCACCGCGGCCTTGAGCGGCGACACGTGGGTCACGACCACGACGGCCCCGCCGTCGGCCCGGGCGGCCCACTCGCGGCACGCGACCACGACGCGGTCCGCGACCTGCGCCAGCGTCTCGCCGCCGGGCGGGCAGAACGCCGGGTCCGTGCGCCACGCCGACCACACCTCGGGCGGAACGTCGGCGAGGGGCCGGCCGTCGAACTCGCCGTAGTCGAGCTCGACGAAGCGGTCGTCGACCTCGACCGGCAGCCCGAACGCCTCGGCCGTGGCCCGGGTCCGGGCGAGCGGGCTCGAGACGACCGCGGCGATGGGTCCGGTCGTGGCCAGGACCGCGTCGGCGAGCGCGGCGGCCTGGCGGCGGCCGAGGTCGTCCAGCTCCACGTCGAGCCGACCGAGCAGCAGGCCGCGCGCGTTCGCCGCCGTGCGGCCGTGCCGGACGAGGACGAGCGAGCTCACGAGCGTGGCACCCCACCGCCGCCCATGTGGGCGCGGTCGAGCTGGCCGGTCCGGAGGAACAGCGACCGCCGGTCGGGGTCGTCGAGGCCGAACCGCCGGTAGGCCCAGACGCCGACCGCGATGCCCGCCACCTCCATGACCAGGGACCACACGCCTCGGGACACCTCGGGCGACGAGCCCGGGGAGAACGACCGGCTGAGGAACGGCCACCAGAACGTGTCCGTGCGCGTCCACGCCAGGTCGAGCACGAGGTGGAGGTACATGCCGATCGGCAGGCCGAGCCACCGCCGGCGCACGAGTCGCCGGTGGCGCGTCAGCAGCATCACGACGCCCAGCACCACGGTGGGCGCGAGCAGCGAGTGCAGCGGTCCCGCCCCGAACGGCGCCTCCACCACGGGGAGCACCGAGCCGAGCGCCACCAGGCGGTAGTCGATCGCCGGGCTCTGGAAGACCGCCCAGGTCACGACCACGCTGAGCACGGCGAACCAGATGAACACGGACGTGGACCGCTCAGCGCACGAGCAGGCGACCGCACTCGGGGCAGGTCACCACGGCCTCCGGCGGTGCCTTGCGGACGGCCTCGAGCTCGGCCGACGGGATCTCGAGGTGGCAGCCCTCGCACCGGGCACCGGTCAGGCGCGCCGCGCCGATGCCACCCATGCGGGAGCGCATCGGCTCGTAGACCTCCATCACGTCGTCGGGCAGCTGGGCGGCGGCGTGCTGGCGGCGGGCGGCGACGTCGTCGAGCTCGGCGTCGATCTCCGCCTCCGCCACCGTGATCGCCGCGGTGAGGCGCTCCGCCTCTGCGTCCTGCTCGGCGACCGATCCCTCGAGCGCGGCCAGCTCGGCCTCGATCGGCTCGGCCGCCTCCATGAGCTCGATCGCGCCGTCCTCCAGCTCCGACTGGCGCGCCTTGAGCATGCGGTGGTCCGCCTGGAACGCCTCCAGCTCCTTGTGCGCCTGGACCGAGCCGTCGTACAGCTTGCGGTCCACCTCGGCCGCCTTGTCCTCGACGAGCGCGGCCTCGTCCTCGAGCGCCTTCTGCCGGCTGCGGAGCTCGTGCAGGCGGCCGCGGACCACCTCCGCGCGGCCGTCGGCGTCACCGCGGCGGGCCTGCGCCTCGGCGAGCGCGTCGCGCTCGGGCAGGTGGTCGCGCCGGTGCCGCAGCTGGTCGCTCTGCGTGTCGAGCGACTGGACGTCGAGGAGGCCGTCGAGGGATCCCACGGACGGAGAACCTACCGCCCGCCGGGCGCGCCGCCCCGACGGCCGCGGCGCCGCCCGTCAGGGACCCGCGCC
>JAEVZA010000203.1 GCA_023392475.1 Actinomycetes bacterium | reverse complement strand
GTTCGGCACAACAGGACGGGATGGGGAGGCGCCGCTCAGCCGGCGAGGAAGCCGAGCACCCGATCCCACGCGTCGGCGGCGTCGTCGGCGCGGTGGGCCGGGCGCGTCGGGTCGTGCACGAACCCGTGGTCGGCGCCCTCGTACACGACGACCTCGACCCCCGCGTCGCGCAGCTCCTGCACGTGCTCGGGCGGCGTGAAGCCGTCCACCGAGCCGACGACCGCCATGACCTCGGTGTCGCCCCGGCGGGCGACCGCCGCGAGCGGGTCGCCCTGGTCGGGCCCCTGCCAGTTCTCCGGGACGTGGATCATCCCGTAGAAGGCCGCGACGCGGTCGAAGCGGCCCGTCGCCGTCGACTTCAGCGCGTACATGCCGCCCATGCAGAAGCCGATCAGCCCGACCGCCGGTGCCTCTGTGGCGTCCGCCGCGGCGACGACGTCGGCGAGCAGCCGCTCATCGGACATGCCGCCCATCGCCGCGAAGCGGGCCGGGCCGGCGTCGGCCTCGCCCTCACCGGGCAGGCCCATCCCCGGGAACGGCTCGAACGACGCGACCGACCACCCCGTGCGATCCGCGACTCGGTCGCACATGTCGGTGAACAGCGGCCGCAGGCCCCAGATGTCGGGGACGATCACGAGGCCGCGTGCGGCGCCCTCGTTCCGTGCGAGGTGGGCGGGCGTGCCGGAGGGGAGCTCGATGTCCATCGCCCGGCACACTACGACCGCTCGACGACGCTGCAGAGGGTCGGGCGATCCGCCGACCCGGTGAGCGCCGACCGCTTCAGGTGTAGCGGTCGAGGATGCTCGACTCGGCGATGCGGGCCAGCGCGTCCTTCACGGTGCGGGCCCAGTGCTCGCTCACGCCGTCGATCCCCGCGAGGTCCTCGACCGAGGCCCGGCTGAGCTTCTCGAGCGAGCCGCAGTGCTCGATCAGCTTGTCGGGCAGCTCCTCGGGGAGCCGTGGGATGCGCGACAGCATCCGGTAGCCGCGGGGCTGGATCGAGGCGTCGAGGTCGTCCGTCTGGCCCGACAGGTGCAGCGCGTGGGCCACCTGCTCGGCGTCCAGGAGGTGCTCCATGTCCAGGTCGGACAGCGTGTCGATCGCCTGCTCCAGGTCCCACGAGGCGTCGGACTGGAAGTAGTCGAGGACCACCAGGCGGCGCTCGTCCTCGACCCCCGCCATGAGCTCGCGGAGCTGCAGGCGCACGAGCCGGCCGTCGGTGCCGAGCTCGACGAGGTAGCGCTCGATCTCGTCGGAGATGCGGGCGACGAGCTCGGCCCGCTGCAGCTGGGTGACCACGTCCTTCAGCGTCACGAGGTCCTCGACCTCCAGCGACGTGAGGTTCGAGGACTCCTCGTTGAGGCGCTGCTTGTAGCGCTCGAGCGTCTGGAGGGCCTGGTTGCAGCGGCTCAGGATCGAGGTGATCGGCTCGAGCTGGTAGCGGTTGGTGCGCGTGTAGACGGTCACCACGGCCATGTCCTCGGACACCGAGATCACCGGCACGCCGATCGACCGCGCCACCCGCTCGGCGGTGCGGTGCCGGGTGCCGGTCTCCTCGGTCGGGACGTTCGGGTTCGGCACGAGGTGCACGTTCGCCCGGGCGATGTAGCCAGCGTCCGACGTCAGGACGATCGCGCCGTCGGTCTTGGCCAGCTCCGAGAGGCGCTGCGGCGAGAACGCGGCGTTGACCAGGAACCCGCCGGAGGAGATGTTGAGCACCTCCGGGCCGTCGCCGATCACGATCAGCGCGCCCATGTTCGCCTTGAGGATCCGGTCGAGCCCCTCCCGCAGCGGCTGGCCCGGGGCGACCGCGGCGAGCGCGGCCTGCAGCTCGGGATCGCGACGGAGCGCCATCGGTGCAGTCTATGACCGCGGCGGGTCGTTCCGGGGTGGCGCCCCGCACCGGTCGCGGCCGCGACGGACCGCGAGGCCCGCCGGATCAGCCCGGTCGCAGGCCGAGGAGGTCGATCGCCGCAGGGAGCGTGGGCACGCGGAGCACCTCGATCGGGAGGTCCACCTCCGGCGCCGAGCGCGGGACGACCGCCGTGGTGAAGCCGAGCCGCGCGGCCTCGGCGAGCCGCCGGTCGAGCCGGTTCACCTGCCGGAGCTCGCCGCCGAGGCCGACCTCGGCGCAGGCCAGCACGTCGGCCGGGACGTGGTGGCCCGAGCGCGAGGACGCGACCGAGAGGCAGATGGCGAGATCGGCCCCCGGCTCCACCACCCGGACGCCGCCGACCGTCATGGCGTAGACGTCGTCCATCGAGACCGGGATCGCGGCGCGGCGGTCGAGCACCGCGAGCAGCAGCGCGACGCGGCCTGAATCCAGGCCCTGCACGGAGCGCCGGGGCTGGGCGAGCTTGCTGGGCGCGACGAGGGACTGCACCTCCACGAGCAGGGGTCGGTGGCCCTCCAGCGACGGGGTGACGATCGAGCCCGGCACGCCGGGGCGGCGGTCGCCGAGGAACAGCGACGACGGGTCGGGCACGTCCTCCAGGCCCGTGCCGGCGACGCGGAACATGCCGATCTCCTCGGTGGACCCGAACCGGTGCTTGACGGACCGCAGCAGCCGGAGCTCGTGGTGGCGGTCGCCCTCGATCGACAGCACCGTGTCCACCACGTGCTCGAGCACCCGCGGCCCCGACAGCTGGCCGTCCTTCGTGACGTGGCCGACGAGCACGATCGTGGTGCCGGTGGTCTTGGCCACCTGCACCATCCGGTGGGCACACTCCCGCACCTGCGTGACCGAGCCCGGCGCGCCCGAGAACTGGGGGTCGTGCAGGGTCTGCACGGAATCCACCACGCACAGCTCGGGGCGGACCGCCTCGAGGTGCACGAGCACGTTCGGGAGCGCGGTCTCCGCGGCCAGCAGGAGCCGGTCGTCGAGCGCCGAGAGCCGCTCCGCGCGGAGCCGGACCTGGTCGGCCGACTCCTCGCCCGTGACGTACAGGACCGTGGCGCCGGCGCGCGCCCGGGCGGCGAGCAGCTGCAGCACCAGCGTGGACTTGCCGACGCCGGGCTCGCCGCCGAGGAGGGTGACGCTGCCGGGGACGAGGCCGCCGCCGAGCACGCGGTCCAGCTCCGCGATGCCCGTGGGCACCGGCGCGCCGTCCGTCGCCGCCAGCTGCGTGATCGGCGTGGGCGGGGACGGCGGTGCCATCGGCAGCGGGGCCGCCTCGGCGACCTCCAGCTCCTCCGACAGCGTGTTCCAGTCGCCGCAGGCCGCGCACCGGCCGGACCACTTCGGGGCGCCCGAGCCGCAGCTCATGCACCGGAACACCGTCCTCGTCCGTGCCATCCGGGCACCCTACGGGTGGGGTGCGACAGCGCCGGGGACCGGGCTCGGCCGTCAGGCCGCCTCCGTGCGCCCGCGCCGGGTGCGCACGAGGCCGACGACGGCCACGACCACGGCAGCCACGAGGAGCGCCGCGCCGCCGGCGAGGAGGGCGACGGTGCCGGCGTCGGCGTCCTCGGCCGACGACCGGATCACCGCGTCGGTCGGCGACCCACCCGTGAGCGGGTAGCGCCACCCGGCCCGGCCGTCGCGCACGGTGCCGTTGCTGTCGGGCGATCCGCCGGGCAGGTCGACCGAGACGACGAGCGTGCCGGCGCCCGGGGCGGCCGCGCCCATCACCTGCAGCTCCTGCGGGGTGCGACCGAGCGGGAGGCCACCGAGCACCTTCGTGAGGTCCTCGTCGCCGAACTGCGCGGGGTCGCCGGTCAGGTGGACGCCGGAGCGGAACGAGTAGCTCGTCGACGCCGTGCCGTCGTCGACGGCCAGCCGCGTGCCGCGGAAGACCCCGTCGGCCCCGCCGACCTCGGCGAGCACGTCGGCGAGCTGGTCGGGGGAGGCGAAGGGTCGGGCGACCCGGAAGCGCACGCCGCCGTCGCCGGTGGCGACCGGGTCCTCGACCCGCCACCCGGCGGTCCGGAGGTCGTCGAGCGCGACCCCCTTCGGGTCGCCGAGCTGGGCGGCCGCCTCGCGGTCCAGGACCACGGTCACGGTGACCGTCCCGGCGCCGTCGGGATCCACGTCGACGGCCACGGTGACGGTCGTGCGGCACGCGGCGGCCACGAGCGCGAGCAGGACGAGCGCGACGAGCCGCACCGCACGGCGGGCGGGGGTTCGGGGGTCCGGCCAGCGGGGCACGGCCGGCCAACCTAGTGGGCGGCCCGCGCCCGGCGACCGACCCCGGACGCGGGACGACCCGCCCGCAGGCCGGTCGTCCGCACGGGCGCGGTGGGTGGTGCGGTCACTCGCCGCCGGTGGCGGCGAGCTCCTCGATCGGCGGGGGCGTGAAGCCCTCGACCGCCCGGAAGACCGCGTGGAGCTGGCCCTCGTCCTCGGGATCCGGCTCGACGTCGACCACGATGGTCTGACCGGCGCGGAACTCCTTCCAGAGCAGCCGCTCGGACAGCGGGTCCTCGACCAGGCGCTGGATCGCACGACGGAGCGGCCGGGCGCCCAGCGTGGGGTCGTAGCCCTTCTCGCCGAGGTAGACCTTCGCTGCGGGCGTGACCTCGAGGCCCATGCCCTGACCGGCCATCTGGTCGGTCACCCGCTGGATCATGAGGTCGACGATCGAGATGACCTCGGCCTGGCTGAGCTCGTGGAAGACGATCACGTCGTCGATGCGGTTCAGGAACTCCGGCCGGAAGTGCGCCTTCAGGGCGTCGTGGACCTTCTCCTTCATCCGCTCGTAGCTGACCGCCTCGTCGCGCTTGGAGAAGCCGACGTTGGCCTTGCGGAGGTCCGCCGTGCCGAGGTTCGACGTCATGATCAGCACGGTGTTGCGGAAGTCGACCGACCGGCCCTGCGAGTCGGTCAGGCGACCCTCCTCGAGGATCTGCAGCAGCGTGTTGAACACGTCGGGGTGGGCCTTCTCGATCTCGTCGAAGAGGACCACCGAGAACGGCTTGCGGCGGACGGCCTCGGTGAGCTGGCCGCCCTCCTCGTAGCCCACGTAGCCGGGGGGCGAGCCGAACAGGCGCGACACCGTGTGCTTCTCGGAGAACTCGCTCATGTCGAGCTGGATGAGGCTGTCCTCGTCGCCGAACAGGAACTCCGCGAGCGTCTTGGCGAGCTCGGTCTTACCGACTCCGGTGGGGCCGGCGAAGATGAACGAACCGCCGGGGCGACGCGGGTCCTTCAGGCCGGCACGGGTGCGGCGGATCGCCTGGGACAGCGCCTTGATGGCGTCGTCCATGCCGACGATGCGCTTGTGCA
>JAEVZA010000155.1 GCA_023392475.1 Actinomycetes bacterium | reverse complement strand
ACGTCGGGGTGGGCGAGCGCGGCCACGACCGACACGTGGCCGAAGCCGAGGCTGGTGAGCAGCGCGGCCCGCGGCGGGCGCCGCAGGCGCAGCGGGCGGTCGTCGACCACGAGCCACGGCCCGGGCTGCACCTCCGGGTCCACCGAGTCGAGGTTCGGGTTCCCCGGCACGACGCCGTCCACGAACACGTCGCACAGCCCGGCGAGCTGCCAGAGGGCGGAGCCGCCCTTCGCGTGGCCGGTGAGCGCCTTCTGCGAGACGACTCGGAGCGGGTTGCCCGGGGTGCGCCCGAGCTCGGTCTGGATCCGCTCGTGGATGGCCGCCTCGTTCGGGTCGTTGGCCCGGGTCGACGTGTCGTGCTTCGAGACGACCGCCACGTCGTCCGCGCACAGGCCGTGCTCCGCGAGGGCCACCGCCAGCGGGGAGGCGGCACCGCCCTCGACGACGGACGCCGCGCCGGGACCGGGGGCGGGGATGGACGTCTGCAGCCCGTCGCCGTGGCTGGCCGCGAACACGACGACGGCCCGCACGGGTAGCCCGAGGCGCGCCGCGAGCGATCCGCGGCACACCAGGAAGGCGCCGCCGCCCTGGCCCTCGACGAAGCCGGCCCGGGAGCGGTCGCCCGGCCGGGACATCTCACGCCGCGAGAAGCCGGCGTCCGCCATCGCCGCGTCGTCCGCCGTCGCCGACATCTCCGCGAAGCCGACGACGCCCTCCGGGCCGAGGTCGTCGAAGCCGCCCCCGACCACGACGTCGGCCTTGCCGGCGCGGACGAGGTCCACCGCGAGCTCGAGCGACACGCCCGCCGTGGCGCACGCCGCGACCGGGTGGATCATCGGGCCGGAGCCGCCGACGTAGGACTGCACGGCGTGGGCCGGCGGCACGTTGCCGAGGGCCTCCTGGAGGACGTCGTTCGCGTGCCGGGCGCCGCGCCGCGGGGCGAGGTGGAGGGTGCGGATGCTGTCCATGCCGCCCATCCCGGTGCCCTGCGTGCACGCGACCCGCGCCCCGGGGACGTGGTCGAGGAGCTCCTCCGGCTCGGTTCCCGCGTCACGGAACGCCTCGGCGGTGGTGACGAGGTTCCACGCCGCGATCGGGTCGATCGATCCGGCCAGCTCCGTCGGGACGCCGAAGGTCGTCGGGTCCATGCCGTCGGGGATCGGGGCGGCGACGCCGCGGGGCAGCGGCGCGCGGTGCGGCGCCCACAGCGTGGCGCCGGCGGGCAGCGTCACCGTCCAGGCGCCGTCGCGGCAGGCCGAGGTCGCCCCCTCGGTGGCGGCGACGAGCCGCGCCGCGTCCTGTGCCGAACCGACGGCGACCACGACGGCGCGCTCGGCGAAGACCTGCAGCTCGGACTCGAGCTCCCCGTGGTACGGGCGCACGCCGCAGCGCGCCACCACCTCGTCGTGGTAGCGCGCCGCGACGTCCTCCTCGGGCACGTCCTCGCCGCTCGCGGCGTCCACCCACGCACCGCTCGCCCCGCTGCCGTGCCACTCCAGGAGACCGCACCCGACCGCCAGCTCGAGGACCGTGCGGGCGGGCAGCTCGACGTGCCGCTCGGCGTCGGCGCGGGTGGCAGAGGTGCCCCAGGGCCCGATCTCGGCCACGCCGCAGATCACGACGAGGTCGTCGAGCGACCGCGTCGGCGCCGACGCCGCGGCGGACCCGAGCGATCCGGCCTCGGCACGCGAGGCGTCGTGGAGGCGGGGCCGGGGGAGCGCCCGGACGGGATCCACCGGCCCGTCCGGGTCGCCCGCGCCCTCCTGCCCGGCCACCGGCTCGTCGGCCCCTCGCCCGGTGCTCGACGGGCGGGTGCGGACGAGCTCGGCGAGCGCGTCGGGATCGATCGACTCGAGGCCGCCGGTGAGCGAGATCCGCTCGTCGCCGGGTCCGTCCGCCGGGGTGGCGCACAGCTCGGCGATGCGCCGGCCGACGTCACGTGCGTCGTGGGTCGTGAAGCCGAGGCGCTCCTCGGCGATGCCGGCGAGCGCGTCGTGCCCGCCCATGAGGCCGGTGCCGCGGACCCAGCCGATCTCGACGCCGACGGTGCGGCACCAGCGACCCCACCGCTCGGACTCGGCCCGGCGCCGGGTGGCGAGCACCTCGAGGCCGGCCTTCGCGTGGCCGTAGGCCCCGTCGCCGCCGAACAGCCCGTGGTTCGGCGACATGGGGAGGACGGCGGTCACCACGCGACCGCCGTCGGCGCCGGCGCGGGCCGCGCAGTTCGCCACGAGCCGCTCGACGCCGAGGAGGAGGACGCGCAGCTCGAGCTCCTGCTGGGGTCCGCTGTCGGCGGCGTCGCCCAGGACCGACGGCGCCGCGAACGGCACGACCACGTCGGGCAGGCTGGGGTGCTCGTCGTCGGTCGACGGGCCGGCGAGCCAGTCGACGACGGCGTCGATGTCGCCGAACGAGGCGAGGTTGGCGGGCACGACGACGAGCCGGGCGCCGGGTCCGGCGTGGCGGCGCTCGAGCTCCCGCCAGGCGCGGCGTCGCTCGGGGCCCGTCGAGCTCGTCAGGGCGACGACCGTCGCCCCGGAGCCGAGCAGCGTGGCCACGACCTGCTCGCCGATCGAACCCGGCGAGGCGCCCGACACGAGCACGGTCGTGCCCTCGACGGGGAGCGGCGCGTCGGGGTCCTGCCGCCCGTGGCGGATCCGCCGGAGGTCCTCCACGAGGTCGGACGGCGCCCCCGGTCGGCCCAGGTACCAGGCGACCGCGTCGTCGAACCGGTCGTCGGTGCCCGCGAAGCGCGCGAGCCGGAGGACCAGCGACGTGCGCTCGTCGGCGTCGTCGGGCGGTTCGTGGGCCAGCCGGTCCAGGTCCGCACGGGCCCACGCGAGGGAGGAGGAGAAGTGCTGCACCTTCGCGGCGTCGAAGACGGGTCGCACGGCGTCGGCGCGACCGGCCCCGTGCTCGGCGTCGAGCTCGGCGACGCGGCGGGTGGCGGTGGGATCGTGCTCCTCGACCGGGGTCGGCGCGCCGAGGTCCACGCCGGTCGTGGCGGCCAGGGTGGCGAGCGCGGCGCTCGCGGCGTCGTCGAGGGCGTCGGCCACGCCGCGCACCAC
>JAEVZA010000104.1 GCA_023392475.1 Actinomycetes bacterium | reverse complement strand
CGACGGAAACCGCGGACAAAGCGACGATCACCCCGGGGTTCAGCGGGTTCCCGGCGGCGACGGGGTCAGCGAGCGGGGGCGACGTGTGCGGTCGCGAGGTGGCCGGCGAGCGCCGAGAGGTGCCGCCGGTACCGGCCGGCGAACCGCGGGTCGTCCGGCCGGCTGCCCGTCATCACCTCGCACACGTCGGGGAGCAGCACGGGGTAGAGCGCGGCGCCGAGGAGGCTGAGCAGGAGGAGCTCGGCGTCGAGGTCGCCGGGGAGCCGACCCGCTCGCTGCTCCTCCTCCACCCACGCCACGCGGTCCTGGTAGCGCTCGCGCCGAGCTCCCACGGCGGCCACGCCCTCGTCGTCGCCCGCCCCGTCGGGGTCGTGCTCGAGGGACTCCCAGAGGAGGACGCGCACCCACTCGGGATCGGTCCGGGCCCGGTCGAAGAACGCGGCGAGCGCGTCGCCCGCGTCGGGTGCGGCACCGACGAGCTCGCCACCACCCCGGAGCCGGCGCTCCGCCATCACCGCCTGGTACAGCGCGCGCTTCCCGCCGAAGTGGTGCGAGATCAGCTGCTTGTTGAGCCCGGCACGGCGGGCGATGACCTCCACGCGGGCGCCCGCGTAGCCGTGCGCCGCGAACTCGCCCAGGGCGGCGTCGAGGATCCGCTCCCGGCTCCGCTCCGGGTTCCGCTCACGTCCGGCCACGGGACCTCCCCCGATCAGTTATCATCCGGACGGATGATAACTGACGAACCAGCCGGAGCGGGCGTTCCGGTCGACGGGAAGGACCCACGCCGGTGGATCACCCTCGGCATCGTCCTCACGTCCGCGCTCATCGCCGCCCTCGACTCGACGGTCCTGAACGTCGCCATCCCGACGATCCTGCGTGAGTTCGACACGACGCTGTCCGCGCTCCAGTGGGTCATCACCGGCTACACGCTCACGTTCGCCGCGCTGCTCATCATCGGCGGCCGGCTGGCCGACATCTTCGGCGCCCGCCGCATGTTCATCATCGGCGCCGCGCTCTTCGGGGTCGGCTCGCTGATCGCGTCCCTGTCGAACGGCGTGCCGATGCTGGTCGCCGGCGAGGCGATCATCGAGGGGGTCGGCGCGTCGCTCATGCTCCCGGCGACGATGGGCATCCTCTCGTCGACGTTCACCGGCAGGGAGCGGGGCACGGCCTTCGGTGCGTGGGGGGCGACGCTCGGCGCGGCCGTCGCGTTCGGGCCCCTGCTCGGCGGCTTCCTCACCAGCAACTTCTCGTGGCGCTGGGCGTTCCGGATCAACGTCATCGTCGTCCCGTTCGCGATCATCGGGGCGCTGCTGTACATGCCGCGGGTCCGCCCCTCCGGCCGACGCGAGCGGATCGACGTCCCGGGCTCGCTGCTGATCTCCGCGGGCATGCTCGCCCTCGTCTTCAGCATCAGCGAGGGCGGCACCTACGGCTGGCTCCGACCGCTGCAGTCGCTCGTCGTGGGCGGTGCTGACGTGTGGCCCTCGGGCGCACCGGTGTCGGTGGTCGTCGTGACGTTCCTGCTGTCGATCGTGCTGCTCGTGGGCTTCTACCTGCTCGAGCGGCGCAAGGAGCGGCTCGGGACCGACCCGCTCTTCGAGTTCAGCCAGCTCCGCATCAAGCCGTTCCGGTGGGGCCTCGCCACGCTCGTCCTCATGGCGATGGGCCAGATCTCGTTCCTGTTCATCATGTCGGTGTTCCTCCAGGACGCCATCCACCTCAGCGCGGTCGACACCGGGCTCTGGCTCGTGCCGTCGGGGTTGGCCATCGTGCTCGGCTCCCAGGTCGGCGCACGGCTGACGCGACGGATCGGCACGACCCGCGTCGTGCAGTTCGGCCTGGCGTTCGAGGGCGTCGGCCTCGGTTGCGTCGCCTGGGCGGTCACGCCGAGCACGACGATGCTGGAGCTCCTCCCCGGCTTCACCCTGTTCGGCATCGGCATCGGGTTCGCCGCGTCGCAGCTCACGAACGTCGTGCTCTCCGAGATCCCGCCGGAGAAGTCGGGTGCGGCCAGCGGCGCGAACACGACCGTGCGCATGATCGGCTCGTCGCTCGGGATCGCCGTCATCAGCACGCTGCTCAGCACCCTCACCATCCGCCACGCCACCGACCTGGTGGAGGCGGCGTCCGGCCTCTCCCCCGCGGTGCGCGACCACGCCGTGCGGGCGGTCGCGGAGAGCGGCGTGAACTTCGCACCGGCACCCGGCACCACGGCCCACGACGCCTCGATCCTGCGGCACGCGCTCGACGCGGCGACCGCGGCGGGCGCCCGACCCGCGCTGCTCTTCGGCACCGCGGTCGTGTTCCTCGGGCTGCTCGTGTCGTTCCTCATCCCCCCGGTCGGGACGGGCACGGAGGACGAGGCCCTCGCGGCGGTCGAGGAGGAGTCCGAGGCGATCGCCGAGACCTTCGCCGTCCAGTAGCGGGAGCTGCGGCGCGCCTCCGAGCCGTCCGCCGCGCCTCAGGCGTGCAGCGCGAGGTACTCGTGCACGGATCGCACGGCGCTCGACCCCTCCCCCACGGCAGCGGCCACCCGCTTCATCGAGCCGTGGCGCACGTCGCCGGCGGCGAACACCCCAGGCAGGGAGGTCTCGAACGGCAGCGGGTCGCGCCCGGCGAAGGCGAGGTGGTCCACGTGCTCGTCCTGGACCGAGCGGTCGGTGAGCACGAAGCCGGAGCGGTCGAGGGCGACGCACTCCCCGAGCCACGACGTCGCCGGGACCGCCCCGATGAAGCAGAACAGGCCGCCGCAGGAGACGGTGCGCCGCTGCCCGCTGCCCCCGTGCTCCAGCACGACGCGCTCGAGGTGGGTGTCGCCGTGGAGCTCGCGGACCTCGGTGCGCGTGGCGAGCTCGATGTCCGGGTCCGCGTCGATGCGCTCGATCAGGTAGTGCGACATCGTCTCGGTCAGCCCGTCCCGTCGGACCGCGAGGACGACGTCGTTGCCCTGCTGCGACATGTAGATCGCCGCCTGCCCCGCCGAGTTCCCGCCGCCGACCACGACGACCGTGCCGTCGCGGCAGTCCCTCGCCTCCATCTCGGTCGCCGCGTAGTAGATGCCCGCGCCCTCGAACCGCTCGAGCGCGTCGACGTCGAGCCGGCGGTATCGCGCGCCCGATGCCACGATGACCGTCCGCGTCGCCACCTCGCTGCCGTCGGCGAGGACCACCACGTGGAAGCCGGTCTCGACGCGGAAGCCGATCACCTCGCACGGCGCGTTCAGCCGGGCGCCGAGGCGGAGGGCCTGGATCGCGGCCTGGGACGCGAGGTCGCCGCCCGAGATGCCGTTCGGGAACCCGACGTAGTTCTCGATGCGGGAGCTCGCGCCGGCCTGACCGCCGACCGCGACGGCGTCGAGCGACAGCGTCTCGAGCCCCTCGGAGGCGCCGTAGACCGACGCCGCCAGCCCCGCGGGCCCGGTGCCCACCACGACGAGGTCGACCACCGATCCCGGGACGCTGCGGTAGGCGAGGCCGACCGCGTCGGCGAACTCCCCGGGGGTCGACCGCCGCAGGGTGCGGGTCGGCGTGATCACCACGGGGAGGTCGCCCGTTCGCAGGCCGAGGCCGGCGAGGTAGACGGGTGGGTCGTCGAGCTCCTCGACGTCCACCCACGAGTGGGGCACGCGGGACCGCGCCGCGAACGAGCGGAGCGCGAGGGCCGCCGGCGAGTACCGGGATCCGATGAGCTGGATGGCCCCGCCGCCGTCGGTGCGCAGGAGGGACTCGCGCCGCGCAACGAGCGTCCGCACGATCACGTCGGAGATCTCCGGGCGCGTGCTCATCAGCCGGCGGAACGCGTTGGGTCGCAGCTCGAGGACGCGACCCGGCTCGCCCGCCCGAGCCGTGAGGTACGGCCGCTGGCCCGTGAGGAGGTTGAGCTCGCCGACGAACCGGCCGACCGGGTGCCGGGCCATGACGAGCTCGTCGACCGGGCCCCGGCGCACGATCTCGATCGTGCCCTCGAGCACCACGAAGAACGACGGCGCCTCGTCGCCCGCCGCGTAGAGCACCTCGCCCTCGCTGACCGCTCGCTCCTCGCCGAAGGTCGCGACCTCGTCGATCACCTCGGGCGGCAGCGTCGACGCGGCCTGCCCGTCCAGGTCGAAGGAGTCGGCCAGCTCGCCGGGCACGTCGGGTCCCTCGTCGGTCATCCGGGGAGGCTACGACGCGCCCCACCCGCTCTGTGATGCGCCACGGGGGCGATCGACCCACAGGTGCATCACTGAGCGGGTCGTGCGAGGTCGGGCGAGGTGGTCGGAAGCGCCCCCGGCAGGATTCGAACCTGCGACCGTCGGATTAGAAGTCCGCTGCTCTGTCCGTCTGAGCTACGGGGGCGGGTTGTCGAGGCGGTGCCGGCGGTCGTGCGCTCCCCGGCTAGTTGCGGGCTGCAGCCTCGTCGGCGGCACCGTATATGATCGCCCCCCTTGCCTTGGTGGCCGTAGCTCAGCCCGGTTAGAGCGCCAGGTTGTGGCCCTGGAGGTCGGGGGTTCAAGTCCCCTCGGTCACCCCACGCGGCAGGCGGAACGGCGGTCCAACCGTCTCCGTGGTGTCGCTACAATCCATGCTCCGTCGGGGTCCGACCCCGGCGGAGCACATGCGCCTCTAGCTCAATTGGCAGAGCATCGGACTCTTAATCCGCTGGTTCCGGGTTCGAGTCCCGGGGGGCGTACCGCAGAGCGGCCGGATCCCTCGCAGAGGGGTCCGGCCGCTCGTCGTTCCGGCTCCCCGCGCGCGAGCCGGGCCACGGGACGCTGCGCACCGTTCGACGCCCGAACGCGGCTCAGCGCGGACACCGGGCGTCCCCGCGGGAACGACGACCACGGAGGCGGCACGGGCCGTCACGTGATGTGTCGAGAATCCCCCACGCCCGCGGTTCCCTCGCGCTCGGGCGGGGGTAGAAGGGGTGGCGGGCGGGAGTCGGTGGTAGGCGGGCGGTCGGGAGACGCTGGGGAATGGCGAACGCGGTGCGGGCGAGCGACGATCCGCTCGACGATGACGAGGCGTCCGAGCAACGCTCGGTCGACGGCGTCGATGCCGAGGATCCCCGCTCGCAGGACGGGATCCCCGAGGAGGCGCCGGCGGACGAGCTCCCCGGCGAGCAGCACAGCGACGAGCCGGCCACGGACGAGCCGGCCACCGACGATCCCGAGGACGCGGACACCCACGAGCCCACCACCGCCGCGACGGCGGCCCACCGGTCCTCCCCGCCGCCCCGAGGCGTCACCGACGACGGCCGCCGGTCCGCGGTCTTCATGGTCCAGGCGATGCGCCGCTACGTCTGGATGTGCTTCGCGATCGTGCTGGTCACGGTGCTCGTCGCCGCGGACGTCGGGCTCCTGATCACGCCCGACCCGTCGGCCACCACCTCGATCGCCCTCAAGGCGCCGAGCGAGGACAACGTCCTCGCCCCGGGCGCCGTCGAGAGCTCCTCGCTCGTGCGCTACACGGCGCAGCGCGCCGCGTTCGTCACGAGCGACGCCGTCCTGCGATCGGTCGGCGACGCGATCGGAGAGGGGGACCTCACGGTCCTCCGCCGCCGCATCGAGGTGACCCCGTCGCCCGACTCGAACGTGATCTCGATCACCGCCACGGGCGAGACGCCCGAGCTCGCGGCCCAGTTCGCGAGGCAGATCGCCCGCTCGTACCGGTCGGAGTCGCGCAAGCAGGTGGTGGCGCTGACCGACGCAGCGACCCGCTCGATCGAGGCCGCCGTCGCGCAGGCGCAGGCGACGACGGGGACCGGCAGCCAGGACGCCGCGGCCGAGACCGTCGCCGAGCTGCAGCTGCGCGCCTCCAACCTCCGCACGCAGAGCGCGCTCCTGGGCGACGGCGTCGACTTCGTCGTCGCGCCGCGTGGCGGAGCGATCGTCGATCCGGGGCTCCCGCTGCGCGAGGTCGCGCTCGGGCTCGCGGTGGGCCTCCTCCTCGCCGCGATCGCCGCCGCCGTCCGTGCCGACACCGAGGAGCGGCTCGTCGAGCCGGTCGCCGCGCTCCCCCGCCCGGTCCGGCTGGCGCCACGGTTCCTCTCCGTGGCCGCGGTGGTCGTGGCGCTCGTGATCGGGGTGTCCCTCCTCCCGCGGGATCCGTCGCAGCGCGTCCGCGCGGTGAACGACGAGCGCGCCGCCGGCAAGGAGTCCGCGTCCGCGCCGCCGGCGACCGCGCTCGACCGCAGCGACGGGTCCGGGCCCACGCCGACGGTGCTCGGCGAGGTCGTCGCCGCACAGGACGAGTCCCCGATCCCCCTCACCAGGTCCCGCAGCGTCCTCGCCACCCCCGGCTGGTTCGCGAGCCTGCTCGGGCTGCCCACGACGAGCGGCAAGCGGAGCACCGCGTCCAACCCGCTCCTCCGCTCGTCGCTCCCCCGCCCGTCGACGGGCGCCGACCTCGGGCCGCCGTCGGGAGGCGGACCGATCGCGCCGGTCCCGCCGGTGACGACGCGACCGACGACCCCGCCGCCGACCGAGCCGCCCACCACGCTGCCCCCGCCCACCACGGAACCCCCGACGACGGCGCCGCCGGTCACCGATCCGCCGCCGACGACGGAACCGCCCACGACCGAGCCCCCGACGACGGACCCGCCACCACCGCCGCCGGATCCACCCGCCGATCCCAACCAGGGCGGCTGACCGCCGACCAGGCGGGATCGGACAGCGTTCGGACCCCGACGGACGATCTCTGAATCGGCCACTCCCTGACCGGTTCACCTCGCGACGATGCCCGCATGGACACCACGCAGCAGCCCTCGACCACCGACGACGCCCCGGGCCTGGCCCCCGGCGATCCCCGCCTCGCCATGGCGGGCGCCGTCCGCACCGCACGTGAGGTGATGGCGGGGGTGACCCCGACGCAGTGGGACGACCCGACCCCGTGCGGGATGTCCGTCCGCGAGCTCCTCGAGCACCTCGTCGTCGTCGCCCGCCGGATCGGGTGCGCCGGGCGCTCCCAGCCGCTCCCGGAGTGGCCGGTGGACGCGGCCGACGTGGCCGACGGCGACTGGCTCGACGCCTTCACGGCAGCTGCGCACGAGCTCCCGGGTGCCTGGCCCGACGAGGGGCTCGACGACCTGCGGCAGCTCCCCTGGGGCACGTTCCCCGGTCCGGCGGTGCTCGGCACCTACACGAACGAGGTCGTGGTCCACACGTGGGACCTCGCACGCGGCACGGGGCAGTCGCCGCGCTGGGAGGACGACGTGCTGGAGACGTCGATGGCGGCGATCCGCGAGCAGCTCCCCGACGCGGAGCGCGGCCCCATGTGGGCGGCGTTCCAGGCGTCGCTGCCCGACGAGATCGAGTGGCAGGACCCGTTCGCCGACGCGGTCCCGGTCCCCGATGGCGCGCCGCTCATCGACCGGCTGGTGGCGTGGAACGGGCGCGACCCCCGAGCGCTCGCCGCCTGACGGTGCGCCGGTCCCGTTCGCCGTCCCGGCGGGCGGGACCGGCCACGGCGCGACGGGACGTCGGCGGGCGAGGCCGAACCGGGCGTGGCAGGCTCACCGCCCATGGGAGCCGAGCTGTCGTTCGTGGATCGGCTCCCGGCCGCGTCGCTCGAGCGGTTCCGGTCGCTCGGCCGCGAGCGCTCCATCCGAGCCGGGGCCGCACTCACGCTCGAGGGTGACGTCGCCACGCGGGCGTGGCTCGTGGTCGACGGCCTGGTCAAGGTCGAGTCGTCGCACCCCGACGGCCGCACGCCGATCCTCGGGCTGCGCGGCCGCGGCGAGCTGATCGGCGAGCTCGGCGCGCTGGACGGCGAAGGGCGCTCCGCGACCGTCACCGCGGTCGTGCCGACCACGGCGCGCGAGTTCGCGAGCTCCGAGCTGCACGACCTCCTCCGCGCCGACCCCGACGTGGCGCTCGCGCTGCTCGCGCACCTCACGGCGCGGCTGCGCGACGCCGACCGGTTCCGCGTGAGCTACATGGGCGACGACGTGCCGCGCCGGCTCGCGCGCTGCCTCCTCGACCTGGCCGACCGCCACGGCCGACCGACCTCCGACGGTCGTGGCGTCGAGATCGACCTCCCGCTCAGCCAGGAGGACCTCGCCGGCCTGGTCGCAGCGTCGCGCGACTCGGTCGCCAAGACCCTCCAGTCCTGGCGCCAGCGCGGCCTGGTCACGACCGCTCGCCGCTCGATCGTGCTCGTGGACCGCGACCGCCTCGTCAGCGCCCACGGCTGACGCCCCCGTCTGACGCTCCCGCCGGGCGAACCGGCGTGCGCCGAGAGCTCGGCGAACGTGGGGAGTTCCACGTTCGGGGCGTCGGGCCGACCACGGAGCGGCCGACCTCCGGTCAGGAACAATGTTCCTGCACTTCCCGTTCGTCGCCCCAAACGGCAGGTGCACCTACAGCCCGGTGCCGTACCCGCGGTGCGACGCCAGGCGGAGCCGCCCGTTCGCCGCCCGAGGGAGAGAGGGTGGTGGGCGAAGACCCGGACCTCGGTCCGGGTGGCTCCGCGTCCGGGGCGTGTCGGGCCCGGGTTCAGGCGGCGCCGCGGATCGCCCGCGCGCTCAGCGGGTTGGCACCGAGCAACCCGTGCAGGCGAGGGAGCGTGGTGCGGCTCACGGCGCGGGCGCTGCGGAGCGCGGTCAGTTCGGCCGGGTTGAGGTCGGGCAGGCCGAGCAGGCGTCGCAGGCGCGGGGGGAGCAGCTCCGTCGTCGCCCAGTTGAAGGGGACGAAGGTCTGGTCGGGTACGTACGGGAGCCCGGGGCGCATCAGGCTCTTCGTGATGGCGATCGAGTCCGCCGACGGCACGAGCTCCGCGAACCGCTGCGCCACGTAGCCGCGGAAGGCGTCGAGGTCACGTGGCACGAGCTCGTCGGGCACGCCGAACGCCGTCGCCATGATCTTCGACTCCTGGAAGTACTCGGCCCGGTCCCGCTCGCGCAGCCGGCCCACGTAGCGGCGCTCGACCTCGATCACCGTGTCCACCAGCGTGGCGAGCACCCAGTACTTCAGCTCGGGCTCGTCGGCCCGGTACGGCTCGCCGTCGGCCGTGGTGCCGCGCACGGCCTGATGACCCCGCTCGAGCCCGTGCAGCGTGGCCTCCCGGCGCTCCGGGGAGCCGAACCCGATGGCGAGCATCGCGTCGAGCGTGCGCTCCAGGCGTCCGAGCGGATCGGTCTTGTAGGTGCTGTACGACGCGACGCCGGCCGCCACCTTCGGGTCGCACACCTGCAGGATCGCGGCGCGCGGACCGCCGATCAGCGGGAACCAGCGGCTGTTGAGCTCCCACGACCACGAGTCGCGCCCGTACATCGCGCCCTGTGCCGGCCTGGCCATGCGTCCCTCCCCGTCGGGCACGCCCCCACGCGCCCGCTGACGCCGCGCAAGCTAGCGCGACCGAGCACCGGGGCCACGCCTTCAGCGATCGACCACCAGGGTGTCCGTGGTCGTCCGCGGGTACCGGAACAGGCACTCGACGGCCCGCTCGCCGGCGTCCCACGCCTCCCGGCCTGGCGCGACCTGGACGGACCTCACGCCCTCGGGCAGGTCGACGATCTCTCGTCCGGTGGCGTCGGGCACCTGCAGGGCGCACACCCGCTCGGCGTTGACGTCCAGCTCGTCCTGTCCGGGCCACGCCCGCGTCGGCGGCTCCAGCCGACCCCTCGCATAGACCTCGTAGAGGTGCGGGTGCGAGCACGGCACGATGTCCGGCTCGGCCACGCGCACGCCCTCCACGCCGGCGCCGCTCGGCAGGCACTGCCCCATCTCGAGGTCGTCGTAGCCGGTGTACGAGCACGACGGCGCGACGACCAGCAGGAGCCCGACCGCGACGACGGTCGCCCAGCGCCGCCGGTGCACCCGGTCCGGTTCGGCGGCGGGCGCGCTCACGCGGGGACGAAGCGGACGTCGAACATCACCGGCCACAGCTTGCCGGTGACGAGGAAGCGATCCGTGCCCGGGACGTGCGCGATCCCGTTGAGGACGTCGATCCCGCCCGCACCGGCGCCGGGAGCGAGCCGGGCCGCGGCGGTGAGGGAGGACGCGTCGACGACGCCGTCGACGCGGTGGCACCGGGGGTCGATGCGGACGATCTCGTCGGTCTGCCACCGGTTCGCCCAGAGGTGGGTGCCGTCCCACTCGAGCTCGTTCAGCTCGTCCACGGGTCCGTCGGCGCGAGCCACCTGCCACGTCGCCACGACGTGGAAGTCCCGTGGGTCGCGCTCGGTGAGGCGGTCGGACCCGTCGCTCATCACGAACGTCCCGTCGTCCAGCGTCGTCAGGCCCCACCCCTCGCCCTCGTAGCGGTGGCGACCCGCCGCCTGCAGCTCGGGGCGGTCCCACACGAACGCGACGCCGTCCTTCCACGTCAGCTGCACGAGCGTGTCGTCGGGTCCGACGGCCAGGCCCTCGCCGAAGTACCGGTCGGCGAGGCGCCGCTCCTGCACGGCGCGCCCGGTCGCGGGGTCGACCTCCCGCACCGTCGAGTGGCCCTCGCGCCCGGTGCTCTCGTACAGCCGGCCGTCGTGGAGGACGAGGCCCTCGGTGAACGCGTCGGGGTCGTGCGCGACGCGTGACACGACCTGGGGCACGAGCCGCTCCGGCGGGGTGTCCTCGGCCGGGCAGTCGGCGGGGACGGTCGCCGACGCGGACGGCACCGTCGAGGAGGTCGCCGCTGCGGCACCGCCGTCGCCGTCGTCGGACGCGCAGGCGGCGGCGAGCGACGACGTGAGGGCCAGGAGGAGGACGACGACGGGAGCGAGGGCCGCGGACCGATGCGACCGGGACGGGAGCGCCGTCACGCGCGCACCAGCGCGGTCACCGCCTCCACGTGGTGCGTGTGCGGGAACAGGTCGACCACCTCGATGCCGGTCGGCTCGTAGCCGTCCGCCCGCAGCAGGGTGAGGTCCCGCGCCATCGCGGCCGGGTCGCAGCTGACGAGCGCGACGGCGCGCGCCCCGACCGCGGCGACCGCGCGCACCCCGGCGCGGCCGAGGCCGCTGCGGGCCGGGTCGGCGACGACGACATCCGCGTGGGACGGGTGCCAGCGCTCGACCGCCGTCCGCACGACCGTCGCCCCCACACCATCGAGGTTGCGCCGAGCGTCGGCGACCGACGACGCCGACCGCTCCACCAGCACCGGCGACGACCACCCGAGGCCCGCGGCGAACAACCCGACACCGCCGTAGAGGTCGACGAGTCGGTCGGCCGTCGGGTCGGTGGGCCCGATGGCGCGGGCCACCGCGTCGAGGAGCGCCTCCGCGCCGTCGGGGCGGGCCTGGAAGAACGACGGGGCGGAGATGCGGAACCGCCGGCCCGCCACCTCCTCGTGGATCCACGCGCGACGACCGGATCGCAGCTCGTCGGCGCCGACGAGGCGGACGTCGGCCGGCACGACCGTGCCCTCGCCGACGGCGGGCGACACCACCACGAGGCGCTCACCCGTGCGGGCGCCGACCCGGATGGTGACCTCGACCCCACCCGGGAAGCGGCCCTCGGCCAGCACCTCGTCCACGAGCGGGTGCGCCACGAGGCAGTGGTCGATCACGACCACGTCGTCGGACCGACGGGCGTGGAAGCCCGCGCGTCCGTCGACCACCGCGGCGCGCACCGTGGTGCGGAAGCCCGTGGCGGGCAGTACCGGGGCGATCGTGATCGGCAGGTCGTGCGGCAGCTCGCCGCGCCTCGTCGGGCGGGCGAGCGCGTCGCGGACGATCGCCGCCTTGAGCGCCGGTTGCGACGCCGGCGCGGCGTGCTGGAGGTCGCACCCGCCGCAGCCCGCAGCGACCATCGGGCACGGCGGATCGACCCGGTCGGGGGACGCCACGACCACCGACTCGACCCTCCCGCGGGCGAGCCGCTCGCGCTCGTCGACGAGCCGCACCCGCACCACCTCGCCCGGCAGGCCCCCGTCGACGAGGACGACGCGCCCCGACGGCTCGTGGGCGAGTCCCGACCCGCCGGCGACCAGGTGCTCGATCCCGAGCTCGAGCGGCGGCGCGCCGTCGGGCGCCCGGGCCGCGCCGGGCGCGCCGGCGGGGCCGGCCGCCGGGTCCAAGCCCCCACCCG
>JAEVZA010000086.1 GCA_023392475.1 Actinomycetes bacterium | reverse complement strand
CCGTGGGACGGGTCCGGCGCCGGTGGCGCGTCGTGGAGCGGATCGGGCGGCGGGTCCGCCGCGGCCGTGCCCTCGAGCTGCTCCCCGTCCGTCGGTCCGGGCGACATCGTCCCAGCTTGGCAGCCGTGCGCGGCCGACCGACCGCGGCCCGCGACCGGCCGGCCCGGGCGGGGGACATGCGTCACACCTGGACGGCCCTCGGGCGGGCATGTGCAGCGGTGTGCCGTTGTTGGGACGACCGTGAGCGATGCGACCCTTGCCCGTCCGGCCCCGCGGAAGCGTGTCGGTCCGCAGGACCCGGTCGGGATGTACCTCGACGAGATCGGCAAGCACCCCCTGCTGACGCCCCAGGGCGAGCAGGCGCTGGCCCGCACCATCGCGCAGGGCCGGGCCGCCGGGGAGCGCCTGACCCAGCTGAACGGGTCGGCCACCGCGGCGGACCGACGTGAGCTGCGCAAGCAGGTGCGTGCCGGCAAGGACGCCTCCGACCTCTTCGTGAACTCCAACCTCCGGCTCGTGGTGTCGGTGGCCAAGCGCTACCAGTCCTCGGGCGTGCCCCTCCTCGA
The DNA here is from genome assembly GCA_023392475.1 of Actinomycetes bacterium. GTDB lineage: Bacteria > Actinomycetota > Acidimicrobiia > Acidimicrobiales > Microtrichaceae > JAEVZA01. The sequence goes on along the minus strand of JAEVZA010000086.1, from coordinate 5,365 downwards.
CCTCATCCAGGAGGGCAACCTCGGTCTGATCCGGGCCGTCGAGAAGTTCGACGCCGAGAAGGGCTTCCGGTTCTCCACCTACGCCGTGTGGTGGATCCGCCAGTTCATCTCCCGCGGCATCGCCGCCTCCCGCTCGTCGGTGCGGCTCCCGTCGCGTGCCAACGACGAGCTGCTGCGCCTGCGCGAGATGACGACCATGCTCGAGCAGACCCACGGGCGGGCCCCGCGGCCCGACGAGCTCGCCGAGGCCGCAGGCCTCTCCGAGGAGCGGGTCAACGAGCTGCTCCGCGTCTCGGCCGACCCGGTGTCGCTCTCGGGCGCCGTCGGCGACGACGGCGCCGAGCTGGGCGACTTCGTCGAGGACCCCACGGCACGCGCCGCGGTGGAGGAGGCGACCTCGCACCTGCTCCCCGACGAGTTCGACCGGATGCTCAGCGTGCTCGACGAGCGCGAGTCGGAGATCCTCAAGCTCCGGTACGGCTTCGAGGGCGACGAGCCGCTGTCGGTGGCCCAGGTCGCCGACCGCATCGGGCTGTCCCGGGAGCGGATCCGCCAGCTCGAGCACCGCGGCATCGCCAAGCTCATGCACCCGTCGTGGCGGGCGGTCCGGACCTACCTCATGGAGACGTGAGGCCGGACTCCCTCGCCGGGCGCCCCGTGGGCTAGACCACGGGGCCATGATCCAGGCGCCGCGCCCATGACCCCGCCCGCCCCACGACGCTGGGCGATGTGCGCCTCCGTCACCCAGGACCTGCTCAACGACCTGGTCCTGGTGGCGGTGGGCGAGGGCGTCCCGATCGAGCCGCTCGAGCAGCAGCTGGTGCTACCTGGCATGGGCGAGGTGCTCCTCACGCTCGGGCTCACGATCACCGGTGGCCGGCTCGACCTCCGCAGCGACGACGGTGGCCGCGCACGTGCGATCGTCACCGCCGACGGCGACGTCGCGGCGCGCGCCGCGGACATGGAGGGCGACGTCGACGCCACGCCGTTCGGCATGCCGTCGTCGCCCGCGCCGATCCCCGTCCGCGTCGAGGCACTCGTCGATCCGGTGCTCGAGGTCCACGAGGACCTCACGGTGACCGTCGGGCTGGACCTCGTCGGCGCCGAGCTGGTGTCGGTGTCCGTCGACCCCGACGCCCCGACGCCGGAGGGCGTCGACCCCGACGCCTGGACCGCCGTCACCCAGATGACCAACCTGCTGTTCGGCTCGATGGGCGGCGGCCTCTTCGCCTCCCTCGGCGAGCACGTCGGCACGATCGGCACCGACCTCCCGGCCGACGTGGGTGCCGTGCTGGCGGACCTCGGCGTCGCCGCGGGGCGTGCGGACACGAGCGTCTCGTCGGGCCTGCTCTCGTTCGGGCTGCGCGCCCGTGAGGGCGTGGTGGGCCGCGCCGAGCCGGTGCCGGTCGCCGGCAAGCGGGTGGGCATGGCCCTCGCCGGCTCGGTGGTCGACAAGGTGGCGCAGCTGCTGCTCGCCCTCGCGCTCGACGGGCTCCCGATGCCGTTCGAGCTGGAGGTCGACCTCGGCGAGCAGCAGGTGGGCGGGCGGCTCCGGCAGACGCGCATCCTCTCGGAGCGGTTCCCCGACCTGCGGGCCGCGGTGCGGACCGAGGTGCGCACCCGCCTCGTCCGGGGCCGCCTCGAGCTGACCGTGCAGGCGGCGTGGCTCGAGATGCCGAGCATCGTGCCGTCGTTCGTGAACGACCTCAGCCGCCGGGTCGGCGGCGTCGCCGCGTGGGCGCCGCTCCGCCTCCGGTTCCCGTCGACGCTGCAGCTGCCGCTGGTGCCCGGCACGGACGACACGCTGCCCGTGCGCGTCGACGACCTCCGCGTGACGGCCGACGGCGTCGGCGTCGTCCTGGCGCTCGACTGACGGACCGTGCCCACCGGCGCCCTGCGCATCACCCTCGCCCGGGACGGCATCTTCAACGCCCGCGACCTCGGAGGGCTGCCCGTCGGCCGCGGTCGACGGCTCCGCCCCGGGCTCGTCGTGCGGGCCGACGCGCTCCACCGGTGCGGGATCGAGTCGGCGGCGGGGCTGCACGACCACGGCGTGCGCCGCGTGATCGACCTGCGCGACACGAGCGAGCGCGACCACGAGGGCGTGTTCGACGGCCCCGACGTCGAGGTCCTGCACCTGCCCGTGCTCGACCCGGCCTACCGCTGGGACGACGAGGCGATGGCGCCGCGTGACGTCCTCCCGCACCGCTACGCCGAGATCCTGACTGCCTTCTCGCCGCGGTTCACCGCCGCGCTCGAGTCGATCGCCGGCGCGCCCGGCGGCGTCGCTTACCACTGCGCGGTCGGCAAGGACCGCACGGGCCTGCTGACCGCGCTGCTGCTCGGGTCGCTCGGCGCCGACCGGGACGTGATCGTCGAGGACTACGCGCGCTCCGCCCGCGCCGTGGCGCTGCAGGTCAACTGGCTGTGGATCCGCCAACTGCCCGAGGGGCAGGTGAGCGAGGTGGAGATGGCCGAGGGCGTGTGGTCGGCCCGCCCGGAGACGATGGCGGCGACGCTCGACCGGCTCGACCGGGACCACGGCGGGGTCGCCGGCTACCTGCGCGACGCGGGCCTCGACGACGGCGTCGTGGCGGAGCTGCGGGCACGCCTCACCACGGACGGCCCGCCGACGGAATAGCGTCTCGCGTTCCGAAGTTCAACGAGCGAGCAGCCGCTCGGTGCCCACCCGGAGGTCAGCCCATGCTCGAGACCGGCGACGTCGCCCCCGACTTCACCCTGCCCGACCAGTCCGGCGCCCAGGTGCACCTCGAGGACCTCCTCGCGGAGGGACCCGTCGTGCTGTTCTTCTACCCGAAGGCCATGACCACCGGCTGCACGAAGGAGTCGTGCCACTTCCGGGACCTCGCCGGGGAGTTCGCCGACGTCGGTGCGCAGCGCGTCGGCATCTCGGCCGACAAGGTGGACAAGCAGGCCGCGTTCGACGAGAAGCACGGCCTCGGCTACCCGCTGCTGTCCGACACCGACCGCGCGGTGGCGTCGCAGTTCGGCGTGAAGCGCATGGGTCCGCTCATGAACAAGCGCGCCACGTTCGTGATCGGCACCGACCGCACGATCCTCGCCGCCATCTCGTCGGAGATGAACATGGACGTGCACGCGGACCGCGCGCTCGAGGTGCTGCGCAGCTCGTCGCCGGCCTGACCGGTCCCGGTAGCGTCCGGGCGTGCCGCGCCCCGCCAGCTCCAGCCCTGCCACAGCCGCGTCCGCGCCCGCCCTCCGGCCGGAGTGGTGGCGCGACCCCGAGCTGACGTCGTGGAACCGGTTGCCCGTCCGCCCGGCGATGGTCCCGTGCCCCGACGCGGTGACGGCCCGTGCACACGACCCGTCCGCGTCGCCGTGGTGGCGCTCGCTCGACGGTGCGTGGGACTTCCGGCTGTTCGACCGCCCGGAGGACGTCACGACCGGCGCGCTCCTCGACGACGACCCGGCGGGGACGATCGAGGTGCCGGGGGCGTGGACGCTCCAGGGCCACGGGGCACCGCACTACACGAACGTCGTCATGCCCTTCGACCTCGAGCCGCCGTCGGTGCCCGACGCGAACCCGACCGGCGTGTACCGCCGGGAGGTGGTCGTGCCGAGGTCCTGGCGGGGGCGGCGGACGGTGCTGCGGGTCGGGGGCGCCGAGTCGGTGGTCGTCGCGTTCGTCGACGGCGTGGCCGTGGGCATGGGCACCGACAGCCGGCTGCCGAGCGAGTTCGACCTCACCGACCACGTCCGGCCCGGCCGCCGCTGCACGATCGCGCTCGTCGTCGTGCGCTGGTCGGCGCAGACGTGGGTCGAGGACCAGGACCAGTGGTGGCACGGCGGGCTGCAGCGCACCGTGTCGCTGCACTCCACCGCACCGACGCACCTCGCCCGCGTTGCGCTGGTCCCGGGCCTGGATCGCGCGGATCCGGAGCGCCCGACGGGCACGCTCGGCGCCCGCGTCGCCGTCGAGGGCGCGGCGCGGCGCGAGCCGGGGTGGACGGTCGAGGTGGACGTCGAGACCGAGCGGGGCCGGCGCCTCGCCGGGACCGGTCGCCTCGACGTGCCGGTGTGGCAGGCCGACGGCGAGGCGATGCAGCTCTTCTCCGCCACGTTCATCCGGCCGGGCGAGGTCGAGGGCGAGGTGCGCGTGCCGGGCGTGCGGCCCTGGTCGGCGGAGTCGCCGGAGCGGTACCGGGCGGTCGTGACGCTGCGGGACCCGGCCGGCGAGGTCGTCGAGGTCGGCGCGGTGCGCACCGGGTTCCGGTCGGTCGAGGTGGCCGACCGCCAGCTGCTGGTCAACGGCGAGCCGGTGATGCTCCACGGCGTGAACCACCACGAGCACGACCCGGCGCGCGGTCGCGCCGTCGACCGGGAGCTCACGCGGACGGACCTGTGCCTGATGAAGGCGCACAACCTCAACGCGGTGCGCGGTGCGCACGCCCCGCACGACGAGCACTTCGCCGAGCTGTGCGACGAGCTCGGGCTGTACCTCGTGGACGAGGCCGACGTGGAGTCCCACGGCCGGCAGGTGTCGCTCTGCCACGACCCGCGATACGCCCGCACGATGGTGGAGCGCGTCGAGCGGATGGCGCGGCGCGACGTCCACCACCCGTCCGTCGTGCTCTGGTCGCTCGGCAACGAGTCGGGCGTCGGCCCGCCGCACGCCGAGGCGGCCGCCTTCCTCCGCGCGTGGGACCCGTCCCGTCCCGTCCACTACGAGGGCCCGTTCATGCACGACCTGCAGGCCGACGCGCCGGTGAGCGACGTCGTGTGCCCGATGTACCCCGAGCTCGAGGACGCCGTGGCCCGGGCACGGTGGGACGGCGACGACCGGCGGCCCGTGATCCTGTGCGAGTACTCCCACGCCATGGGCAACTCGAACGGCGGTCTGAGCGACCACTGGGAGGCGTTCCGCGCCACGCCCGGCATGCAGGGCGGCTTCATCTGGGAGTGGCTGGAGCACGGCATCCCGCTGCCGGGGCCGACCGGGCCCGATGGCGCCCCGTCGTGGGGCTACGGCGGCGACTTCGACGACCACCCGAACGACGGCAACTTCATCTGCGACGGCCTCGTGTCGGCCGACCGCGTGCCGCACCCGGCGATGACCGAGGTGGCGCACGTCGGGCGGCCCGTGCACCTGGCGGTGGTCGACGCGGCACGGGGCCGCGTGCGCCTCACCAACGTGCGGCACTTCACCGACACCGCCGACCTCCGCGCCCGGTGGGAGCTGTCGACCGACGGCGACGTCGTGGACGGCGGCGAGCTCGACGTCGCCCCGATGCGCCCGGGGGCCACGGCCACGGTGCGGGTGCCGGTGCTGCGGCGGTTGCTCGACGGCGTCCGCGAGGCGTTCGTGACCGTGCGCTGGGAGCAGCGG
>JAEVZA010000054.1 GCA_023392475.1 Actinomycetes bacterium | reverse complement strand
GTCGGCGACGGAGGGATGCGTAGGCGACGACCGCGAACACCCCGACGACGACCAGCGCCGTCACGAGCGCGCCGATCGCGAGCGCCCATCCGTCGACGTCGATCCCCGGCGTCGGTTCGACGACCCGGGGCCGACCGATCGGGAACAGCGGCGAGACCGCGACGCCGACCCCGACCACGACCACCGCCGAGGTGGCCGCCGAGGCGAGCGACGCCAACGACGACGCCAGCACCCGGTCCCCGATGGTGAACCCGAGCGCGCCGAGGGAGGCGTCCTCGGCGGCGTTGCGGCCGAGGTGCCGGCGGACGCCCTGGGCGAGCGCGAAGGCCCCGACGAGCGCCACCACACCGGCGAGCACGACCAGGCCGAGGCGCAGGACCGCCACCGCGTCCGACGCCGCCTCCACGGCGTCGTGCGTGCTCGACACGCGGACCGTGCTCGGGTCGTCGAAGCCCGCCCGCAGCTCGCTGCGCAGCCGGTCCACGCCCGCACCGCGGTCGTCGAGGGACACCAGCCAGCCGCGACCGGGCAGCAGCCCCGGACCGGTCAGCCGCGACATCGCCGGCGAGCCGATCATCGTGCGCTCCGACAGGCCGAGCGACAGGTCCGCCGGGTCACGGATCACGCCGACGACGCGCAGGTCGAGGTGGCCGGCGCCCGGGGGCACCTCCGAGTCCTCGTTGATCCTCGCCATCTGGGCCGCCGTGTACAGGTCCATCGGGACGCGGGTCCCGACCCGCAGCCCGAGGTTCTCCGCGGTCTGCACGCTGACGACCACCTCGTCGAGCGCGTCGTCCGCCGGCAGCCGGCCCTCGACGACCTGGGGCCGGTAGGCCGTGGTGAGCGGGGTCGAGCCGGCGATCGGGTAGTACCAGTCCTTGGTCGTCGTCGTCCGCCCGATGAACCCGGCGTACGGCCACACGCCCCGCACGTGCGGGAGCCCCCGGAGCCGCTGCTCGAGCCGGGCGGCGCCGACGACCGAGCCGACGGGATCGATCTCCTGGTAGGCGACGCGGGCCGCCGGCATCCGGGCGCCGTCGATCAGCCGGTCGGCCGCGCTGTCCGTCCGGTGGATCCCCGCCACGGCGCCGGTGGCCAGCCCACCCACGACGCCGGCCAGGAGACCGAGGAACACGAGACCCGCCCACCGGCGCCGGACGCGTGACGTCGCCACGAGCCCGATCGCCTGCATGGGCCACATCTACCCACGGCGACGACCCCGCCGACAACACGGCGACCACGCCCCGTCGGGGTGGTGCCAGCACCCCCGACACCCGGCCCACCGACGATCCGGGGCGCGTGGCGGCGCACGGCGCCTAGGGTCGCGGCGTCCTGTCGACCGACGAGGAGGCGTGTCGATGAGCGACCCGTTCGAGCCGACGCCGGCGGACCGGTTCACCTTCGGCCTCTGGACCGTCGGCAACCGGGGCCGCGACCCGTTCGGCCACGAGACCCGGCCACCGCTCGACCCGGTCGACGCCGTGCACCGGCTCGCGGACCTCGGCGCGCACGGCGTGAACTTCCACGACGACGACCTCGTGCCCCACGACGCGACCGCGTCCGAGCGCGAGGCGATCCTGAAGCGGTTCCGCCGGGCGCTCGACGCGACGGGCATGCGGGTCCCGATGGCGACCACGAACCTCTTCTCGCTCCCCGTCTTCGCGGACGGCGCCTTCACCGCGAACGACCCGGCCGTGCGGCGGTTCGCCATGCAGAAGGCGCTGCGGTCGATCGACCTCGGCCTCGAGCTCGGCGCCGAGGTGTACGTGATGTGGGGCGGCCGGGAGGGCGTCGAGTGCGACGCCTCGAAGGACGTGGCTGCGGCGCTCGACCGCTACCGCGAGGCGGTCAACGTGTGCTGCGCCCACGTCCGCGAGCGCGGCCAGGACCTCCGCTTCGCGCTGGAGCCCAAGCCGAACGAGCCGCGGGCGACCCTGTTCCTGCCCACCGTCGGCCACGCGCTGGCCTTCATCGACCGGCTCCAGTGGCCGGAGATGGTGGGCCTCAACCCCGAGTTCGCCCACGAGACGATGTCCGGGCTGTCGTTCCACCACGCCGTCGGGCAGGCCCTGTGGGCCGGGAAGCTGTTCCACATCGACCTCAACGCCCAGTCGGTCGGGAAGTTCGACCAGGACCTGCGCTTCGGGTCCGAGGGTCAGCGCGACGCCTTCCACACCGTGCGGCTCCTCGAGTCGTCGGGCTGGGACGGCATGCGCCACTTCGACGCCCACGCGTACCGGACCGAGGACCCCGACGGCGTGTGGGAGTTCGCCCGGGGCTGCATGCGGACCTACAAGATCCTCGCCGACAAGTCGCGGCGCTTCGACGAGGACCCGGAGATCCAGGCCGCGCTGGCGGAGGTGCGCGCCGGCGACCTCGGGCGCGGCCAGGTGGACTGGCTCGACGCCGGCGCGCTGGAGGCGCTCCGGACCGAGCGGTTCGACGAGGGAGCCCTGGCCGCCGGCGGCGCGGGCCACGAGCGCCTCGACCAGCTGGTCAACGAGCTCCTGCTCGGGGTCCGGTGAGCCCGACGGGCACCGATGCGCCTGCGCGCCGCCTCGTCGCCGGGGTCGACTCGTCGACCGGCTCCACGAAGGTGGAGCTGCGCGACGCGGACACCGGGGAGCTCGTCGCCCACGGGCGCGCGCCGCACCCGCCGACCACACCGCCCCGCTCGGAGCAGTCGCCCGACGCGTGGTGGGGCGCGCTCGTCGACGCGGTCGGCCAGTGCGGCGACGCGCGGCGCGACGTGGCCGCGGTGTCGATCGCCGGCCAGCAGCACGGGCTCGTGTGCCTCGACGCGGACGACCGGCCGCTGCGCCCGGCGATGCTCTGGAACGACACGACCGCGGCGCCCGAGGCCGACCGGCTCGTCGCCCGGCTGGGCCGCAGCGCGTGGGCCGAGGCCTGCGGCAGCGTGCCCGTCGCCGCGTTCACGGTCGCGAAGCTCGCGCACCTCGGCGCCACCGAACCGGAGGTGGTGGACCTCATCGCCCGCGTCGCGCTCCCCCACGACGAGCTCACGCTGCGGCTGTGCGGGGACCACGTCACCGACCGCGGGGACGCGTCGGGCACCGGATGGTGGTCGCCGTCGGAGGGCGCGTACCGGGCCGACCTGCTCGAGCTCGCCGCGCCGGAGGTGGCCGACGAGTCGTGGCTGCCGCGCGTGCTCGGCCCGACGGAGGCCGCCGGGACGCTCCTGCCCGGACCGGCCGCCGAACTGGGCCTGCCCGTCGGGATCGTCGTCGGCCCGGGCACCGGCGACAACATGGCCGCGGCCGTGGGCGTCGGCCTGGCGAGCGGCGACGTGTCGATCTCGCTCGGCACCTCCGGCACCGTGTCCACCACGGCGGAGCGGCCGACCGCGGACCCGTCCGGCGCGGTGGCCGGCTTCGCGGACGCCACGGGCCGGTACCTGCCGCTCGTGTGCACGCTGAACGCGACCAAGGTCGCGGACGCGGTGGCCCGCCTGCTCGGCGTCGACCTCGCCACCTTCGACCGCATGGCGCTCGACGGCGTGCCCGGCGCCGGCGGCCTCACGCTCCTCCCCTACCTCGACGGCGAGCGCACGCCCGACCGGCCCCACGCCACCGGCGTGCTCTCGGGCATCCGATCCGACGTCCGGCGCGAGGACCTCGCCCGTGCCGCGGTCGAGGGGGTGCTGTGCGGGCTGCTCGACGGCCTCGACGCGCTCGCCGCCGCGCTCGGCGAGCGACCGGAGGGCGACCACCTGCTGCTGGGCGGGGGCGCACGGTCGGGGGCCTTCCGACGGGTGCTCGCCGACCTCACCGGCCGACCCTGGCTCGTGC
>JAEVZA010000019.1 GCA_023392475.1 Actinomycetes bacterium | reverse complement strand
GCACGAGCCGGCGCCGGTCTGCGACGCGTTGCCACCGGTGAGGCCCGCCGTGGCGTCGCACGAGCCGCCGACGCACACGCCCAGCGTGCACGAGCTGTCCTGGGAGCCGCCGTTGCCGCCGATCCCGGCGCCGGCGGCACCGCTGCCACCGGCCTGCCGCGACGTCGAGCACGTGGTGATCCCGTCCTCGCCGTTCTCACCGGCGCTGCCCGAGGCCGCCGGGGTCTGCGTGGCCGACGTGCCCGCCGCGCCCGCCGAACCGGTGCCGCCCCGGCCGCCCTGCACGCCGATGGTGTTGAGCGTCAGCGCCGACGTCGAGTTGCGGACCACGACGCCGTAGCTCGCCCGGCCGTTCGCCGACTCGTCGGCACCGACGGCCGTGAGGTCCGCGACCAGGGTCGTCGTGTTGATGCCGTCGGCGATGATCGCCGCGCTCGCGCCGAGCGAGGTGTCGAAGCTGCCGTTGACCGTGCCGGTCGTCGGCAGGGTCGCGGCGGAGCCGCGCTTGAAGTTCTGGCCGAAGCCGCCCCGGATCTCGATGCCGCCGACGACCGAGAACTTCGGGTAGGCGCCCCCGGCGATGGCGACCGTGCTCTTGTTCGAGGCGATGGCCCGCCCCTCGCCCTGGCCGATCGTGGCGCACGGCTCCGAGATGTCGCCGCAGGTGCTCGAGTCCACGCCCGAGGACGCCTTCACGTAGACGATGTCGGTGGCGACGCCGTCCTGGCCGTCGCAGTTGCTGTCGAGGTTGTTGATGTCGATCGGGTCGGGCGCACCCGGGTAGATCGACGCGTCGTTGTCGTTGCAGTCCGACAGCGAGTTGAAGCCGTCGTTGTCGTTGTCGACGGGCGGTGCCGTCGTCGACGTCGTGCTGCTGGTCGTGGTGCTGGTCGTCGAGGCCGGTGGGCCCGTCGGCGTGGTGGTGCAGGCCGCCACCACCAGGACGAGCCCGGCGAGTACGGGCAGGACACGAGTCCACTTGCGCATGGATCCCCCTCAGGACGAGGTCCGCATCGCCACGCGGACCGTGCCATCACACGCACAATGCTGAACCACCGTCAACGTTCGATCCCGGTCGCCGACGGGAATTCCGGGGGTTCTCACCCTGCGTTCACCGGATGGTCGCACGACCGCCACGCTGCGTGGCGAGCCCTGCCCGGTGGACGGGACGCTCCCGACCGGGTGGACGCCGGGAGCGGGACGGTCCCGGCGGCCCTCAGCCGCCGGCGCCGGCGGTCACCGTGACCACCGAGAGCGGGGCGTAGCCGGCGGCGAAGGCCGCGATGTCCGTGGACGGCGCGACCGCCCCGGCGGTCACCGTGCAGTCGACCGGGGCGACCGGCACCTGGGAGGTGGTGTCGACGGTGGCGTCGACCACCCCGTGCACCGTGCCCGCGGAGCAGGTCGGCACGTTGAGGTTGGCGACCGGCGCCGGCGTCGTGGCCATCTTGCCGGCGAGGATGTCGGCCCGGTGCGCCTGCACCCAGTCGACCGCGAGCTTCGCAGCGGTGCTGAAGTCGATGGTCGAGGCGAACCCGGCGCTGACCGCGAGCGCGGGCACGCCCTTGCTCGACGCCGCGCGGGCGGCGCCGACGGTCCCGGACAGCTCGATGAGCTTGCCGATGTTCTGGCCGGAGTTGATGCCCGAGACCACGAGCTGCGGGTGCTCGGGGATCCCGCCGTCGAGCGCCCAGTCGACCGAGTCGGCCGGGTACCCGATGACCGACGTCGCGGGGTAGCCGCTCGCGGTGGTGGACGGCCCGGCCGAGAGCGTGCCCGGCGTGGTCTTGCCGCCGCTGCCGCTCTGGTCCGACGCCGGCGCGCTGACGATCACCTTCGTGTCGGGCAGCTTCGTGAGCGCGGTGACGAGCGCGTCGATGCCCGGCGCCTTCACGCCGTCGTCGTTCGTGACCAGGATCGTCAGCTCCTTCGGCGCCGCGGTCGTGGACGTGGACGCCTTCGCCGTGGTCGTGGTGCCGGAGGCGTCGTCGTCGGAGCTGCAGCCGGCGAGGAACGCCACCACCAGCAGCGCGAGCGCGACGGCGGTGAGCGGCGTGGTGCGCCCGGACGGGCGGTGGCGGGACGACGACGTCGGCACGGCGGTCTCCTGGTCGTTGGGTCGGGTCGTGGCGGCGCCACGGTACCCAGAACTCCGCCCGGGTCGCGACGGACCACCGGTAGCGTTCGTCCGCCCGAGGGGCGCCCCCCGCCCCGCACCGCCGCCCCGACCCATGACCGACGCCGCCCCCACCACCCCGGAACCGCCCGCACCGCCCGGGGTGACGGCGCTGGCGCTCCTCCGGCGCCGCTCGCCGGTGCTCTTCCTGGTCGCCGGGACGCTGACGACGATGGCGGCGATCGCGCAGCTAACCGCCCTCGGCGTGCAGGTGTTCGCGATCACGGGCCGGGAGCTCGACCTCGGGCTCCTCGGGCTCGCCGAGTTCGCGCCTGCCCTCCTGCTCGCCCTCCCGGCGGGAGCGCTGGCGGACCGGGTCGACCGGCGGCTGATCGCGGGCATCGGCTACGTCGGCGAGGCCGCGTGCTCGATCGGGCTCGCCGTGCTCACGGCGCGTGGGTCGGCGACGTTCTCCGCGATCATCCTGCTCGTCCTCGCCTACGGGGCGTTCCGGGCGCTCGCCGCACCCGCGCTGCGCGCCCTGCCGGCCACGCTCGTCGCGCCCGACGAGCTGCCGCGCATCGTCCCGCTCTTCTCGGCGTCCTGGCAGTTCGGGCTCATCGTCGGCCCCGTGGTCGGCGGCTTCCTCTACGCCGCGGAACCCGCCGCCGCGTACGTCGGGAGCGCCGTGCTCGTCCTCGCGGGCGCCGCGCTCCTGCCGTTCGTGTCGCTGCACCCCAGCGCGCGCCGCCCCGGCGAGCCGGCCGTCAGCGTGCCGTCCGCATCCCCCGACGTCGAGGCGCCGATCCCGGGCGAGGTCCTCACCGACGCCGGCGCGCGCTGGGA
>JAEVZA010000011.1 GCA_023392475.1 Actinomycetes bacterium | reverse complement strand
GCGCTGCTCGTGGCGGACGCGGGCGACGGCGGCTGGGCGCTCGTGGCCGTGGAGCTCGACGCCGGCGCGGCCACCACCGACCTCACCCGGCGGGTGGCGCTCCACCCGTCCTCGCCCACGAACCCGGTCGAGGGTGCGGCGCCGCTGACCGACGCGGACCTGACCGCGTGGACCGCCCTCGGGCTCGCGGTGAGCTGCGCGGACCTCGTGGGCACGATGGAGGGCGCGGTCGCCCTCGCCGCCGGCTACGCGGTCGACCGGCAGCAGTACGGCCGACCCATCGGGTCGTTCCAGGCGGTGCAGCACCTGCTCGCCGACGCGCTGGTCGCGACCGAGGGCTCGCGCAGCATCGCCCGGTACGCGGCGTGGGCCGCCGACGCGCTCGACCCCGCCGAGGCGCTCGACGCGGCGTCGGTGGCCAAGGCCTACTGCGCGCGGTCGGCCCGGGACGTGTGCGAGGCGGCCATCCAGGTGCACGGCGGGATCGGCAACACGTGGGAGTGCCGTGCCCACGTGCACCTGCGGCGGACGCTGCTGTCGACCGAGCTGCTCGGCGGCGTCGGTCCGAGCCTGGAGCGCGTGCTCCACGACCGGGGCATCGGGGGCGACGATGGACTTCGGTGACTCGCCGGAGGAGGCCGACTTCCGGGCCCGGCTCCGGGCGTGGCTGATCGAGAACAACCCGGGCCTCCCGACCTCGTCGACCTCCGACGAGTACTGGGAGGGCCAGGCCCGCTGGCACCAGGCGCTCTACGACGCCGGGTGGTTCGGCGTGTCGTGGCCGATGGACATCGGCGGCCAGGCGCTGCCCACCACGTTCGACGTGATCCTCGACGAGGAGCTGGCCGGTGCCGGGGCGCCGCCCCGCCCGAGCCTCGGCTACCTGGTCCAGGGCATCCTCGAGCACGGGAACGAGGACATCCGGGCCCGCTTCCTCCCCGGGGTCGTGAGCGGCCGCGAGCGGTGGTGCCAGGGCTTCAGCGAGCCCGACGCCGGCTCCGACCTGGCGTCGCTGCGGACGCGCGCCGAGCGCGACGGCGACGACTTCGTGATCCACGGGCACAAGGTGTGGACGAGCTACTCGGACGTGGCCGACTGGTGCCTGGTGCTCGCACGCACCGACCCCGACGTGCCGAAGCACAAGGGCCTGTCCGCGTTCGTGGTCCCGATGGACCAGCCGGGCATCGAGCGCCGGCCGATCCGCATGATCAACGGCATCACCCGCGAGTTCGGCGAGGTCGTGTTCGACGGGGCCCGCGTGCCCGCGTCGAACATGGTCGGGGCGCCCGGCGACGGGTGGCGGCTCGCGATGACCGTCGTGAGCCACGAGCGCGAGCCGGGCGAGCTCGGCTACGTCGCGCGCTACACGAAGGCCGTCAACCAGCTCACCGACGTGGCGCGGGAGGACACGGCGCGGTCGGGGCCCGAGGAGCGCCGCGACCTCGCGTGGGCGATCGTCGAGGCCGAGGTCCTGCGCGCCCACGTGGCGCGCCGCCTCTCGGACCGGCTCGACGGCATCTCGCACGGGCCGGAGGGCTCGGTCGACAAGTTGCTCATGACGTCCGTCGAGCAGGCGGTGGGGCACGCTGCGCTGTCGATCGGCGGCGGCGCGCACGGAGGTGGCGACGACACGTGGCTGAAGGTGTACCTGTACAGCAGGGCGCAGAGCGTGATGGGGGGCACCTCGCAGGTGCAGCGCAACCTGGTGGCGACCCGGATCCTGGGGCTCCCGTCGTGAGCTACGACCTGCCCGACGAGCTGACGGTCGAGGCGGACGGCGCGATCCGCGTCGTGCGGCTGAACCGCCCGGAGCAGCTGAACGCCACCAACGACGCGCTCCACCGCGGCCTGGCCGACCTGTTCCCGCAGTTCGACGCGGACGACGGCGCCCGCGTCGCGGTCATCACCGGCAACGGCCGGGCGTTCTCCGCGGGCGGCGACTTCACGTACCTGGACGAGCTCACCCGCGACGACGGGCTGCGGCGCCGCACCCTGGACGACGGCCGCCGCATCGTCGCCGGCATGGCCGCGTGCCGCCTCCCCGTCGTCGCCGCCGTGAACGGCCCGGCGGTCGGGTTGGGGTGCAGCCTCGTGGCGCTGTCCGACATCGTCTTCATGGCCGAGTCGGCGCACCTCGCGGATCCCCACGTGGCGGTGGGACTCGTCGCCGCCGACGGCGGACCCGTGACGTGGCCGCTGCTCACGAGCCTGCAGCTCGCCAAGGAGTACGCGCTGACCGGCGACCGCATCACGGCGGAGCGGGCCGCGGCGATCGGCCTGGCGAACCACGTGTGCCCCGACGACGAGGTGCTCGACCAGGCGATGGACTGCGCGCGGCGCATCGCCCGGCTGCCCCGGCAGGCGACCGAGGACACGAAGCGCATGCTCAACCTCCACCTCGAGCGGGCGGTGCTGGCCACGATCGACTTCGCGCTCACGGCCGAGGACCGCTCGTTCCGCTCGCCCGAGCTGCGCGCCAACCTCGACCGGCTCCTGTCCCGCGACCGCTGACCCGCCGACGCGCTGACCCCGACCCGGCGCACCACCCAGCCCGTTCTGTTCGTCCGAAGCGGGGGTTCCCACCCCGTTCTGCAGAACAGAACGGGTGAGGGGACCGACGGGAGCCGGTCGTCAGAGGGGGAGCAGGTCGGGCAGGTGCCCGGCGCGCAGCAGCGCCTCCCCGATCTCGTCGGTGAGCGAGGCGGCGTCGCCGAAGAGGCCGTCGAGCACGATCGAGCGGCGCACGAACCGGTGCAGGTCGTGCTCCGTGGTGAAGCCGATCCCGGCCAGGACCTGCTGGGCGTGCCGCCGCACCGTCCGCGCGCTGGTGCCGGCCACGGCCTTCGCGACGGTGGCCGTGAAGGGCGAGCCATCGAGCCACGCGCCGTCGATCGCGGCCTCGGCCGCCTCCACCGCGACGAGCGCCTCGGCCAGGCGGTGCCGGACGGCCTGGAACCTCGCGACCGGCTGACCGAACTGGACGCGGTGGAGCGCGTGCTCCCGCGCCAGGCGCAGCATCGTCCGCATCGCGCCCAGCTGCTCGTGCGCCAGGGCGCGACGGGACGCAGCGACCGCGTCCTCCCAGGGGCGCGGCGCGACCTCCCAGTCCCACCCCTCGACGGGTCCGGCGAACGTCACCTCGACCAGCTCGGCATCGGGGTCGATGCCGTGGACCGGGCGGAGGGCGAGCTCCGACACGGGCACCCGTGCGGCGCGGGTGCGGTCGCCGTCGTCCTCGACCACCAGTGCGTGACCCCGCCGTCGGAGCTCCGCGAGCCCGAGCACGGGTGCGGGGACGTCGCCCCCGCCACGACCGCCGGTCGCCGTCGAGCGGCCGAGCGCCGGGACCAGCACCGCGGTGTCCTCGACGGGCGGCAGGCCGAGCGCACCGAGGATCACCTGCCCGAGCGCGGCGGAGGAGCCGGCGACGGCGCCGAGGCGCTCGAACAGCACCGCGACCGCGGCGCGCCCGTCCGCCGCCGCGGCGTCCGCCCAGCCGATGTCCTCGAGCGCCTCGTCGAGCCGCTCGCCCGACAGCGACGCGGTGGCCCGTTCGATCGCGTCGCGGAAGAGCCGGAGCTCCGACTCGTCCATGCCCCCCGGCGCGACGGCGGTGCCGCTCATCGGTCGGCCCCGAGGTCGAGCAGGCGCCGGGCAACGATGTTCCGCTGGATCTCTGCGCTGCCGCCGTAGATCGTCGCCGCACGCGAGTAGAGGTACTCGGACCGCCAGCGCTCGGCGCCGTCGTCGTCGCCGGTGGCGACCTCGTCCAGGAGGGCGTCGGCGGCCAGGTCGAAGACCGCCTGCTCCGTGGTCGCCAGCAGGATCTTGTCGACCGAGGTCTCCGGTCCGAGCCGGTCGCCGTCGGCGAGCCGGTGCTGCGTGCGCCGCGAGCGGGCCCGGAACGAGAGGAGCTGCTGGTACGCCAGCCCGAGGTCGTGCGGGCGGAGCGTCCGGGGCGCGTCGGGCCCCACGGAGCGGAGCAGCTGGTCGAGCCGCCGGTGGAGGAAGGCCCCCCGGTGCCACAGCGCCGTGCTGCGCTCGAAGGGCAGGAGGTCCATGGCGACGCCCCAGCCGGCGCCGGGCTCGCCGAGCGTGCGGTCGGCGGGCACGAGCACGTCGTCGAAGAAGACCTCGCAGAACTCCTCCCGGCCGTGGATCGTCTCGATGGGGCGGATCGTCAGGCCCGGCACCGTCCGGCCGTCGTCGTCGACGACGTCGACGAACAGCGCCGTGATGCCCCGGTGGGCGTCCTCCACCG
Source organism: Actinomycetes bacterium (assembly GCA_023392475.1). Classification (GTDB taxonomy): domain Bacteria; phylum Actinomycetota; class Acidimicrobiia; order Acidimicrobiales; family Microtrichaceae; genus JAEVZA01. Next base: position 9,397 of record JAEVZA010000011.1, on the reverse strand, counting down.
CCCCGGTGCGGACGAGCAGCACGCACCGCTGCGCGTACTGGGCCAGGCTCGTCCAGACCTTCTGGCCGCTGACCCGCCACCCGTCGTCGCTGGGGGTGGCGCGGCACGCCAGCGCCGCGAGGTTGCTGCCGGTGTCGGGTTCGGAGAACCCCTGGCACCACGTCTCGTCGCCGCGCAGGAGGCGCGGCACCATCCGCGCCGCGAGCTCCGGCCGGGCGTGGTCGATCATGGTCGGGGCGAGCACCTCGGTCATGGACGCGATCCCGGGCTCGACGAGGTCGCGCTCCGTGAGCGCCTCGCCCAGGTAGGCGCGGCACAGCGTGGAGCCGCCCGTGCCCCCGACGCGCTCGGGCCAGCCGCATCGCATCCACCCCGCGTCGAAGGTCAGGCGCTTGACCTTCGAGAGCTGCTCCATCTCGCGGTCGAGCTCGGTGCCGCTCCGGTCGTCCCCGCCGGAGCGGTCGGGCGCGAGCTCCTCGGCGTGCTCGTCGAGCCAGGCGTCGAGGCCGGCACGGAACTCGGCGAGCTCCATCACCGGGTCGGCGCGGGGCGGCCGGGGTCGTGCGGCCGACCGCTGTCGCGGTCGCCGCTGCGACGGAGGAACGTCATCGACCGGGTGCGGATGCGCCACCCGCCCTCGGTGCGGCGGTACGTGTCGGTGTACCAACCGATGCGCATGGCGTGGTCGGTCTGGTCCACGAAGCACAGCGGCTGCTCCCCGGTGCCCGTGCCCGCCCCGACGTCGAGGTCCACCGCCGGGGGACCGACGAGGAACAGCCCGCTCGGCGCCGCCGCGACGAGCGTGGGGAAGTCGGCGAGCGAGTAGGTGTCACCGAACGCGCTGTAGGTCCCGTCGGGCGTGAAGACCTCGACGACGGCCTCGACGTCGCCCTTGGTCATCCCGACGGCGTAGCGCGCGAGCACCTGCTGGAGCGCGACCACCTCGTCGGTCGGTGAGCTGCGGCTGTCGTCGGCCACGTGGACTCCTGGTGCTCGTGGGTGGTGGGTCGGTCGGTGGGGGAGCTGGCGGTCAGTCGTACCCGAAGACCACCCGGAGGGTGGGCGTGGTCGGGATCGACTGGCAGGTGAGGATCCAGCCCTCGGCGACCTCCTCGTCGGTGAGGGCGTCGTTGACCTGCATCGTGACGGCGCCCTCGTGGACCCGCGCCATGCACGTCGCGCAGCTCCCCGCCTCGCACGACGAGGGCGGGGCCAGGCCGGCCTGCCGCGCCGCCTGGAGCACGGTGGTCCCGGGGTGGTGCTGCGTCACCTCGGTCCGGTCCTCGACGGTGATCGTGAGCACCGGTGCGGCGGCGTCGTCGCCCTCGGCGCTGTTTGCGCCGTCCGACGGCCCGGCGTCCGCCTCCGGCGGCGCATCCGCCGGCGTGAACCGCTCGATGTGGACGCGGAGGTCCGGGTCGGACGCGACCGCCGGTGCGAGCGCGGACTCCACCACGTCCATGAACGGCTCGGGGCCGCACACGTAGGCGTCGGTGAACGGCGTCGCCCGGCGGACCACCCCGCCCAGCTCCTCGACGTCGGCGAAGCCCCGCTCCACGTCCAGGTGGTGCTCGACCACGAGCCGGTCGCCGTGCCCGTCCGCCAGCGAGGCGAGCTCGTCCCGGAAGATCGTCGACCCCGCGTCGCGGTTCGCGTAGAAGAGGTGCACGCGACGGCGCGTGGTGGCCAGGGCCTCCTTGATGAGCGAGATGACCGGCGTGATCCCGCTCCCCGCGGCGAACGCGGCGATCGCCCCGTCGCCGTCGGTGAGCCGGAACGTGCCGGCCGGCGCCGTCACGTCGACCTCGTCGCCGGCGCGGATCCGGTCGTTGATCCAGTTCGACACGCTGCCGCCGGGCACGCGCTTCACGGTGAGCGCGAGCTCGGGATCCACCGCCGGGGCGGTCGACATGCTGTAGCAGCGGTGCAGCGCGACGCCGTCGACCGGGATGCGCAGGGTGCAGAACTGGCCCGCCGCGTACTCGAAGCGCTCGCGGAGGGCGGGGGGCACGTCGAGGACGAGCGAGCACGCCTCCGTGGTCTCCTCGACCACCCGGGCGATCCGGAGCCGGTGGAACCCGTGGCCACCCTGGTGGTCCGCCATCGCGGGGCACGATAACGTGGTTCTCATCTGGGGGCAACGGGGCTCACACCGGCGACCCGGCCGGTCGGGGTCCGCCGAGAGGGGGCCGGGATGCAGGTCGACGGGTCGGATCGGGCCGGGCAGGCCGCCGAGGCGCGGGGGTGGCGGCTCCGGACCGTCCCGCCCGATCTCGCCGCCGGGTACCGGGCGCGGGGTGCGTGGACCGGCACCTCCCTCGGGCAGGTGGTGGCCGACGGCCTGTCGTCGATGGCCGGGGTCGGCTTCGCGAGCCGGTCGTCGGTCCGCCCCTTCGTCGGGACCTTCGCCGACGTCGACCGTGCGGCCAGGACCCTGGCCGGCAACCTCGCCCGCCGGGGCGTCGGGCCGGGCGACGTCGTGGTCGTCCAGCTCCCGAACTGGTTCGAGGCCGGCGTCGCGTTCTGGGCCGCGGCCTACCTCGGCGCGGTCGTGGTGCCGATCGTGCACTTCTACGGCCCCAAGGAGGTCGGCTACATCCTCGACACCACGGCGCCCGCGGTCGTCGTGACGGCCGAGCGCTTCGGCTCCGCCGACCACCTCGGGACCTACCCGGACCTCCTCGCCGATGGCGACGAGGTGCTGTGGCTCGTCGTCGGCGACTCGCCCGCGTCGGCGCTGCCCGACCGGGCGACCCGCTTCGGCGACCTGCTCGACGGGGACCCGCTCGTCGAGCCGGCCGTGGTCGATCCCGCCGGCCCGGCCGTGATCGGGTTCACGTCGGGCACGACGCGGAACCCGAAGGGCGTGATCCACACGCACGACACGCTGGCCTTCGAGGCCCGCCAGCTGGACCACATGTTCCCCGTGGGCGGGCCGCCGCAGATCACCGGTGCGCCCGTGGGGCACTTCATCGGCATGCTCAACGCGTTCATCGTGCCGCTGCTCCGCCACCGGCCGGTCAACCTCGTCGACGTGTGGGACCCGACGGAGGTGCTGCGCCTGATGGAGGAGGAGGGCCTCGGCGTCACCGGCGGCGCGACCTACTTCCTCACCAGCCTGCTCGACCACCCCGACTTCACCGACGCCCACCTGGCGATGATGCCGTTCGCCGGGCTCGGCGGGTCGCCCGTGCCCGACGCCGTGACCGAGCGCGCGACGCGGCTCGGCATCGCGGTGTTCCGCTCGTACGGCAGCACGGAGCACCCGTCGGTCACGGGCTGCCTCCTCGACGACCCGGAGGAGAAGCGGCTCCGGACGGACGGGCACGCGCTCCCCGAGGTCGAGGTGCGCCTCGACGACGACGGCGAGATCCTGAGCCGCGGCCCCGACCTCTTCGCCGGGTACACCGATCCCTCGCTCACGGCGACGGTGTTCGACCCCGACGGCTGGTACCGGACCGGCGACATCGGCCGGCTGGACGACGAGGGCTACCTGACGATCACGGACCGCATCGCCGACGTCATCATCCGCGGCGGCGAGAACATCAGCGCCCGGGAGGTGGAGGAGCTGGTCGCCGAGGTCGACGGCATCGCCGAGGTGTCGGTCGTGGCCGCGCCCGACGACCGGTTCGGCGAGCGCGCCGCCGCGGTCGTGCGCGTCCGCGACGGCGGGCCGGCGCCGGGCCTCGACGCCGTCTGCGCCCACCTCCTCGACGCCGGCCTCGCCCGCCAGAAGTGGCCCGAGTCGCTGCACGTGGTGGACGAGCTGCCCCGGACGCCGTCGGGGAAGGTCAAGAAGTTCGTGCTCCGGGAGCAGCTGCAGCGCGGCGAGCTGGCGGCGGCGGACGCCCGGGAACGGGGATGAGAACGTAGTTCTCCTGATCTGGAACCGTGCTATCGTGCCGTGAGCCGCGCGGTCTCCGGCGCCCCACGGAACGGGGGTGGCCGGTGCCGCGCCGGCGCGACGAGGACGAGGGAGCAGGACGAGATGGCGCACTTCCCGAAGCCGGCCGAGGGCAGCTGGACCGAGCACTACCCCGACCTGGGCACGGGCCCGGTGTCGTACGAGGACTCGATCTCGCCCGAGCACTACGAGCTCGAGCGCGACGCGATCTTCCGCCGCAGCTGGTTGAACGTCGGGCGGGTCGAGCAGCTGCCGCGCACGGGCAGCTACTTCACGCGGGAGCTCGACGCGGCCCGCACGTCGGTCATCGTCGTCAAGGGCGCGGACGGCGAGGTGCGGGCCTTCCACAACGTGTGCCGCCACCGCGGCAACAAGCTCCTCTGGGACGACTTCCCCGAGCAGGAGACCTCGGGCACGTGCCGGCAGTTCGTGTGCAAGTACCACGGCTGGCGGTACGACCTCGAGGGGCACCTCACGTTCGTCCAGCAGGAGTCGGAGTTCTTCGACCTGGACAAGGACGCCTACGGGCTGGTCGAGGTCCAGTGCGAGGTGTGGGAGGGGTTCATCTTCGTGCACCTCGATCCGGGCAACACGGTCTCGGCGCGGGAGTACCTGGGCCGGCTGGGCACGGGGCTCGAGGGCTACCCGTTCGGCGAGATGACCCAGGTCTTCAAGTACCGGGCCGAGGTCGGCAGCAACTGGAAGCTGTTCATCGACGCGTTCGCGGAGTTCTACCACGCACCCGTCCTGCACGCGAGGCAGGCGGTGGCGGAGGAGTCGAAGAAGCTCTCGAGCTTCGGCTACGAGGCGCTGGCCTACGACATCGACGGTCCGCACGGGATGGTCTCGTCGTGGGGCGGCATGTCGCCGCCGAAGGACCTGAACATGGTCAAGCCGCTCGAGCGGGTGCTCCGCAGCGGCTTGTTCGGCCCGTGGGACCGGCCCGACGTCGGCCTCGACGGCACGCTGCCCCCGAGCCTGAACCCGACCGGCAGCCCGGCCTGGGGCGTGGACAGCTTCGTGTTCTTCCCGAACTTCATGCTCCTCGTGTGGGCGCCCAACTGGTACCTCACGTACCACTACTGGCCCACGTCGTACCGGTCCCACACCTTCGAGGGGACGCTCTACTTCGTGCCGCCGTCGAACGCGAGCGAGCGGCTGGCGCAGGAGCTCGCCGCCGTCACGTTCAAGGAGTACGCGCTGCAGGACGGCAACACGCTGGAGGCCACCCAGCGGATGATCGAGTCGCGGGCCGTCACCGATTTCCCGCTCAACGACCAGGAGGTGCTGCTGCGCCACCTCCACAAGTCGGCCCGGGACCGGGTCGACGAGTACCGCGACCGCGCCGCCACCGACGTGCGGATCTCCGCGCGGGTCTGAGGGGGACGACGATGACCGTGCTGCCCGACGGGTTCCAGGACCTGGAGCCGTACACCGACTGGTGCCTCGCCACGGAGGCGGAGCGCTACGCGAAGCGGCTCGCCAGCTCGATGGACGAGCTGCAGGCCTTCTACGACGCCGCGCTCCCTCGGCTCGAGGACATGAAGTCCTACCTGGACGCCCTCCCGCTGGACGACCTGCCCGACGACGCGACCCACCTGCTGTGGCTCTGCTACTCGCTGGTGAACGCGTCGTTCCCGATCGAGGTGTGGCGCCAGCCGCGCGTGCCCGACAGCGGCGCGGCCTCGATGGACGTGGTCGTCGAACCGGCCGTCTGAGCCGGCCCGGTGTCCGGCGGTCCACCGCCGTCGGCAGGAGCGTGCGATGAGCAACTTCCCGAGGCCCGCCGAGGGCACCTGGACGGAGCACCACCCGGGACTCGGCACCGCGAACGTCTCGTTCGAGGACTCCGTGTCGCCCGAGTTCCACGAGCTCGAGCGCGAGGCCATCTTCCGGCGGGCCTGGCTGAACGTCGGCCGCCTGTCCGACCTCCCGCGCGGCGGGACGTGGTTCACGAAGGACCTCGCGGTCCTCGGCACGTCGCTGCTCGTGACCCGCGGGATGGACGGCGAGGTCCGGGCGTTCCACAACGTGTGCCGCCACCGCGGGAACAAGCTCGTGTGGATCCGGACGCCGCGGGATGAGGCGGCGGGGATCGGTCGGCAGTTCGTGTGCAAGTACCACGGGTGGCGGTACGGCCTCGACGGCGCCTGCACCTACGTGCACCAGCAGGACGAGTTCTTCGACGTGGAGCGGGGGACCCTCGGCCTGGCCGAGGTGCACTGCGAGGTGTGGGCCGACTTCGTGTTCGTCAACCTCTCGGCGTCGCCGGAGCAGGCGCTGCGCGAGTTCCTCGGCCCGATGATCGGCGCGCTCGAGGGCTACCCGTTCGAGCGGATGACCGAGCGCTACTCGTTCCGCGCCGAGAACCGGAGCAACTGGAAGGTGTTCATCGACGCGTTCCAGGAGTACTACCACGTGCCTCCGCTGCACACGCACCAGCTGGGCCCGTCCTACCGCAACCCGGAGGCCGAGTTCGAGGGCGCCCACTACCAGCTCGACGGGCCGCACCGGATGGTGAGCACGAGCGGCTCGCACAAGCACACGTTCCCGGCCGAGCACCTGTACCCGAGCGAGCCGCTGTTCCGCAGCGGCAACATGGGCCCGTGGGACGCCCCCGAGCTCGACGGCGCCCGCACGGGCGTGAACCCCGGCGGCGTCCGCTCGTGGGGCATCGACAACTTCCAGGTCTTCCCGAACCTGGAGGTGCTCGTGTACGAGCGCAACTGGTACCTGACCTACCGCTTCTGGCCCACGTCGCACCGCACGCACGTGTTCGAGGCCGACCTCTGGTTCGTGCCGGCGACGACCGCCCGGGAGCGGCTCGCACACGAGTACGCGGCCATCACGGTGAAGGAGTACGCGCTCCAGGACGCCGGGACGCTCGACGGCACCCAGCTCGGTCTGGAGTCGCGGGCCTTCGCGGACTTCCCGCTCAACGACCAGGAGGTCCTCGTGCGCCACTTCCACCGCACCGTCGGCGAGTGGGTCCGGGAGCACGTGGACGGGCGCTCGGGGAGCGACCGGTGACGGCCGCCGCCCTCCCCGCCGGCTTCGATGAGCTGGAGCCGTTCGCTGCGACGTGGTGCCTCGCCACCGAGCAGGAGCGGTGGGACCGGCGACTCGCGACCCCGCTCGACGAGATGCAGGCCTTCTACGACGCCTGCTTCCCGCGGGCCGAGGAGGCGATCGCCCACTGCGACCGCTTCGACCTCGACGCGATGCCGCCCGACGCGACGCGCCTGCTGCAGCTGCTCCACTCGCTCGCGCTGGTGTCGTACGCGGTCGAGGTCTGGCGGGACCAGCTCCCCAGGGACACGGGCGCCGCCGTCATCCACCGCGTCCGCGAGCCCCGGCCGTAGGCCGCGGACGGGCGTCGAGGAGCAGGACGTGGACCTCGGGCTGACCGGTCGGGTCGCGATCGTCACTGGGGCCGCCAAGGGGATCGGTCGGGCGATCGCCGAGCGCCTCTCCACGGAGGGCGCGTGCGTCGTGGTCGCGGACGTCGACGTGGCGGCCGGGACCGACGTGGCCGAGCGGCTCGGGCCGCGCGCGACGTTCGTGCGCACCGACGTGTCCGACGCGGACGACGTCCGGTCGGTGGTCGAGCAGGCGTGCGACCGCTTCGGGGGGCTCCACGTGATGGTCAACAACGCCGGCATCTCCGGGACGTCGCGACGGCTCATGGCGGACGACCTCCGGGACTTCCAGCGCGTCCTGGCCGTGGACCTCTACGGCGTCATGGTCGGCACGCGGGAGGCGGCCCGGGCGATGGGCGACGGTGGGTCGGTCGTCAACATCACCTCGATCGCCGGCATCAGCCCGGGCGTCGGGTTCAGCACCTACCGGGCGGCCAAGGCCGGCGTGATCCACTTCAGCCGGTGCGCGGCGATCGAGCTGGCCGAGCTCGGCGTCCGCGTCAACGTCATCGCGCCGGGCAACATCGCGACCGACATCAACGCGTCGTTCGACACGTCGTCGGTCGTCCGCAGGATCCAGCCGCTCCAGCGCCTCGGCGCCGCGAGCGACATCGCCGACGTCGCGGCGTTCCTCGCCGGCGACCGCTCGGCGCAGGTCACCGGGACCGTCGTCCCGGTCGACGGTGGCACCACCGCCGGACCACCGCCCATCGACCACGCGGACGTCCTCGTCCAGGACGCCGGAGGCCGGTCGCGCACCGGCGAGGAGGAGCCCCGACATGACTGACCCGACGGTGACCGTGCTGCGCCCTGCCGGCGTCCTCGACGTCGACGCCGGCGAGGTGCTGGAGCGCGCCTCGGTGCGCATCGAGGGCGACCGGATCGCCGCGGTGACGACCGGCGACGACGGCGCCCCGGACGCCGACCGCGTGATCGATCTGCCCGGCCTGACCCTGGTGCCCGGGCTCATGGACATGGAGGTCGACCTGGTGCTCGGCGGGCCGGGTGCCGGGCTCTCCGACCCGGTCCGGATGGACCCGGTGAAGATGGCGCTCCGGGCGGTGGCGAACGGGCGTCGCACGCTGCGGGCGGGGTTCACGACGGTGCGCAACCTCGGGCTGTTCATCAAGACGGGCGGCTACCTCGTCGACGTCGCCCTGGCCGACGCGATCGACGCCGGCTGGGTCGAGGGGCCGCGCGTGGTGCCGGCCGGCCACGCCATCTGCCCGACGGGCGGGCACCTCGACCCGAGCGCCCAGAGCGGGCTCGCCCCCGGCATCATGCCGCTGGGCGTGGAGGAGGGGATCGCCGACGGCGTCGACGAGGTGCGCAAGGCGGTCCGCTACCAGATCAAGCACGGCGCGAAGCTCATCAAGTGCGTCGGGTCGGGCGGCGTCATGACCCCGACGGGGCCGCCGGGCGCGCAGCAGTACTCGCACGAGGAGCTCGCAGCGATCGCCGACGAGGCGCACCGGCGTGGGCTCCGCGTCGCGACCCACTGCCACGGCGACACCGCCGTCAACGCCGCGATCGACGCGGGCATCGACTGCATCGAGCACGGCTTCATGATCGGGGACGACACGATCCAGCGCCTGGTCGACACCGGGACGTTCCTCGTGTCGACGAGCGCGCTCACGGAGAACTGGGACGTCTCGGACCAGCCGAGGTCGCTCCAGGCCAAGGCGGCCGAGTACTTCCCGCGCGCCAAGGAGTCGGTGTCGAAGGCGATCGAGGCCGGGGTGAAGATCGCGGTCGGCACGGACGCGCCGGCGATCTGGCACGGGCGGAACGCCGAGGAGCTCGAGGTGCTGGTCAAGCGCGGCATGACGCCGTTGCAGGCCGTCCGGGCGGCGACCACCGTCGCCGCGGACCTGATCGACGCCCCGGACCTCGGGCGCCTCGCCCCGGGGAAGCTCGCCGACGTCGTCGGCGTCCCCGGTGACCCGCTGACCGACGTGTCGGCCTACCGCCGGGTCGCCTTCGTCATGAAGGGCGGCACCGTCCACCGGGAGCCCGCCGCCGGCGCGGGCTGACCCGCTCCCGTTCCGTTGTGCCGAACCGAGCGGATCCGCTC
>JAEVZA010000010.1 GCA_023392475.1 Actinomycetes bacterium | reverse complement strand
GCGCCGGCAAGCAGGCCGGCGCCCAGTCCGCCGCCCTGGCCGACGTGCTGCGCGGGCCGCACGGCCCGGCCCGCCGGGAGCTCCGGCGCGAGCTCGACGCCGCCATCCGCGGGCAGCGGTACGCCGCGATCGTCGTGGACTCCGTGGCGGGGCTGTCGTACCTCCCCGACGACTTCGCCGACTACTACCGCTACGACCACGACCTCCTCCCCGCGCACCAGCACCTCTGGCCGGCCACCGGCACGCGCACCGGCCCCGACGAGGTCTGGGTCCCGCGCTGAGACCTGGGCGAGGATGTCGGCGTGACCGACACCCCGCCCGTCCGGACCGCCCTCGTGCTCGGTGCCGGGAGCGAGATCGCCACCGCCGTCGTGGCGGAGCTCGCCCGCACCGGCCTCGAGCGTGCGGTGCTCGCCGCCCGCGATCCCGACGACGCAGCGGCCGCGGTCGTCGCCGCGGCACCCGGGCTGACCGTGGTCGCACGGGCGTGGGACGCCCTCGACGTCGGCGGCCACGAGGCGCTCGTCGACGCGGCCGTCGAGGAGCTCGGCCGGATCGACCTCGTGCTGTGCGGGGTCGGGATGCTCGGCCACCACGCCGGACGCTCCATGGGCCCGGCCGACGTCGACCTCATGGTCCGCACGAACTTCGCCGGCCCCGCCGCCGCGCTCGCCGCCGCGGCGTCGCGCCTCGTCGACCAGGGCACGGGGACGATCGTGGTGCTGTCGTCGGTCGCCGGGCTCCGGGCCCGCCGCTCGAACTACGTGTACGGCTCCTCGAAGGCCGGCCTGGACGTGTTCGCGCAGGGTCTCGGCGACGCGCTCGTCGGCACCGGCGTCCGGTGCGTGGTCGTCCGTCCGGGGTTCGTCCGGTCGAAGATGACGACCGGGCTCGACCCGGCGCCCTTCTCGACCGACCCGGCCACGGTGGCGCGCCGGACGGTGGCCTCGCTCGCGCACCCGTCCCGCGAGGTCGTCGCGGTGCCGCCGCTGCTGGGCCCGTTGTTCGCCGGCGTGCGGGCGTTGCCGCGGTCGGTGTGGCGCCGGGTCGCCGGCGACCGCTGAGCCGCGCACGCCCCTCAGGAGCGGGTCGCGGGGTTCGGGCGCGCCGCTAGGGTGACGGCATCGTCATCCGCACGGCGGCAGGAGGGACCATGGCCATCGGGCCCGTGGAGTACATCATCATCGGGTTCCCCGGGAACCGCTTCAACGGGGACATGGTCCCCGCCCTGGAGAAGCTGGTCGAGTCCGGCACCATCCGGATCATCGACATGCTCTTCATCCTCAAGGACGCCGACGGCAACATCGAGGCGTTCGAGTACGAGGACCACCCGGAGCTGGCCGGCTACGGCTCGCTCACGGACGAGGTCGACGGCCTCCTCAACGACGAGGACATCGAGATGGCGGCCGAGGTGCTCGAGCCGAACAGCTCCGCCGCCTTCATCGTGTGGGAGGACTGCTGGGCGCGCGAGTTCGCCGAGGCGGCGCTCGCCTCCGACGGCGTGATCCTCGCGGGCGAGCGGATCCCGCACCAGATCGTCGAGGCGGCGCTCGCCGCCGTCGGCAAGTCGACCGACTGACCAGCACGACCCACAGGGAGGAACGCCACCATGATGATGCGACGCAGGATGGGACGACCGGGGCTGGTCGGCACGATGGCCCGCACCGCGGTCGTGGCCGGCACGGCCACGGCGGTGGCCGGCGGCGTCTCCCGCCGCCAGCAGGCGAAGGCCTCGCAGCAGCAGGAGGCCCAGGCGTACGAGCAGCAGCAGGCCTACGACCAGCAGCAGGCGATGGCCCAGCAGGCCGCTGCGCAGCAGGCGGCGCAGCAGCCCGCCCCCGCGGCCGGCGGCGAGGACGACACGATCTCCCAGCTCAAGGAGCTCGCGTCGCTGAAGGACCAGGGCATCCTCACCGACGAGGAGTTCGCCGCCCAGAAGGCCAAGATCCTGGGCTCGTGATCGACCGGGGCCGCTGGTCGTGGCGGTCGTGGCGCAGCATCGGCAGCGCGCTGTCCGCCGCGTCCGCGTTCTCCGCGGCCAGCTTCGCGTCCGTCGGGTCACTCGGTTCGCTGCTGTCCGCCGGGTCGATCCTGTCCATCGGCTCGACCGGCTCCATCCTGTCGATCGGCTCGTCGGGCTCGATCCTCTCGATCGGCGCGAGCGGCGGGCTCCTCCGGATCGGCCCCTCGCGGCACGACCGGTGCGACTCAGCCGGTGAAGGCGAGGCGGGCGGGCGTCCGTGACGTCGGCGCGGTCGTCGGGGTGCTGGTCGTCGTGCTCGCCGGCGGGTCGACGGTGAGCTCCGCGGCCGCCGTGACCGGGTAGTCGGGCCCGTAGGTGTCGTTGCCCCACTGCACCCCGACCTCGTTGACCATCGAGCCCGCGCCGGCCGTGGCCGACACCGTGCCGGTGACGGTGAAGGTCGCCGAGCCGACCGGCATGGTCGACGTCGTGCAGTCAGGTCCGGCGCACGTCCAGGTGCCGACGCCCGACAGGTAGGTGATCGTCGCGCCCTCCAGGGCTGGCGGCACCGTGTCCGCGAGGTCCACGTCGGCGGCGGGCAGCGTGCCGGTGTTCGTCACCGTGACCGTCCACGTCACGGTGCCCCCGGGAGCCACCGCGGTCTGCTGCGTGGTCTTGGCCACCGTCAGGTCGGTGTCGCCGGTCCCCTCGATCGTGATCGGCTCGCTCGCTGTCTCGGGCGAGCCGCCGCCCGACCAGCTGAGCACCACCGAGTTGTCGGCATCGCCGCCGGTGGGCGAGCTGGGAGCGGTCGCCGCGTAGTCGAACGTCGCGGACTCGCCCGGGGCGAGCACGCCGTCGGCGCAGGTCGTCCCGGCGCAGCTGAACGTGGTCGGTCCCGTGGCCTGGGTCAGGGCGCCGACGCCGGCGAGCGCGCCGCCCGGGGTGTCGACGAGGTCGAGGTCCGTGAACGTGAGCGCGGCCGTCGGGTTCGTGACGGTCACCGTGCAGGCGACCGCCTGCCCGGCGTCGACCTCCTCGGGGCAGTCCTTCGCCAGCGTCGGCCGGCTGCCGAGGTCGACCTGCAGGGAGCGGAGCGCGAGGCGTTGGAAGACGATCGGGAGGACGCCGCGCCCGAACTCGGCGCTGAGGTCGACCACCGTCCCATCGACGGACGGGTCGGTCTCGTAGGTGAAGCGGAAGCGCTGACCGAACCCGGCGAAGCCGATCTGCTTCATGCAGTGGTCGCGGAACACGACGAGGTGGTTCCAGGACGGCGACCAGCACGCCACGTCGGTGAGGTGCACGCCCGAGGGCGGGGTGAGGGGACCGACGATGCAGTCGAAGACCGCGGGGACGCACACGGCGTTCGAGGTCAGCGTGACCTCGACCTGGATGCGCCACCGGTGCGTCGCGGCGTCGTAGGTCTGCGACCGCAGCGCGAGCGTCATGCGGGACGTGCGCGTCGCCCCACCTCCGGGGGCGGCGGCGGCCCGGTCGTGCACCGCGCCGCCCGCGAGCGGCACGAGCACGACGGCGGCGACCACCGTCCCGATGAGGAGCGCTCGGCGGAGGGCGGTCGGTCGGGGCGCGGAGGCGTGGGGGCGCATCCGTTCCCGTCGGCCCCGCTCGGGGGCCCTCGAGGGAACCGGTCAGGCGCCGGCGGTGTCGCGGTCGAGGTCGAGCGCCGCGCTGTTCATGCAGTAGCGGAGGCCGGTCGGGCGCGGGCCGTCGGGGAACACGTGACCGAGGTGGGCGCCGCACGTGCCGCACTGCACCTCGGTGCGGACCATGCCGTGGGAGCGGTCCTGGATCTCGACGACGGCGTCGGGCCCGACGGGCTCCCAGAAGCTCGGCCAGCCCGAGCCGGACTCGAACTTGGTCTCGCTGCGGAACAGCGGTGAGTGGCACACGATGCAGCGGTAGAGGCCGGCCTCGTGGTTGTCCCAGTACACGCCGGTGAACGCGGCCTCCGTGCCGGCCTCCTGGGTGACGTGCCACTGCATGGCGTCGAGGCGCTCCTTGAGCCCGGCGAGGTCGGGCGCGCCGTCGGTGGTGCCGGGATCGTCGGGGGCGGTCGTGTCGTCCATGTCGGTCTCCGGTGGGTCGAGGGATCGAGGGGCCGTGCGTGCGCCGGTCAGCGCGGCGCGGCGGGCGGTTCCCACCGCTGCTGCGGGACGAACCCGGGCGGCGGCGGGGGCGGCGGGAGGTGCGTGGGCGGCGGACCCGAGGTCGGCGCGGGACCCGACGTGACCGGCGTGCCGCGGCCGACCATGCGCCCGAGCGCCACGGCTCGCTGGATCTCGGTGGGCGTGACGATGCCCACGAGGTGGCCGTGGTCGAGCACCACCGCGATCCCACCCAGGGCGGGGTGCATCCGGTCGAGCAGCTCGGTGACGCGCTCCTCCGGGGTGACCGTGACGAGCAGCGTCGACGGCACCATCACCTGTTGGACCGGGGTGGTCCCCCAGGCCTCGGCGGGCACCCGCTTGACCTGGTCCATCGTGATCGCGCCGACCACGGCGTCCGCGCCGTCGACCACGGGGACGACGTTCCGGCCGGCGCGCAGCGGCCCGTCGACGGCGTCGGCGACCGTGGCCCACGACCGGATCGTGCGGGGGTCGCGCACCATGGCCTCGGAGACGGCGAGCTCGCCGAGCGCCTGCTCGCCGATGTAGTGCGCCTCCTCCATCCGGGCCGCGCCCAGCAGGAACCAGCCGATGAAGGCCGTCCACAGCCCGCCGAAGCCACCGGCGAGGAAGACCTCGGCGAACCCGGCGGCGATGAGCAGCAGGCCCACGACCTTGCCGGCACGGGCCGCCCAGATGCGGGCACCCAACCGGTCGCCCCGCACCTTCCAGATCACGGCGGCGAGCACGCGCCCGCCGTCGAGCGGCGCGCCGGGCAGCAGGTTGAACACGGCGAGGAGGCCGTTGAGGACGCCGAGCCACCAGAGCACGGTGGCGTAGATGTCGGGCGCGCCGGCGTTGGTCAGGAGGTACGACCCGCCGAGGGACACGGCCGAGATCAGCGCGCTGACGGCCGGGCCGGCGGCCGAGATGCAGAACTCCGCGCCCGGTGTCCGCGCGTCGCTCTTGAACTGGGCGACCCCGCCGAAGAGCCAGAGCGTGATGCCCTCGACCTCGATGTCGTTGGCCCGGGCGACCACCGAGTGGCCGAGCTCGTGGGCCAGCACCGAGAGGAGGAAGAGGAGGGCGCCGAGCGCACCGACGGACCAGTAGGCGCCGGAGCTCAGGCCCGGGTCCGTCGCGGGCAGGATCGCCGCGGCCAGGCTCCACGCGAAGAGGGCGCCGATGAACAGGACGCCGAGGTCCGCTGACACCTCGATCCCGAAGATCCGTCCGAGTCTGAGTCCGGCCTGCCGCATGGGGGTCCTCCGCCGGTCACGCTACCCCGCGTCCCTCGGCCCACGACCCGCACGGGCCCGGTGCTGACGGTGCCGCTGTGCACCCGCTCAGTGCGCGCGCTCGGGTGCGCGCCCCACGCGGCGGCGACGAGCGACGGACGGGGCGGAGCGGTGCTCGGACGCACCCGGCCGGAGACGCAACAGACCCCCGGCCGCAGAGTAGGAGGGAAGGGAAGAACCCTACGGCCGGGGGTCGTTGCTGCCGTCCTGTCTACTCCATGGCGCTCCGGAGCCGCAGTCCACCGCCAGGTGAATCTCATCACATCTCAGGAAACCACCGACCGGCCCGACGCCCTTCGATCACCCCGCCCGGACCATGGCCAGGCGCACCCGCGGACCCTCCTCGACGGTCCTCGACGGGTCCAGCCGGTAGCCCGCGGGGTGGTCCCAGTCGGCCAGGTCGTCGGGATCGGTCGTGGGGTGCTCGAGCAGGTGCCGGACGAGCGCTCCCTTCAGCGACTTGTTCCAGTGGCTCACCGCCACGAGCTCGCCGCGGGTGTTCGGCTCGAGGAACGTCACCGAGAGCTGCCGGCGGTCGCCGAGGTCGACGGCCGCAGCGTGCTCCTGCGGCAGCAGGTTCCACACCGTGGCGCCGTCGGCGCGCTCCTGCGCCCGCTCGGACACCGGTCCGCGCCACCACGTCGCCAGCCGACCGAACCGGCCGAGCGACGCGCCCATCTTGAGCTTGTAGTCCGGGATCGGATCCGCCGGGCCCACGAGGCCCCAGAGCCCGGAGACGACGAGGACCGAGGGGAGCCGTCGTCGGGCCCCCGCGGGGAGTGTCGCGTGGTCGAGCGCGTCGTAGAGCACGCCCGTGTACCGCTCGATCGCGGGGCGGGTGGCCGACGTGGCGACGGCCCGGTTCGCGGCGGTGGCGGCCGCGAGCGCGTCGCCGCCGACGCCGAGGAGCCGGCTACGGGTGCCCGCGTTCGCGCGCATCGCACCGCGGAGCGCACGGGCCACGCGGGCGCGCTGCGCGTCGAGGTCCACCGCCATCGTGCCGGGCTCCCAGGGCGCGCCGTCACCTCCGGCCGCCTTCCCCTCCGACGGGGGGATGAGGATCAGGGGCGTAGGCACGGCCGGTCATGCTCGCGCGGCACGGGGTCCGCGGTGGCACGCTGAGCGCCATGCGAACGCTGAGCACCGCCGACGGACCGATGGACGTGATCGTCGAGGAGCCCGACGGCCCGCCCCGCGGCGGCGTGGTCGTCGTCCAGGAGGCGTTCGGGCTGACCCCGCACATCGGCGACGTGACGAAGCGGCTCGCGAGCGACGGCTGGCTCGCCGTGACGCCCGCCCTCTTCCACCGGACCGGTTCGCCGCAGCTGGAGTACGGCGACATGGAGGCGATCGGCCCGCACTTCGCGGCGCTGACCGCGGACGGGATCCGCGCCGACCTCGAGGCGGCCATCGGCGTCCTCGACGAGGCGGGCATCGCACCGAGCGGCCGCGGGATCGTCGGGTTCTGCCTGGGTGGGACGGTGTCCCTGTGGGCCGACGCCGAGCTCGACCTCGGCGCCGCCGTCACGTTCTACGGCGGCGGCGTCCTCCAGGGCCGGTTCGGCTTCCCGCCCCTCGTCGAGGTGGCGCCCAAGGTGCGGGCCCCGTGGCAGGGCCACTTCGGCGACCAGGACCAGGGCATCCCCGTCGAGCAGGTCGAGGCGCTGCGCGAGGCGGCCGCGACCGCGCCGGTCGAGACCGAGGTGTGGCGGTACGCCGAGGCCGGCCACGGGTTCAACTGCGACGACCGGGACGCCTACCACGAGTCGTCGGCGGCATCGGCGTGGGCGCGCACGCTCGACTGGTTCGGCCGCCACCTCCGACCTTGATCCAACCCTGGGCGCCGGGGACCCGGGCACCGAGTACGCGACGGCTCCCACTCCCCCGCCTCGACTCCCCTGTCACCCGTGCCCCCGCCCCCCACCCCCCCCCCCCCCCCCCCAAAAGTACCCC
>JAEVZA010000432.1 GCA_023392475.1 Actinomycetes bacterium | reverse complement strand
ACGCCGGCACCGACTCGAGCTCCACCCCCGTGGTCGTGTCCGGGCTCCTGAACTACAACCAGATCACCGGCGGCGAGGCCCACACCTGCGCCATCAAGACCGCGACCGGCACCGCCGTCTGCTGGGGTGACGGCACCTCCGGCCAACTCGGCACCGGCAACACCAACGACGCCCTCGCACCCACCCCCGTCGGCGGACTCTGACCCACGCCCATCGCGGGCGGCACCGGCCGGCCGCACCGACCACCGGATGCGGCCCGGATCGTCGGCCCGACCCGATCACCCACGACGGGCATCCGCAGCGAACCCGGCGCGGACGGGTGGTCCGTGCAACTTCACCCGTCACGGGTGGCGAGGTTCTGCCAGAATGGCGACGGCCCGCCCTCCGGGGTTAGGGGCAGGCGGGCCGTCGTCCCAGATCACCAGGGCCCCTGGGGATCTGTCGTGACGGAGCGGTGGGAAGAGGTGGATAGGCTCTTGTCGCCCCACCATCCATCAAGATGTTGGTCGGCACCGACGGGTCCGTGCGGGAGCACGTGGCCCGTCGACGTCGTTCCGGGACTGGAACATAACGCCGGCCCCAGGGCTCCTCAACGCATCTGTCGGAACCTGAAGCTCTGCCGCCGGGCCCCGAACGGGGTTCGGCCCGTGTCAGACCGTCGCCGGGAGGCGCACCACGAAGTCGGCGCCGTCGTAGCCGACGGTCCCGCCCACCGAGCGGACCGAGGCGAGGGCGATCGGCAGGCCGAGGCCCGCGCCGCCGGCGCCGTCGAGCGAGACGAAGCGTTCGAAGACCCGGGTCTCGGCCCCCTCGGGCAGCCCCGGTCCGTCGTCGTGGACGGTGATCGACGTCGCGTCGCGATCCCCGGTCAACGTCACCGTGACCTCGCTCCGTGCGTGGCGGACCGCGTTGTCGACGAGGTTGGTCAGCGCCTCGCGGATCGCGTCGCCGCTCGTGTCCACGACGTACGTGGCCGGGCCGTCGTAGCGCACCTCGACGGGGTGCGACCCGGGCACGAACGAGTCGACCTCGTCCCGACAGATCGAGGCGAGGTCGGCCGGGCCGTGGTCGCCGACGTCACCCTGGTCGAGCCGCCCCATCTCGAGCAGCGAGGTCAGGAGCCGTCGCGTGCGGTTCGTGCCCGCGACGAGGTTCTCGAGCAGGCGGGCCTGCACGTCCTCGTCGGGCTCCGAGCTGAGCGCCTCGGCCGTCGTGATCAGACCGGCGATCGGCGTCCGGAGCTGGTGGGCGGCGGTGGCCAGGAACTCGCGCATGCCGCGCTCCGACCTCGACAGCCGGACGACCGTCTGCCGCAGCGTGCCGAGCAGCACGGCCACGACCGCCATGCTGAGGAACCGGCCGGCCGCGTTCCACAGCACCGGCCACGGATCGTTGATCCCCCGGATCAGGTAGTCCGTGTAGATCCGCTGGACCGCGATGTACAGCGAGATCAGGCAGCCGGCGCCGGCGCTGACCACGAGGGCGGCGAGCACGACTGCGAACGGGTACAGGACGGCGACCGAGTACGAGATGCCCGTGTAGTAGTCGAGCACGCCGATCACGACGGCCATCGCGAAGCTGGCCACCATCGCTGCCGTCCGCTGCGCGGGGGACGGATTCAGGTCCGCGAGGTGCGACGCCAGCCGCTCGCCCAGCCCGAGCTGGTCGGGATCCGCCGGCGTGCTCATGCCGGGATGGTGTACGCGCCGCCGCGGCACGTGACGATCAGGCGCGGTCCGTGCACCTCGAGCTTCCGTCGCAGGCCGCTCATCTGAACCTCTACCAGATGTCGAGAGTTGTCCTTGAGGCCCCAGACCTCCTCCAGCAGGAAGGCCTTCGTGCACGGCGTGCCGGCCCGCTGCGCGATGGCCACCAGGATGTCGAACTCGGTGGGTGTCAGCGCCACCTCGGCGCCGGCCCGGTGCACGGTGCGCATCGACGTGTCGATCACGACGTCGCCGACGGTGATGACCGGTTGGGTCGGCACGACCACCCGGCGCAGCAGCGCCCGCACGCGAGCGCTCAGCTCCTTCATCGAGAACGGCTTGACGAGGTAGTCGTCGGCGCCGAGGTCGAGGCCACGCACGCGGTCCTCGATGCCGACGCTGGCCGTGAGGAACATGAACGGGATGTCGCCGGCTGCCCGGATCCGCTCGGCGAGCTCGAACCCGTCGGGCCCGACGGGCAGCGTCACGTCGAGCAGCGCGACGTGCGGCTGGAACTCGTCGAGCACCTGCTCCAGGCGGGTCCCGTCGCCCTCGGCGCGGACGTCGTAGCCCTGCGTCCGGAGCGCGGAGCTGACCCCTTCACGGAGCAGGTCGTCGTCCTCGACCAGCACCACTCGGGATGGGATCATGGGCATCGGTGCACCTCGCTGCAGGCTGACATCTTGGCCCGCCGCCGACGTCCGAGGAACCCCCAGCGGCCGGTCCGGGCCCGTCCGACCGCCGCTGACATGTTGTAACCGCCGACCATGAGCGGTCCACAGCGATCTGTAGCGTCCTGAAGCAGATCTTTTTCGAAGGGGTCGTTAGGTTCCCCCCATTCGTCGGGCGGCGGCTTTCCGCGCGACGGCATGAGATGGGCCCGGGGGGGATGATGAGAATCGCTCGAGCAGCTGTGCTGCCACTCGTCTGCGTTGTCGCACTGCTGAGTGCGGCCTGCACCACGTCACCGAGCGGTGGCGGGAGTCCGTCGAACCAGGCGCCCATCGCGCTGGCGTCGGCCGACACCAACTCCGGCCAGGCGCCGTTGCTGGTGCACTTCTCACCGGGGAGCTCGCACGACCCCGACGGCTTCATCGAGTCGTACAAGTGGAACTTCGGTGACGGGTCGCCGGTCAGCACCGCGCCGAGCCCGAGCCACACCTACACCGCCGGTGGCACCTTCACCGCCACCCTCACGGTCACCGACGACGGCGGCAAGAGCGCGAGCTCGGTCGTCGTCGTCGTGGTGACGCCGCCCGACAACCTGGCCCCGATCGCGAACATCACGGCGTCGACCCTCGCGGGCAAGACGCCGCTGACGGTGTCCTTCGACCCGACCGGGAGCTCCGATCCCGACGGCACGATCGTCGGGTACGAGTGGAACTTCGGCGACGGCGACCAGGCGACGACCCCCAACGCCACGCACACCTACCTGGTTCCCGGCAACTACGTCGTGACCCTGAAGGTCACGGACAACAACGGTGCGGTGAACACCGACTCGACCTCGGTCGCCGTCACCGACAACCTCGCGCCGACCGCTCACGCGGTCGCGACGCCGTCGAGCGGCAAGGCGCCGTTCTCGGTCTCGCTCGACGCCAGCACCTCGACCGACGCCGACGGCAACGTCGTGGCGTGGGACTGGGACTTCGCCGACGGCAGCCCGCACGGCTCCGGCGAGGTCGCCGTCCACACCTACAACGCGGTCGGCACCTACAACGTCCTGCTGACGGTCACGGACGACAACGGCGGCACCGACACCACGACCGTCCCGGTCGTGGTCAACGACCTGCAGCCGCCGGTCGCCGTGGCCAACGCCACGCCCGACGGCACCAAGGCCCCGCTCGGCGTGATCTTCTCGTCGGCCGGCTCGACCGACCCCGACGGCTCGATCATCGGCTACAGCTGGAACTTCGGTGACGGCTCGCCCGTGAGCACGGCGGCGAACCCCTCGCATCTCTACACCGCGGCGGGCAACTTCACGGCGTCCCTCACGGTGACGGACGACGACTTCCTGACCACGACGGCGACCGTGCCCGTGATCGTCGGCCCGTCGAACGTGCCGCCGGTCGCTGTGGGCACCGCGACGCCGAACGTGGGCAAGCCGGTGCTGGACGTGCAGTTCAACGGCGCCGGCTCGACCGACTCCGACGGCAGCGTCGTGTCATACAGCTGGAACTTCGGCGACGGTTCGCCGCTCAGCACCGACGCGAACCCGACGCACTCGTACCCCGACCTCGGCTCCTACACGGCGCTGCTCACGGTCACCGATGACGACGGCGCGATCAACACGACAGCGGTCCCCGTCAACGTGATCCCCAACGTCCCGCCGACGGCGCAGCCCGTCGCGACGCCGAAGATCGGCAAGGAGCCGCTCTCGGTGCAGCTCAGCGGCGGCACGTCGAACGACTCCGACGGCCACATCGTCTCGTACGCCTGGGACTTCACCAACGACGGCACGATCGACTCCACGGACGTCGACGCCTCCTACGACTACGTCACGCCGGGCACCTACACGGCGGCGCTGACGGTGACGGACGAGGACGGCGCGACCGACACCGGTCTGGTGACCATCACGGTCAACCCGAACCAGCCGCCCACCGCGGTGGCGAACGCCGACCTCCAGTCGGGCAACGCCCCGCTGTCGGTGGTCTTCGAGGGCCGGGACTCCACTGACGCCGAGCTCGAGGGCACCATCACCTACGACTGGGACTTCGGTGACGGCAGCCCGCACAGCACCTCGCCGACGCCGACCCACGTCTTCCAGGAGATCGGCGACTACACGGTCACGCTGACCGTGACGGACGACAACGGTGCGACCGACTCCGACTCGATCGTGATCCACGCGCTCGACCCGGTCGTCCGGGTCAGCGCGGCCGGCAACGACACGACCGGTGACGGCACCGTCGGCGCCCCGTACGCCACGATCCAGGGCGCCATCACCGGCGCGGTGGCGCAGCAGAAGACGAAGGTCGCCGTCGCCGGCGGCACCTACGGTGGCTTCACCGCCGCCAGCGGCGTGAGCGTCGTGGGCGGCTACGACCAGAGCTTCGTGGCCGGCGGCCCTGACGGCGCCACGGCGGTGACCGTCCAGGCGACCGGCGGTGCGGCGGCGATGACGGCGAGCAACCTCGCCCTGCCGCTCACGGTCAAGGACATCACGCTCAACGGTGGCGGCGGCGCCAGCGCCACGGCGGCGCTCGTCATCGGCTCCACCGTGAGCTTCGACGGCGTCACCGCCGACAGCGGCACGGCCTCGGGTGTGGGTTCGAGCGCCTACGGCATCCGGGCGCTCGACGGCTCCACCGTCACGATCACGGACAGCCAGGTGCAGGCCCGCTCCGGCATCGCCGGTGGCGGCGGCGGCACGGGCACCGTCGGTGCCGACGGCACCGGTGGCGCCAACGGCGCCCAGGGCAACGGGACCGGTGGCGGTGCCACCAACCCGGCCTCCCCGCTGATCCGGACCGGCGGCGGCGGCGCCAACGGCGTGAACTGCGCCCTGGCCATCCTCATCTGCTTCGGTGCCTCGCCGGGCGGCAGCGGCAGCACCGGTGGTGACCTCGCGGCGTCGCCGAACCGTGGCGGTGCCGGGGGCGCCGGCGGTGGCAGCTCCAGCCCGTTCGACGCCGGTGGCGGCGGCGCGGGCC
>JAEVZA010000353.1 GCA_023392475.1 Actinomycetes bacterium | reverse complement strand
CGGGGGGGGGGGGGGGGGCGCCGTTGGCGGGGCGCCCGGGACCGGAGGCGGGCTCCGGATGGACTCCTGACCGCTCCACGCTAGATCCTGGGCAACGACGGCGCCAACCACCCCCGTGGCGGGGTCTCGGCGCAACGGACGGTGTCGTCCACGGACGCCCCATCACCACCACAGGAAGTGGTGGACACACCGCTCCGCGCGGTGAGACGGTCGTCACAACGTCGAGTTGCGGTTGCGTGACCGGCTGACTACGGTCCGGATTCGACCGGACGGGGCGTCCCGGCCACCGGCAGGGTTCCCGGACGGTCATCCGGCGTCGTTCCGGCGAGCATCAGCACTTGTCCACAGATGTGGACGCACTGTGGATGACCCGATCGAGGAGGGGCCCGGACGTGGCAGCCGATGGTTCAGAGGTCTGGCAGCGCACGGCCGCCGTCCTCGCCGAGCAGGTGAGCGACACCGTCTGGTCCTCCACCTTCCAGGACGTCCACGGGGGTGACCTCGCGGACGACGTCCTCACGCTCTCCGTCCCCAGCCAGCTGGTCCGCCAGCGCATCGAGCAGCGCTACGAGTCCCTGATGGAGGCCGCGCTCAACGACGCCGGCTACCCGGGTGTCCGCCTGGTCATCGAGGTCGACATCGACGACGTGCGACCGGAGCCCGAGTCGGACGTCACGGTGGACCTCACCGACGGCGACCCGACCGTCACCCCCGATCGCAGCGCACCGGCCGCGCCCGAGCCGCCGCCGATGCCGGACCACGGCGGGGCACGCCGGTACACGTTCGAGTCGTTCGTGATCGGACCGTCGAACCGCTTCGCCCACGCCGCGGCCCTCTCGGTGGCCGAGACGCCGGCCCGGTCCTACAACCCGCTGTTCATCTACGGCGACGCCGGCCTGGGCAAGACCCACCTCCTGCAGGCGATCGCCCACTACGTCCGTGAGAACTACCCGGGCTACCGGGTCCGCTACATCTCCACGGAGACGCTCCTCAACGAGTTCGTCGACGCGATCCGCAAGAACTCGCAGCCCGAGTTCAAGCGCCGCTACCGGGAGATCGACGTGCTCCTCGTGGACGACATCCAGTTCATGGAGGGCAAGGAGCAGCTCCAGGAGGAGTTCTTCCACACCTTCAACACGCTCCACGACGCGCAGCGCCAGATCGTGCTGTCCTCGGACCGCCCGCCCGACAAGATCGCCACCCTCGAGGACCGGCTCCGGAGCCGGTTCAAGATGGGCCTGATCACCGACATCCTCCCGCCGGAGCTCGAGACGCGCCTCGCCATCCTCCGCAAGAAGGGCGAGCAGGCGGGCTCCCGGGTGCCGCCGGAGGTGCTCGAGTTCATCGCGACGAACATCACGTACAACATCCGCGAGCTCGAGGGCGCGCTCATCCGCGTGAGCGCCTACGCCACGCTCAACGACGCCGAGCTCACGGTGGACCTGGCCCGCGAGATCCTCGGCGACACGATCAGCTCCACCAAGCCCCGGCAGATCACGCCGGCGCTGATCCTCGAGAAGACGGCGCAGATGTTCGGCCTCGAGCTCGAGCAGCTCCAGAGCCGCAGCCGCACCCGGGACCTCGTCCACGCCCGCCAGGTCGGCATGTACGTGTGCCGGGAGCTCACCGACCTCTCGTACCCGCAGATCGGCAAGGAGTTCGGCGGTCGCGACCACACCACCGTCATCCACGCGTACGAGAAGGTGTCGACGCGCATGACGGAGAAGCGCAAGACCTACGAGGACGTCACGTCGCTCATCCAGCAGGTCGTCTCCGGCGAGTGACCGCCGGGGGACGGCACCCGTCCGGGGTGTGCACGACCCCCGCACGGGAGGTGGATCGCGCCGGGCACGGGAGCGGGATCGCGCTGTGGTCGACGGGTCGTGCCGGTGACCTCGTCAACAGACGCTCGTGGAATTCCACGCGTGTCGTGTTGACGGACGGGGACGTCCTGTGGGCGCGCCAGCCCTGCTGTCACAAGGGCTGCGCTAGGTTTCCCACAATCCACATGCCCTGCTACCACTCCACCTGGTTGCACACCACACACGGCACCAGCAGTGGGGAAAGCGAGTCTCGGTGAAGTTCCGTTGCGAGCGAGACGTGCTCGTCGATGCGCTGGGCACCGCCGGGCGTGCCGCGACCAACCGTGCGGCGCTGCCCGTGCTGTCCGGTCTGCGCATGTCCCTCGAGGGCGACCGCCTGCGCGTGACCGGCAGCGACCTCGACCTCACGATCACCACCGAGCTGCAGGTGGCGGGAGCGGACGACGGCGTCGCCGTGCTCCCCGCGAAGCTCGCGGTCGACATCGTCCGCAACCTCGAGCCCGGCAGCGTCGAGGTGGACACGGGCAGCGAGCGCCCCAGCATCCGCGGTGGGCGCTCCGAGTTCTTCCTCAACGCGATCCCGGCCGACGAGTACCCCACGCCCCACGAGCCCGAGGGCGAGTCCGTCACGCTGCAGGCCGGCCACCTGGCCGAGGGCCTGCGGCAGGTCGTCGGCGCGGCGTCCACGGACGAGAGCCGCCCGATCCTCACGGGCGTGCTGCTGGCCGCGGAGGAGCAGGGCCTGCGCCTCGTGTCCACGGACTCGTACCGCCTCGCGTTCCGGGACCTCCCGGGGACCGCGGTGCTCGAGCAGGGCCAGCAGGTGCTCGTGCCGTCGCGGTCGCTGCAGGAGCTCACGCGCGCCCTCACCGAGGACGCCGAGGTCACGCTCGTGCTCGCGGAGCAGATGGTGTCGTTCAGCGTCGGCGAGCTGCACCTCAGCACGCGGCTCATCAAGGGCGACTTCCCCGACTACCAGAAGCTGATCCCCACGGAGATGCCGAACACGCTCACCGTGGACCGCCAGGCCCTGCAGGACGCCATCCGGCGCGTGCGGCTGATGGCGCGGGAGAACAGCCCGATCCGCCTCACGATGCGGGCCGACGGGCTGGAGTTGCGTGCGATCACGCAGGAGATCGGCGAGGCCGTCGAGGAGCTCGACGCCAAGTACGAGGGCGGCGAGCTCACCGTGGCGTTCAACCCCGAGTACCTCATGGACGGCCTCGAGGTCACGCCGGGCGAGGAGATCTCGCTGCAGACCCGGGACGCCCAGCGGCCGGCGGTGCTGCGCTCCACGGAGAACGACGACTTCCTCTACCTGCTGATGCCGGTCCGCGTCTCCTGACGCGGCACCGAGCCGGCACCGGATGCACCTCCGCCAGCTCTGGCTGACCGACTTCCGGTCCTACGAGTCCGCGGAGGTCGCGCTGCCCGCGGGGCTGACCGCGGTGCTCGGCCCCAACGGCCGCGGCAAGAGCAACCTGCTCGAGGCGGTCGCGTACCTCGGCACGCTGCGGTCGTTCCGCGGCGCACCGTCGGAGGCGCTCGTGCGCGTCGGCGCGGAGCGGGCGGTCGTGCGCGGCGAGGTGGTCGTGGACGGGCGCGACCACCTCATCGAGGCGGAGGTCGCGCCGACCGGGCGCAGCCGCGTGCTCGTGGACAAGCAGCGCCTCGCCCGCACCCGCGACCTGCTGGCGACCGTCCGCACCACCGTGTTCTCGCCCGATGACCTGGACCTCGTGAAGGGCGGTCCGTCGGGTCGGCGTGGGCTGCTCGACGACGGCGTGGTCGCGCTGCACCCGCCGAACGACGCGGTGCGCAGCGACTGGGAGCGCGCGCTGCGGCAGCGCAACGCGCTGCTCAAGCAGGTGCACGGCAGGCCCGACGAGTCCGCGCTCCTCACGCTCGAGGTGTGGGACGAGAAGCTCTCGGCCGCGGGGGACCGGCTGGGCGCGCTGCGGGCGGACCTCGTCGAGCGGCTCGGCCCGGTCGTGGAGCGCGCCTACCGGGACGTCGCCGCGGCGGAGCAGGAGGTCGTGCTCCGGTACGACGCGCCGTGGCGCACCGAGGGGTTGGCCGCGGCGCTGGTGGCCTCGCGCCGCGACGAACTGCGCCGCGGCGTCACGCTGGTCGGCCCGCACCGCGACGAGCTCGTCATCCAGCTGCGGGGCCTGCCGTCGCGCACCCACGCGTCGCAGGGCGAGCAGCGGTCGTTGGCGCTCGCGCTGCGGCTCGCGCTGCACCGCACGCTGTCCGAGGCGTACGGCACCCCGCCGATCCTCCTGCTCGACGACGTGTTCTCGGAGCTCGACCCCGATCGGAGCGCGGCGCTGCTGCACGCGCTCCCCGCCGGCCAGACGCTCCTGTCATCCGCGTCGGGGCTCCCGTCGGGCATCGAGCCCGCGCTCTCGCTCCACGTGGGCGAGGGTGTGGTCTCGCCGGCGCCGTGACGGCGCACCGGTAGGTTGTCGCGCCGTGGGGATCGAGCCGCTGCCGCAGGACCGACGCACGACGCACGCGCTGTCGGAGTCGCTCGAGCGCCTGCACCGCACGATGGGGCTGGCGCGGCCCGACGCCGTGCGCGTGATCGAGGCGGCGTGGCCCCAGCTCGTCGGCCCCCGGCTGGCCCGCTCGTGCCGCCTCGAGGCGCTCCGCGGCGGCCGGATGGTGGTCGCGGTGGACGATCCGGCGGTCGCCGACCAGCTGCGGTGGCAGGGGGCGGACCTGGCCGCCGCGGCCAACGAGCTGTGCGGGGGCGCCGTCGTGTCCGAGGTCGTCGCGCGGGTGACGCGAGGTGGACCCGCGGGCGCCCGGGAGCCCGGCGGGGACGGCCCCGGGCGCCCCTGATCCACAAGGCGCGCCGGGGGTCGCGACGGGGACCCGTCCCCCGTCCGTGGTCCCGGGGGACCGGGCCCGTGGTGGTACCATGTGCCGTCGGCACGACCCCCCGACGGGCCCCCACTTCCACAGGTTGTCCACAGCCTGCGCGGGCCGGTCGAACGGGGTTCGGAACGCCGCCCCATCACCCGCTCGGAGGCAGGGCTTGTCAGCAGAACCCACCACGTACGGCGCCGAGTCGATCCAGGTCCTCGAGGGGCTGGAGGCCGTCCGCAAGCGGCCCGGCATGTACATCGGCTCCACCGGTCCGGGCGGGTTGCACCACATGGTGTACGAGGTGGTCGACAACTCGGTCGACGAGGCCATGGCCGGCCACGCCACGCGGATCGAGGTGCGGCTGCTGCCCGACGGCGGCTGCGAGGTCCAGGACGACGGCCGCGGCATCCCGGTCGACCAGTCGCTGCAGTACCCCGACCTCAGCGCGGCCGAGGTCGTGCTCACCGTGCTGCACGCCGGCGGCAAGTTCGGCGGCGGCGCCTACAAGGTCTCGGGCGGCCTCCACGGGGTCGGCATCTCCGTCGTGAACGCCCTGTCCTCGCGGGTCGAGGTGGAGATCGACCAGGACGGCAAGCGGCACGCGATGGCGTTCGCGGACGGCGGCGAGCTGGTGGACAAGCTCCACGTCATCGGCGACGCGCCGCTCGGGGAGGACGGCACGCCGCGGACCGGCACCACCGTCCGCTTCTGGCCCGACCCGACGATCTTCGACGACATCAACTTCCGGGCCGCCACGCTCACCGAGCGGTTCCAGATGATGGCGTTCCTCAACGCCGGCCTGCTGATCAGCTTCCAGGACGACCGGCCCGACCACGCGGGCGACGAGGTCGTCTACCACTACGAGGGCGGCATCCGGGACTTCGTGCGCCATGTGAACGCGGCGAAGGAGGCGCTCTTCAGCGACGTCGGCTACTTCGCGCAGTCCGAGTCCGACGACGCGGGCTCGATGGAGGTCGAGGTCGCGTTCCAGTGGAACACGGGCTACAACGCGGACGGCCTGCACAGCTTCGCCAACGGCATCTCCACCATGGAGGGCGGGATGCACGAGGAGGGCTTCAAGAAGTCCCTCACGAACACGGTGAACCGCTACGCACGCGACAACGGCTACCTGAAGGAGAAGGACCCGAACCTCCAGGGCGAGGACATCCGCGAGGGCCTCACCGCGATCATCTCCGTCAAGCTCACGGACCCGCAGTTCGAGGGCCAGACCAAGGCGAAGCTCGGCAACGTGCCGATGCGCTCGCTCGTCGAGCGGGCCACGAACGACAAGCTGTCGGAGTGGCTGGAGGAGCACCCCTCCGAGGCCAAGCGCATCCTGCAGAAGTCGGTCCAGGCGGCCCGCGCCCGCGAGGCGGCCCGCAACGCGCGGGACGCCACGCGGCGGAAGTCGGCGCTCGACGGCGCCGGCCTGCCCGGCAAGCTCGCCGACTGCTCGTCGAAGGACCCGCGCGAGTCCGAGCTCTACATCGTCGAGGGCAACTCGGCCGGCGGCTCGGCCAAGGACGCCCGCAACCCCGCCACGATGGCCATCCTGCCGATCCGCGGGAAGATCCTGAACGTCGAGCGGGCCCGCCTGGACAAGATGCTCAAGAACACCGAGGTCCAGGCGCTGATCTCGGCGATCGGCGGCGGCGTCGGCGACGAGTTCGACTACGAGAAGATCCGGTACCACAAGGTCGTGCTGATGTGCGACGCGGACGTCGACGGCTCGCACATCCGCACGCTGCTGCTGACGTTCTTCTTCCGGCAGATGCGCCCGCTGATCGAGGGCGGCCACATCTTCATCGCGCAGCCGCCGCTGTACTCGACCGAGGTCGGGCGCAACAAGATCTACCTGAAGGACGACGCGGCCAAGGCGGCGTTCCTCGCCGAGAACCCGAACCACAAGAACGAGTTCCAGCGCCTCAAGGGCCTCGGCGAGATGGACGCCGAGGAGCTGTGGGCCACCACGATGGACCCGGCGCAGCGCACGCTGCTCCAGGTGTCCGTGGAGCAGGCCGTCATCGCGGACGAGGTCTTCTCGATCCTCATGGGCGACGACGTCGAGAGCCGCAAGCACTTCATCCAGACGAACGCGTCGGACGTCCGGTTCCTCGACATCTGAGGCCGCCGGGACGTCCCGGTCGCGGCACCAGGACACCGCCACACCAAGGGGAGCGATGAGCGACGAGCGACCACCCGACGAGCCCTCCGACGAGGTGCCCGCCGGGTCCGACGCGGCCACGACGTTCGGCAGCATCGAGCCGATCGAGATCCAGCAGGAGATGGAGCAGTCCTTCCTGGACTACGCCATGTCCGTCATCGTCGCCCGCGCGCTGCCCGACGCCCGCGACGGCCTCAAGCCGGTGCACCGGCGGATCCTCTGGGCGATGCACGAGGGCGGCCTCCGCCCCGACCGCAACCACAAGAAGTGCGCCACCGTCGTGGGCGACGTGCTCGGCAAGTACCACCCGCACGGCGACCAGTCCGTGTACGACGCGCTGGTCCGCATGGGCCAGGACTTCTCGCTGCGCCACCCGCTCATCGACCCGCACGGCAACTTCGGCTCGCCGAAGGACCCGCCGGCCGCCTACCGCTACACGGAGTGCCGGCTCACGGCCCTCGCCATGCACATGCTGGCGGACATCGACGAGGACACCGTCGACTTCACGCCCAACTTCGACGGCTCCACCGAGGAGCCGACGGTGCTCCCGAGTCGATTCCCGAACCTGCTGGTCAACGGCAGCCAGGGCATCGCCGTGGGCATGGCGACGAACATCCCGCCGCACAACCTCGGCGAGGTCATCGACGCGACCGTCCACCTCATCGACCACCCCGACGCCACGCCCGACGACCTCATGGAGTTCGTCAAGGGCCCCGACTTCCCGACCGGGGCGCAGATCATGGGCCGCGCCGGCATCGTCATGGCGAACCGCACCGGTCGCGGCTCGATCAAGATGCGGGCGAAGGCGGAGATCGAGGAGGGGCCGAAGGGCGACCGCATCGTGGTCACCGAGATCCCGTACCAGACCTCCGTCGAGGACATCGAGACGAAGATCGCCGAGCTCGTCAACGCGCGGGTGCTCGAGGGGATCCGGGAGCTGCGCAACGAGAGCTCGCGCGGCAAGCCGCGCCTCGTGATCGAGCTGAAGCGCGACGCGCCGGCCAACGTGCTGCTCAACAACCTCTACAAGCACACGCCGCTGCAGACGACCTTCGCCACGAACTTCGTCGCGCTGGTGGACGGCGTGCCGCGCACCCTGAACCTGCGCGACGCGCTCGCGCACTACGTCGACCACCAGATCGAGGTCATCACCCGCCGCTCGCGCTTCCGCCTCGACAAGGCCGAGCGGCGCGCCCACATCGTCGAGGGCTTCCTGCGGGCGCTCGACCTGATCGACGAGATCATCGCCGCCATCCGCTCGTCGGCCGACCGGGCCTCGGCGATCGCCGCGCTGCAGGCCGAGGCGTTCGGCTTCAGCGAGATCCAGGCGACCGAGATCGTGGACATGCGGCTGTCCACCCTGACCCGACTCGGGCGCGAGCGCCTCGAGGAGGAGATGGCGCAGCTGCGCGAGACGATCGCCGAGCTGCAGGCGATCCTCGCCGACGAGGGCAAGCTCCGCGGCGTCATCTCCTCCGAGCTGACCGAGATCCGCGACGAGTTCGCGACCCCGCGTCGCACCACGCTCGAGCACGACGACGGCGACCTCGAGATCGAGGACCTGATCGACGACGAGGAGGTCGTCGTCGTCATGACCGCGCGGGGCTACATCAAGACCGTGTCGGCCGACGTCTTCCGCACCCAGGGCCGCGGCGGCCGCGGCGTGGCGGGTGCCAAGCTCAAGGACGAGGACTACATCACGGACCTCATCCACACGTCCGCCCACGCGTTCCTGCTGTTCTTCTCGAACCGCGGCAAGGTGTACCGACTCAAGGCGCACCGGATCCCGATGCGGGACCGCACGGCGCAGGGGCTCGCGATCGTGAACCTCCTGCGGCTGCAGCCCGACGAGAAGATCCAGACGATCATCGACACCCGCGACTACGAGACGCACCGCTACCTGTTCTTCGTGACGGCGAACGGCGTCGTGAAGAAGACGATGTTCAACGCGTACGACAGCTCGCGCCAGGACGGGTTGATCGCCATCAACCTGCGTGACGGCGACGAGCTCGTGCGCGTGCTGCCGACGTCGGGCGACGACGACCTGCTGCTCGTCTCCGAAGGCGGGCAGGGGATCCGCTTCGCGGAGGACGACGTCCGTCCGATGGGTCGGACGGCGAGCGGCGTGCGCGGGATGAAGCTCAAGTCGGGCGACCGCGTGGTCGGCGCCGCGGCGGTGGCCGAGGGCCTCAAGCTGCTCACCGTCACCGACGCGGGCTACGGCAAGCGCACCGAGGTGGACCAGTTCAACACGCAGGGCCGCGGTGGCCAGGGCGTGCGTGCGCACAAGCTCCACGCCGACCGGGGTCGCGTGGTGACCGGCTTCCTCGCCGCGGACGACGACCAGCTCTTCCTCATCAACGACTCGGGCGTCGTGATCCGCACCGGGGTCGACTCGATCTCGGTGCAGGGCCGCGACGCCACCGGTGTGCGCGTCATGAACCTCGACGACGAGACGAAGGTCGCCGCGGTGGCCCGGGTGCTCGCCACCGACGAGGAACCGGGCGAGGGCGACGACGAGGACGCCGGCGCGGACGTGGGGGGCGACGACGGTGGTGACGCCGAGGCCTGACCCGCTGCGGCGCCCCGAGCGGGCGTCGGCGGTCCTGCTCGTGCCGGCAGCGCTGGCGCTGGTCGCGGCGTGCCTCCTCGGGGTCGCGCGCGCGGGGGATGCCGCGGTGCGGCGGGCGCGCGTCGACGCCGTGGCCGACCTCACGGCGCTGGCCGCGGTGACGGGC
>JAEVZA010000249.1 GCA_023392475.1 Actinomycetes bacterium | reverse complement strand
CGCTGGGCCGGGACCCTGCACGAGGGCCGGCCGCTGGTGCCCACGACCGGGCTCGTCGAGGCGCTGCGGCTGGTCAAGGACGCCGGCGAGGTGGCCCGCATCCGCGCCGCGTGCGCCATCGCCGACGCCGCGCTGGGCGACGTGCGCCACCGCCTCGCCGAGGGACCCACCGAGGCCGAGTTCGGCGGCGAGCTCGACGCCCGCATGCGGGCGCTGGGCGCGGCCGACGTGAGCTTCGAGACGATCGTCGCGGCCGGCCCGAACGGGGCGAAGCCGCACCACCGCCCGGGCGAGCGGCGGGTGGCGGAGGGCGACCTCGTGGTCATCGACTTCGGGGCGCTGGTCGACGGCTACCACTCGGACATGACCCGCACCGTGGCCGTCGGCGACGTCGGTCCCGAGCGCACCCGCATGCTCGACGTCGTGCTGGCCTCGCAGCAGGCGGGCGTGGAGGCGGTGGCCGCCGGCGTGGAGGCCAGCGAGGTCGACCGGGCCTGCCGCGAGGTCATCGACGAGGCCGGTTGGGGCGACGCGTTCCTGCACTCGACGGGCCACGGGGTGGGCCTCGACATCCACGAGGAGCCGAGGGTGTCCGGTCGCTCCGCTGCTACCTTGGTCGCCGGCCACGTGGTCACCGTGGAGCCCGGCGTGTACCTCACCGGGCTCGGCGGCGTCCGCATCGAGGACACGCTCCTGGTGGCGGACGGCGGTTGCGACCGCCTCACGCTGGCCCCCAAGGATCCGATCCTCGCCTGATCGCGTGCCGCCCGGCGTGCGGACCGGCGGGCCCCCGAAGAGACAGGCTGCACACCGATGCCCCAGATCGCCACCGCGGACTTCAAGAACGGCATGACCCTCGACCTCGACGACGGGCTCTTCTCCCTGGTCGAGTTCCAGCACGTGAAGCCGGGCAAGGGCGGCGCCTTCGTGCGGACCACCCTCAAGAACGTGCGCAACGGCGCCGTCGTCGAGCGCACCTTCCGGGCGGGCGAGCGCATGGAGCGGGCGATCATCGACAAGCGCGAGATGCAGCTGCTCTACCGCGACGGCGACGACTACGTCTTCATGGACAACGAGTCCTACGACCAGCTGAACGTGCCGTCGCGCACCCTCGGCGACGTCTCGAAGTTCCTCGTCGACTCGAACAGCGCCCAGCTGATGATGTACGGCGACGAGATCGTCGGCGTCGAGCTGCCGGCGTCCGTGGAGCTCACCATCACGGAGACCGAGCCGGGCGTGCAGGGCGACCGCGTGTCGGGGGCGAAGAAGCCGGCGACGCTCGAGACCGGCCTCGTCGTGCAGGTGCCGCTGTTCATCGAGCCCGGTGAGCGCGTCAAGGTGGACACCCGCTCGGGCGACTTCATCTCCCGGGCATGACCGAGCCCGATCCGGCGCTGCCGCCGGAGGTGCCGCAGGTCGCGGGCGGCCGGCACGAGGCGCGCGAGCGGGCGGTGCACCTGCTCTACGAGGGGCGCATCAAGGAGCGCGGTGCGGACGACGTGCTGTCCGAGCAGGTCGCGGCCCCCGACGCCTACGCGATCGACCTCGTGCGCGGCGTGCACGAGCACCAGGTGGCGCTCGACGAGGTCATCGCTCGGCTGGCACGCGGCTGGGCGCTCGACCGGATGCCGTCGATCGACCTCGAGGTCCTGCGGGTCGCCTGCTACGAGCTCGGTCACCGGCCCGACGTGCCGACGGGCGTCGTGCTGTCGGAGGCCGTCGAGCTGGCCGGCCGGTACGGCACCGACGACTCGGCGCGGTTCGTGAACGGCGTCCTCGCCAGCGCCGCCGCCGAGCTCCGCCCCTGACCCCACCTCCCGGTCGCGCCACGCGTTCTGACGACGATTCGTGCTGTCCAGCAGCGCGGATCGTCATGGGAACGGGTGGGAGGAGCCGTCGCGGGAGGGTCGCGGAGCGTGGTACGGTGCGCTCCTGACCGTGAAGGGGGTCCCGTGAGGCTCCTACGGACAGGAAGGACCTGCCGGTGGCAGAACGCGAGCGACGCCTGACGCGCCCCTACGGGGGCGTTTTCATTGCCCGCTCACGGGTCATGGACGCCGAGGACATCCACCGTGCGCTGCGCCGCATGGCCCACGAGATCCTCGAGCGGAACCACGGCCTGGACGACCTCGTGCTGGTCGGCCTGCAGACCGGCGGCGTGGCCCTCGCCCACGCGCTGGCCGCAGCCCTCGCCGAGATCGAGGAGCTCACCCCCGAGGACCCGCTGGTCCCCGTCGGCACGCTCGACGTCGCCCTCTACCGGGACGACATCGGCATCCGCCCGGTGCTGCCGGAGGAGGTGACCGAGATCCCGGTCGACCTCGACGGCCGCACGGTGGTGCTGGTCGACGACGTGCTCTTCACCGGCCGCACGATCCGGGCCGCGCTGGACGCCATGAACGACTACGGCCGGCCCCGGGCGGTCCAGCTGGCCGTCATGGTCGACCGCGGGCACCGGGAGCTGCCGATCCGGCCCGACTACGTCGGCAAGAACCTCCCCACCCGCCGCGACGAGCTGGTCGACGTGACCATGTCGGGCGTCGAGCTCGGGGAGCTGCAGAAGCCATGAGCGTCGACGAGGCAACGCGATGAGCGCCGGCGGACGGCTCCGGCACCTGCTCGGCATCGGCGACCTGACACGGGCCGACATCGAGGAGCTCCTCGACGTCACGGACCACATGGTCGAGGTCTCCAGCCGCAAGATCCCGAAGGTGCCGGCCCTGCGCGGCCGCACCGTCGTCTCGCTCTTCTACGAGGACTCCACCCGCACGCGGCTCAGCTTCGACACGGCGGCCAAGCGCCTGTCGGCCGACACGATGAGCTTCGCGGTGTCGAGCTCGTCGGTGAACAAGGGCGAGTCGGTGCGCGACACCGTCGAGACGATCGAGGCCATGGGCATCGACGCCGTCGTCGTCCGCCACCGCTCCTCGGGCGTGCCCGCGCAGATCGCGGCCTGGACCGACGCCGCGGTCGTCAACGCCGGCGATGGCTGGCACCAGCACCCGACCCAGGCGCTGCTCGACAGCTACACGATCCGCTCGCACACCGGGTCGCTGGACGGGCTGCACATCGGCATCGTCGGCGACGTCAAGCACTCGCGGGTCGCCCGCTCGGACATCGAGGCGTTCACCGCGCTCGGCGCGCACGTCACGCTCGTCGCCCCGCCGACCCTGCTGCCGCCGACGGTGGCGCCGTGGGACGTCGGCGTCTCGCACCGGCTGGACGACGTCCTCGGCTCGCTCGACGTCTGCTACCTCCTGCGCATGCAGCGCGAGCGGATGACCGAGGCGCTCATCCCGTCGCTCCGCGAGTACACGGCGGGCTACGGGCTCACGTCCGAGCGCGCCGACCGCCTCAAGGACGACGCGCTGATCATGCACCCGGGCCCGATGAACCGGGGCGTCGAGATCGCCGGCGAGGTCGCCGACCGGCCCGGCGCGGTGATCACCGAGCAGGTGGCCAACGGCGTCGCCGTGCGCATGGCCGTGCTCTTCCTCCTGCTGGGACCGGGGCGCCACGCCCTGCCGCCCCTGCCCGCGGACGCCGACCTCACGGCGACGGCCCGCGACGTGGACCCCGCCGTGACCGTCGGGACCGACCAGTGATCGAGAGGCAGCAGTGATGGACCGCCCACCGAAGCGCGCGCCGCGTGGCGACGGACGCGACCTCGTCCTGAAGGGCGGTCGGGTGATCGACGCCACGGGCGAGCGGGACGCGGACGTCGTCGTCTCCGACGGGCGCATCGTCGCCGTGGGCCCCGACCTCGACGCGGCGCGGGTCCTCGACGCATCGGGCTGCCTCGTGTCACCCGGACTGGTCGACCTCCACACCCACCTCCGCCAGCCCGGCAAGGAGGAGGCCGAGACCGTCGAGACGGGGGCGCGTGCCGCCGCGCTCGGCGGCTACACCGCGGTCCTCGCGATGCCGAACACCACGCCGGCGATGGACGGCGCCGGCGTCGTCCGGGAGGTCCTCGAGCTCGGCCGGGCGTCGGTGTGCGACGTGCACGCCTCAGGCGCCATCACGGTCGACCGCGCGGGGGAGCAGCTCGCGCCGATGGCGGAGATGGCCGAGCTCGGCGTGCGGCTCTTCACCGACGACGGCACGGGCGTGCAGGACGACCGCCTCATGCGCCGCGCCCTCGAGTACGCGAGCGGCCTCGGGGTGGCGTTGGCCCAGCACTGCGAGGTCGCGGCGCTGTCCGAGGGCACGTGCATGCACGAGGGCGAGTGGTCGGTGCGGCTGGGCCTGCCGGGCCAGCCCGCCGAGGCCGAGGAGCTCATGGTGATGCGCGACATCGCGCTCGTGCGCCTCACCGGCGCGCGCATGCACTTCCTGCACCTGTCGACGGCGGGTTCGGTGGCCATGGTCGGCGCGGCGAAGGCGGCCGGCCTGCCGGTCACGGCCGAGGCGGCGCCGCACCACTTCACGCTCACCGACGCGTGCTGCGCGTCCTATGACGCCACCTTCAAGGTGCACCCGCCGCTCCGGAGCGACGGCGACGTGGCCGCCGTGGCGGCCGGGCTGGCCGACGGCACGATCGACGCGATCGCCACCGACCACGCGCCGCACGCGCCCGAGGAGAAGGAGCGACCGTTCGACCAGGCGCCCCCGGGCATGCTCGGCCTCGAGTTCGCCCTGGCGCTGGCGCTCACGCAGCTGGTCGACGGCGGCACCGGCATGACCGACGCCGACGTGGTCGCCCGCCTCAGCTGGCAGCCGGCCGCCATCGCCGGGATGGAGAACCACGGGCGGCCGATCGAGGCCGGCGAGGTGGCCAACCTCTGCGTGATCGACCCGGCGGTGCGCTGGACGATCGACGCGTCGGGCGGCGCGTCGCGCAGCCGGAACGTGCCCTACGTGGGCCGCGAGGTGCGCGGGAAGGTGCGGCACACGATCTGCACGGGCGAGGCGGTCGTGGTGGACGGGGAGGTCCGACGGTGAGCGACGGGATGGTGGACGACGAGGTGGCCGGCGGATCGGCGGCGAGCGCGGCCGGGGGCATCCGGCCCGCGGCGATCGTCCTCGCGGACGGCACGACCTTCGAGGGCGAGGCGATCGGCGCCGAGCCGCCCGGTGGCGTGGCCGCCGGCGAGTTCGTGTTCAACACCGTGCTGTCGGGCTACCAGGAGGTGATCTCCGACCCGTCCTACGCGGGGCAGGTCATCACCTTCACGTACCCGCACATCGGGAACTACGGCGTGAACTCGGCCGACGACGAGTCCCCCCGGCCGCGGTGCGCCGGCGTCGTCGTGCGCGACCTCGCCCGCCGGCACAGCAACCACCGCGCGGAGGGCGGCCTCGACGCGTACCTCCGCCACCACGGGATCCCCGGCATCGGCGGCGTCGACACGCGGCGTCTGACCCGCCACCTCCGGGACCACGGCGCCCTCCCGGGCGTGTTCGGGACCGCGGACGAGGGTGCGCTGCGGGCGGCGGCGGAGCGCGCCGTCGGCACCGACGGCCGCGACCTCGTCGCCGAGGTCACCGCCGAGGGCGTCACCACCTACCCGACCACCACGGGGGCCGAGCGGCGGATCGTGGCGCTGGACCTCGGGATCAAGACGACGATCGTCCGGCACCTCGCCGGCATCGGCACCGTCGAGGTCCTGCCCGCAGGTGCGTCCGCGGACGACGTGCTCGGCCGTCGCCCCGACGGCGTCTTCCTCTCCAACGGCCCCGGCGACCCGGCGGCGGTCGCGTCCGTCCCGTCGACGGTGCGCGACCTCCTCGGGAAGGTGCCGGTGTTCGGCATCTGCATGGGCCACCAGATCCTCGGCACCGCGCTCGGCGGACGGACGACGAAGCTCCCGTTCGGCCACCACGGCGGCAACCACCCGGTCCGGGACCTGACGACGGGCCGCGTCGAGATCACCAGCCAGAACCACAACTACGTGGTGGACCCCGAGTCGATCGACCGGATCGAGGTCACGCACGTGAACCTCAACGACGGCACGCTCGAGGGCTTCCGCTGCCTCGACCTGCCGGCCTTCGCGGTGCAGTACCACCCGGAGGCGGGTCCCGGCCCCCACGACAGCCGGTACCTGTTCGACCGGTTCGCCGAGCTCATGGACGAGGGCGCGGCGTGACGCACCCGCACCCGCACCCGATCACCGCCCTGACCCGTTCTGTTCGTCCGAAGCAGGTCCAGACACCGCCTTTCGACGAACAGAACGGGACGGATCAGGCCCCCAGCCGCTTGGCGACGGACTCCGCGCTGCTCCCGGCTCTTCGGCTGACGCCTCATCGCTCGGCGGATCAGGCCCCCAGCCGCTTGGCGACGGACTCCGCCTCCTCGTCGAGGGCGGTGCCGATGCCGTCGACGATGGCGTGCTCGACCTTGCCGCCCACGAGCGGGATGCGGACCCTGAGGTCGCCGCGCACCTCGCGCACCGCCTCGGCCGCGTCGGCCACGAGGGTCACCGCCGCCGACGCACGGAGGAGCCCCGCCGCCTGCTCGGGCAGGAACCGCACCGTCGCCGTGCGGGCCGGCAGGGCCCACGGCGTCTCCTCGACCCACGCCACGTCGTCGGGGTCGATGAACCGTGCCGCCTGCGACGGCAGGTCCACGCTCAGCTGGTACCGGAGCCGGACCACCGCGGTGTCACCGCTCCGGTCGATGGACTGCACGGTCGGCGGCTGCGTCGAGGTGAGCCCCTCCATCGACCCCCAGAAGTCGGGATCCACGTACACGGCCAGCACGTCGTCGGGCGTGGCCTCCCAGCGTTGCTCGAATCCGAACCTCATGCGCCCAGCGTCGCACACCCACCCCCGCACCAGGAGCCATTGATGCCCCGTCGTGACGACCTCGAGTCGATCCTCATCATCGGGTCGGGCCCGATCGTGATCGGCCAGGCCTGCGAGTTCGACTACTCGGGCACGCAGGCGTGCCGGGTGCTGCGCGAGGAGGGGTACCGGGTCGTCCTCGCCAACTCGAACCCCGCCACGATCATGACGGACCCCGACTTCGCGGACGCCACCTACATCGAGCCGCTGACGGCCGACGTCCTCGAGCGCGTCCTCGACGTCGAGCGACCCGACGCGGTGCTGCCGACGCTGGGCGGCCAGACCGCGCTGAACCTGGCGATGGAGCTCTCGGGCTCGGGTGCGCTCGAGTCGCGCGGGATCGAGCTGATCGGCGCCGACGCCGAGGCCATCAGCACCGCCGAGGACCGAGAGAAGTTCAAGCGGGCGATGATCGAGATCGGCCTCGACGTGCCGGCGTCGGGCACCGCGCACACGATGGACGAGGCGCGCGGCGTGATCGGCGAGCTCGGGCTCCCGGTCGTCATCCGACCCGCCTACATCCTGGGCGGCAAGGGCACGGGCATCGCGTCGACCGCGGAGGAGTTCGAGCGCCTCGCCGCGCTCGGCCTCGAGGCCAGCCCCATCTCGGAGATCCTGATCGAGCAGTCGATCGCCGGGTGGAAGGAGTTCGAGCTCGAGGTGATGCGCGACCGGGCGGACAACTGCGTGATCATCTGCTCGATCGAGAACGTGGACCCGATGGGCGTGCACACGGGCGACTCCATCACCGTCGCCCCCGCGCAGACGCTGACCGACGTCGAGTACCAGCAGATGCGCGACGCCGCGTTCGCCTGCATCCGCCGCGTCGGCGTCGAGACCGGTGGCTCGAACGTGCAGTTCGCCGTGCACCCGGGCACCGGCGAGCAGGTCGTCATCGAGATGAACCCGCGCGTGAGCCGCTCGTCGGCGCTGGCGTCCAAGGCGACGGGCTTCCCGATCGCGAAGATCGCCGCCAAGCTCGCGGTCGGCTACACGCTCGACGAGATCCCGAACGACATCACGCGCAAGACGCCCGCGAGCTTCGAGCCGACGATCGACTACGTGGTCACCAAGGTGCCGCGCTGGGCGTTCGAGAAGCTGCCCGGCGCCGAGGCGCGGCTCGGTACGCAGATGCAGTCGGTCGGCGAGGCGATGGCCATCGGCCGGACGTTCCCCGAGTCGCTGCAGAAGGCGCTGCGGTCCCTCGAGCAGGGTCGCGGCGGGCTGAACGGCGACCCCGGCGAGGCGGAGTTCGACGCCGTGCCCACCGCCGAGCTGCTCCAGCGCGTCGCCGTCGGCACGCCCGACCGGCTCTACGGCGTCGAGTCGCTCCTGCGCCGGGGCACCGCGCCCGAGGAGGTCGTCGCCGCGACGCGCATCGACCCGTGGTTCGTCGACCAGATGCTCGCCATCGTCGAGGAGCGGGCGCACCTGGAGTCGCTGGGCCCGGGCGCGCCGGCGCTCGACGCCATGGACCGCCGGGCGTGGCGGCGCGCGAAGCGCCTCGGCTTCGGCGACGGGCAGCTCGCCCACATCTGGGGGCTCACCGAGGCCGACGTCCGGGCCGCCCGCCTCGCGGCCGGCGTCGAGATCACGTACAAGACCGTCGACACGTGCGGCGCCGAGTTCGAGGCCGAGACGCCGTACCACTACGGCACCTACGAGGACGAGACGGAGGTGGCGCCGTCGGGTCGTGACAAGGTCATCATCCTCGGATCGGGGCCGAACCGGATCGGCCAGGGCATCGAGTTCGACTACTGCTGCGTGCACGCCTGCTTCGCGCTGGCCGACGCCGGCTACGAGACCGTGATGGTCAACTGCAACCCCGAGACGGTGTCGACCGACTACGACACCTCGGACCGCCTGTACTTCGAGCCGCTGTCCACCGAGGGCGTGCTGAACGTGATCGACGCCGAGCGCCGCTCCGCCGCGGAGGGGGGCGGTTCCCTGGCCGGCGTCATCGTGTCGCTCGGCGGCCAGACGCCGCTCAAGCTCGCCGACGTCCTGCCGCCGGAGCTCGTGCTCGGCACGCCGCCGTCCTCGATCGACGCCGCCGAGGATCGGGACCTCTGGGGCTCGCTCTGCGCCCGCCTCGAGATCCCGCAGCCCGCGGGCGGCACCGCCACGACGCTCGACGCCGCGCTCGAGGTCGTGGACCGGATCGGGTTCCCCGCCCTCGTGCGCCCGTCGTACGTGCTCGGCGGGCGTGCGATGGAGATCGTCTACGACCGCGACGACCTCGCCCGGGCCTGGACGGCCATCGCCGAGTCCGGGTCCCTCGGTCGCGAGGGCGGCCTCTCGGCGCAGCGCCCCGTGCTGATCGACCGCTTCCTCGAGGACGCCACCGAGGTGGACGTCGACGCCATCCGCGACCACACCGGTGACGTCGTGATCGGCGGGATCATGGAGCACGTCGAGGAGGCCGGCGTCCACTCCGGCGACTCGGCGTGCGTCATCCCGCCGGTGGGCCTCTCGGAGTCGACGGTGCACGTGCTCGAGGAGTACACGCGGTCGATCGCCGAGGCGCTCGACGTGCGCGGGCTCATCAACGTGCAGTTCGCCGTCAAGCGGTCGGCGAGCGACCCCGGCGACGGCCAGGTCTTCGTCATCGAGGCCAACCCGCGCGCCTCGCGCACCGTCCCGTTCGTGGCCAAGGCCACCGGCGTCCCCCTCGTGAAGGTGGCGGCACGCGTCATGTGCGGCGCCACGCTGGCCGAGCTGCGCGAGGAGGGCCTGCTCGTGCCCCGCAGCACCGGCGACCACGTGGCCGTCAAGGAGGCCGTGCTGCCGTTCAACCGCTTCCCCGACGTCGACTCCGTGCTGGGCCCGGAGATGCGCTCCACCGGCGAGGTCATGGGGATCGACACCACCGCCGGCATGGCGTTCGCCAAGGCGCAGCTGGCGGCGGGGGACCGGATGCCGACGAGCGGCACCGTGTTCTTCTCGCTCGCCGACCGGGACAAGGCCGTCGGGCTCCGCGCCGCGCGGCGCTTCACGGAGCTGGGCTTCTCGATCGTCGCCACGTCCGGCACCGCGGCGCACCTGCGCGACCACGGGGTCGCGGTGGACTCCGTGGTGGCGAAGCTGCACCAGCCGCCCGGCGAGGCCGAGGCCGACGGCGCCGACGGCGTCGAGCTCATCTCGTCGGGCCGCGTCGACCTCGTCGTCAACAGCCCGCGCGGTCGGGGGCCGCGCGCGGACGGCGCCCACCTCCGACGGGCCGCCGCCTCCCACCAGGTGCCGCTCCTGACCACTGCGGCCGCCGCACTGGCGGCCGCGAACGGGATCGGCGACTGGACGACCAGGGACCTCGGCGTCCGGAGCCTGCAGGCCTACCACCGGGCCGGGGCCGACGGCGGGGCCGCCGCGGACGGGACGGCGTGAGGGCCCGGCGCCGCCCGGGGCCGCCGGTGGATCTGTCCACCCGCGTCGGCTCGGTGGCGCTCACGGCGCCGGTGATGACCGCGTCCGGCACCGCCGGGCACGGCGACGAGCTCGCGGCCTACGGCGACCTCGCCCGGCTGGGCGCCGTCGTCGTGAAGTCCCTCGGCGCCGAGCCCTGGCCCGGCAACCCGGCCCCGCGGGTGCACCCGACGCCGTCGGGGATGATCAACAGCGTGGGCCTCCAGGGTCCGGGCGTGGTGGCGTGGCGCGAGCACGAGCTGCCGGCGGTGCGGGCGACCGGTGCCGCCGTCGTGGCCAGCATCTGGGGCCGCCACGTGGACGACTTCGCCCGGGCGGCGGCCGGCCTCGCGGGCGTCGAGGGGGTCGTGGCCGTCGAGGTCAACCTGTCGTGCCCGAACCTCGACGGCGGCTCCCACCTGTTCGCCCACGACCCGGTCGCCACGGCCGAGGTCGTGGACGCGGCGGGCGCGGCCGGCCTGCCCCGCTGGGCGAAGCTGAGCCCGAACACGGACCGGGTCGTGGAGGTCGCGGCCGCGGCGCAGGGCGCCGGCGCCGAGGCGGTGACGCTCGTGAACACGCTGCTGGGCATGGTCATCGACCTCGACACCCGGCGCCCTGCGCTCGGGGGCGGGGGCGGCGGCGTGTCGGGTCCGGCCATCCACCCGGTCGCGGTGCGGACGGTCTATGACGTACACGCCGCGCTGCCCGAGCTGCCCATCGTGGGGGTCGGCGGCGTGGTGGACGGAGAGGGCGCGGTCGAGCTCCTGCTCGCCGGGGCGTCCGCGGTGCAGGTCGGCACGGCGAGCTTCGCGGATCCGCGGTCGTTCCTCGCCGTCCTCGAAGGTCTGGAAACATGGTGCGGGCGACACGGCGTGACCCGGGTCGCCGAGCTGATCGGAGGAGCTCATGGCTGAGGCCGAGGCCCAGGCGCCGATGGAGGGCGCGGTGTCCGACGACGTGCGTCGTCGGCTCGCCCTGGTGCTCGACGTCGACGACCTGGTCGAGGCGATCCGCCTCGGCGCGTCGCTGCGGCCCTGGTTCGGCGTGGCGAAGGTGGGCCTGGAGCTCTTCAGCGCGGCCGGCCCCGACGCCATCGGCGCGCTGCGGGACCAGGGCTACCAGGTGTTCCTCGACCTCAAGCTCTTCGACATCCCCACGCAGGTCAACCGCGCCTGCCGCGTGCTGGGCGCCCTCGGCGTCGAGTACCTCACCCTGCACGCGAGCGGCGGGGTGGACATGCTCCGCGCCGGCGTCGAGGGGCTGCTGGACGGTGCGCACCGGGCCGGCCTCGAGGCGCCCACGGCGCTCGCGGTGACGGTCCTCACGAGCGACGACTCGGCGCCGCCGCACATCGTGCCGAACCGGGTCCGGCTCGCCCTCGAGGGCGGGTG
Source organism: Actinomycetes bacterium (assembly GCA_023392475.1). Lineage (GTDB taxonomy): Bacteria > Actinomycetota > Acidimicrobiia > Acidimicrobiales > Microtrichaceae > JAEVZA01. Next base: position 4,440 of record JAEVZA010000249.1, on the reverse strand, counting down.
CGGCGGGCTGGTGCTCGCCGCGGAGGACCTCCAGACCGCTCGCGAGCTGGCGCCGCGGCTCAAGCGGGTCGTGCCCGGCATCCGCCTCGCCGGCGGCCCCCGCCACGACCAGGCCCGCGCCGCCTCCCCGCAGGAGGCGGTGGCGAACGGCGCCGACCTCCTGGTCATCGGCCGCACCGTCACGAGCGCCGAGGACCCGGTGGTCGCCGCGGCCGCGGTCGCGGCCGCGATCTGACGTCCCCGTGACGCCGGACGGGCCGACGCTGGCGACGCAGGACCACCGGGCCGACGCGCTGTCGTGGGCGGCCCGGTCGCGGGAGCGCCGCGAGGAGCTGCGCGTCGAGCTGTCCTCGGGCCGCCGGACGCTCGGGGACGTCCTCGCCGCCCGCCAGGACGAGCACGACGGGCGCGTCCGACTGCTCTACGTGCTGGAGTCGCTGCCGGGCGCCGGCAAGGTCGCCACCCGCCGACGGATGGCGCAGCTCGGGCTCGAGGAGGCGACCCCGCTGCACGACCTCGACGACGCCGCGTGCGCCGTCGTCCTCGCCGAGTTCCCCGTGGGGGCGGACTCGTGACCGCGGCGCTCCCGCCCGGCACGGCCGTGGTGGTGGTCTCCGGGCCCGGCGGGGTCGGGAAGGGCACGCTGGTGGCCGAGCTCCTGCGGCGGGATCCCGCGCTGTGGCTGAGCCGCTCCTGGACCACGCGGGCGCCCCGGGTGGGGGAGTCGCCCGACGCCTACCACTTCGTCGACGACGAGCGCTTCGAGCGCCACGTGGAGGAGGGCGGGTTCCTCGAGTGGGTCGACTTCCTCGACTACCGGCAGGGCTCGCCGGTGCCGCAGCCCCCCGACGGCAGCGACGTGCTGTTCGAGATCGACGTCGTCGGCGCCGAGCGGGTGAAGGACATCTACCCCCAAGCGCTGCTGGTGTTCGTCGACGCGCCCGACCGGGCCGTGCAGGAGGCCCGCCTGCGGGGCCGCGGCGACGACGAGGCGAGGATCGCCCAGCGGCTGGCCAAGGCCGAGGTGGAGGTCGCCCGCGCCGCCGACCTGCCGTTCGTCCACGTGGTGAACGACGACCTCGAGCGGGCCGTCGGCGAGCTCGGGCGGCTCATCGAGGGGGCCCGGGCGGCGGTGGGGCCGATGCGGCCCGCCACGGCGGGCGACTGATAGCCTGGGAGACCGACCTGGGCACCAGGTCGCGCCCACGGCCCGGCTCGCGCCACGGCCACGCACGCCCCGAACCGGACCCCTCGCACCCCACGGAGCCAGCCATGGCCGACCGCTACGACACGATGATGCAGCCGCCCGTCGAGGACCTCCTCGACAAGAGCGGCTCGAAGTTCTCGCTGGTCACGCTGGCCGCGCGCCGGGCCCGCCAGATCAACACGTACTACAACCAGCTGGGCGACGCCCTCGGCACCGTCGTGCCGCCGCAGGTGACGTCGACCGCCCGCAAGCCGCTGTCGATCTCGTTCGAGGAGATCGAGGCGGACAAGATCGAGGGCGTCGGCGGGGCCACGGGCCGCCCGGTGCCGGAGCCCGTCGTGGCCGAGGTCGAGGTCGAGGCGGACCTCGTCGGCCTCCCCACCGACACCGACGGCTGATCGGGAGGCGGGCGTGTCGGCCCTCGCCGGCCGGAGGGTCGTGCTGGGTGTCTGCGGGGGGATCGCCGCCTACAAGGCGGTGGAGGTGTGCCGCCGGCTGGTGGACGCCGGCGCCCACGTCGTCCCCGTCCTGACCGACGGCGCCACGCGCTTCGTCGGCGAGGTCACGTTCTCCGCGCTCGCGTCCGAGCCCGTGCGCCGCTCGCTCTGGGACGAACCCGACCCGATCCCGCACACCACGCTCGGCCAGGGCGCGGACCTCGTCCTCGTGGCACCGGCCACGGCGCGCCTGCTCGCCGCGTACCGCACCGGCTACTCCCACGACCTGCTCACCAACGTGCTGATCGCCACGCGGGCGCCGGTGCTCGTCTGCCCGGCGATGCACACCGAGATGTGGGAGCACCCGGCGGTGCAGGACAACCTCGCCGTGCTGCGGGGCCGCGGCGTCCACGTCGTCGACCCGGAGTCCGGGCGGCTCGCCGGCGGCGACGTCGGCGCGGGTCGCCTCGCCGATCCGGCCACGATCGTCGCCGCCGCGGAGTCCGTGCTCTCGGGCCGGGCGCACGACCTCGCCGGCCTGCACGTCCTCGTCACCGCGGGCGGCACCCGGGAGCCGATCGACCCGGTCCGGTTCCTCGGCAACCGCTCCTCCGGCAAGCAGGGCCACGCCATCGCCGAGGAGGCAGCGGCGCGGGGTGCGAAGGTCACGCTCGTCACCACGACCGGGATCCCGGTGCCGCCGCAGGTGGAGCGCGTGCCGGTCGAGACGGCGGCCCAGCTGCACGAGGCGGTCGTCACCCGGGCCCCGGCCGCCGACGTCGTCGTCATGGCGGCCGCCGTCGCGGACTTCACGCCGGTGGCGGTGGCGGACGACAAGCTCAAGAAGCGCGACGGCGTGCCGGTCGTGGAGCTGCGGCCGACGGTCGACGTCCTCGCCGAGCTCGGCGCCGTGAAGCCGCCGGGCCAGGTGCTCGTGGGCTTCGCGGCCGAGACCGCCGACGTCGCGGCCAACGCCGCGGAGAAGCTCCGGGCGAAGCACGCGGACCTCCTCGTGGCCAACGACGTGGGCGCCGCCGGCGCCGGCTTCGAGCACGACACGAACGAGGTCTTGATCCTGACGAGCACGGGCGACCAACATCACGTGCCGTTGACCACCAAGCGCGCCGTGGCGCGGGCGGTGCTCGACCAGGTCCTGGCGGTGCGTGCCGGGACCGACGAACCCAGCAGGGAGACATGACATGAGCAGGTGGACGTTCACCTCGGAGTCCGTGACCGAGGGACATCCCGACAAGATGGCGGACCAGATCTCCGATTCGATCCTGGACGCCATCCTGGGCCAGGACCCGGCGGCCCGGGTCGCTTGCGAGACCATGGTCACCACGGGGCTCTGCATCGTGGCGGGCGAGATCACGACCTCCGCGTACGTGGACATCCCGTCGATCGCTCGGGACACGATCTGCGACATCGGCTACGACCGCGAGAGCTTCGGCTACGACGGCCACACCTGCGGCGTGATGGTGGCGATCGACGAGCAGTCGCCCGACATCGCCCAGGGCGTCGACGACTCCGAGGAGGTCCGCTCCGGCACCTCCGGCGAGGAGGACGTGCTCGACAAGCAGGGCGCGGGCGACCAGGGGATGATGTTCGGCTACGCCGTCGACGAGACGGACGTGCTGATGCCGCTGCCGATCCACCTGGCGCACCGCATGGCCGAGCGGCTCGCCGAGGTCCGCAAGGCGGGCACGGTGCCCTACCTGCGACCCGACGCGAAGACGCAGGTCACCTTCGAGTACGAGGACGGCAAGCCGGTCGCGCTGAAGACCGTCCTGATCTCGACCCAGCACAACGACGGCGTGGACCGCGACTCGGAGATCCGCCCCGACCTCATCGAGCAGGTCATCCGCCCGGTGGTGCCGGAGCAGTTCGCGGACGACGACTACGAGGTGTTCGTCAACCCGACGGGCCGGTTCGTGATCGGCGGCCCGGTCGGCGACGCCGGCCTCACCGGTCGGAAGATCATCGTCGACACCTACGGCGGTGCCGCCCGCCACGGCGGCGGTGCGTTCTCCGGGAAGGACCCGTCGAAGGTCGACCGCTCCGCCGCCTACGCGGCGCGCTGGGTCGCGAAGAACGTGGTCGCCTCGGGTGCCGCGTCGCGGTGCGAGGTGCAGGTCGCGTACGCGATCGGCGTGGCGCACCCGGTGTCGATCCTGGTCGAGACGTTCGGCACCCACGCGGTGGACCCGGCGAAGCTCGACGCCGCCGTCCGCGAGGTGTTCGACCTCCGCCCGGCCGCCATCCTGCGCGACCTCGACCTGCGCCGGCCCGTGTTCCGCGAGACCGCGGCGTACGGCCACTTCGGCCGCACCGGCGACGGGTTCACGTGGGAGCGCACCGACCGCGTCGACGCGCTGAAGTCCACGCTCGGGCTGTGACGGCCCCGGCGGCCTCGCGTTGAGGTCCGCCCGGGTCCTTCCCGACGTCCCGGCGATCGACCGGGCCTTCGACTACGAGGTCCCCGACGCCCTCGCGGCGCGCATCGAGGTCGGCACCATGGTGCGCGTGCCCCTGCACGGGCGGCGGGTGGCCGGCTGGGTGCTGGATCCCGACTCGTCGCCCCCGCCGGGCGTGCGGCTCGCTCCGATCGCCCGCGTGTCGGGCGTCGGGCCGGACGCGGACGCGATCGACGTGTGCCGGTGGGCAGCCTGGAGGTGGGCCGGCCGGCACGCCACGCTGCTGCGCGTGGCCTCGCCCGACCGGACGGTCGGCCGCCGGCCGCCCGTGCGACCCCGTGCGGCCACCGGTGGCGAACCGGACCCCCTCGCGGTCGAGGCG
>JAEVZA010000246.1 GCA_023392475.1 Actinomycetes bacterium | reverse complement strand
GGACGGCACGCCGACCAGCGTACGACCAGCGGGCCCGCCGTCTCCTGCGGCCCGTGCGGCGGCGAGGACGGGGACCGGGCGGGGCCAGTGAGCCCGTCAGCCGGCGGCCAGCTCCCGGGCCACCTCGGCGGCGGCGTCGACGGTGCGGGCCACGTCGGCCTCGGTGTGGGCGAGCGAGGGGAACATCACCTCGTAGGGCCCCGGCGCCAGGGCGATCCCCCGGTCGAGCATCCCGTGGAAGAACGCCGGGTGGCGGCCACCGGCGACGGACGCCGCGGCGGAGTCGAAGTCCGTCGGCGCCGTCGTGCCGAAGAACAGCCCCACCAACGGACCGACGCGCGGCACGACCACCGGGACGCCGGCGGCGGCGAAGGCAGCGGCGAGGCCGTCGGCCAGCGAGGTCGCCGTCGCCGCGAGCTGCTCGTAGGCGGCCGCGTCAAGTTGCGACAGCACGGCGAGCCCGGCCGCAGTGGCGAGCGGGTTACCCGACAGCGTGCCGGCCTGGTACACCGCGCCGAGCGGGGCGAGGTTCGACATGACCTCGGCGGAGGACCCGAAGGCCCCGACCGGCAGGCCGCCCCCGATCACCTTGCCGAAGCACCACACGTCGGGGGTCACGCCCGACCACGCCGTGGCGCCGCCGACCTCGAGGCGGAAGCCGGTGATCACCTCGTCGAACATGAGGAGCGCGCCCACGCGGTCGCACTCGGCCCGCAGCCCGCTGAGGAACCCGGGCGACGGCGGGACGAGCCCCATGTTCGCGGCGACCGGCTCCACGCACACCACCGCCACGGTGTCGTCGAGCGTCGGCACCTCGTTGTACGGGAGCACCGAGGTGTCGGCCACGGCGCCGGCCGTGACCCCGGCCGAGTTGGGGGCGCCCTCGGTGCCCAGGACCGCCTCGGCCACCCCGGAGCCCGCGGACGCGAGCAGCGCGTCGGAGTGGCCGTGGTAGTTGCCGGCGAACTTCACGATGCGGGAACGACCCGTCGCGCCGCGGGCGAGGCGGATCGCCGACATCGCGGCCTCGGTGCCGGAGCTCACCAGGCGCACCTGCTCGATGCCGGGCACGCGGGCGCAGATCTCCTCGGCGAGGCGCACCTCGCCCTCGGTCGGCGCCCCGTAGGTGGTGCCCCGCCCCGCGGCGTCGCGCACCGCCTCGACGACGACCGCCGGCGCGTGGCCCAGGATCGAGGCGCCGTAGCTCTGCACGTAGTCGAGCAGCTCGCGGCCCTCGACGTCCCAGATGCGGGCACCCTCGGCGCGTGCGACGAAGTACGGGGTGCCGCCGACCGACCGGAACGCCCGCACCGGCGAGTTCACCCCGCCCGGGATGACGCGCCGGCCGCGCTCGAACAGCTCGGCGTTCGTCGTGACGTGGTCCTCGGTCATCCGAGCCGCTCCGCCAGCGAGCGTGCGAAGTAGGTCAGCACGAGGTCGGCTCCGGCGCGCTTCACCGCGGTGATCTGCTCGAGGGCCACGGCGTCGCCGTCGATCCAACCCCGCTCCGCCGCGGCGTGGACCATCGCGTACTCGCCGGAGACGTGGTAGGCGGCGAGCGGCACGTCCACCTCGGCGCGGGCCCGGGAGAGCACGTCGAGGTAGGTCATCGCCGGCTTCACCATGATCATGTCCGCACCCTCGGAGAGGTCCTCGCGGATCTCGGCGAGCGCCTCCCGCGCGTTGGCCCAGTCCTGCTGGTACGCGGTGCGGTCACCGCCGTCGGCGATCCGCACGTCGACCGCGTCGCGGAACGGCCCGTAGAGCGCCGAGGCGTACTTGGCCGCGTAGGCGAGGATCGCCACGTGCTCGAAGCCGTCGTCGTCGAGCGCGTCGCGGATGGCGAGCACCTGCCCGTCCATCATCCCGGACGGCGCGCACACGTCCGCGCCCGCCTCGGCCTGCGCCAGCGCGATCTCGGCGTACCGCTCGAGCGTGGCGTCGTTGTCGACCTCGCCCGACGGCGTGAGCAGCCCGCAGTGGCCGTGGTCGGTGTACTCGTCGATGCACAGGTCGGCCATGAGCACGACCCGGTCGCCGACGTCGTCGCGCAGGTCCCGCAGCGCCACCTGGACGATCCCCTCGGGATCGGAGGCGCCCGACCCCTCGGGGTCCTTCGTCGCCGGCACGCCGAAGAGGATCACCGCGTCGACGCCGAGGTCCGCGAGCTCGGCGACCTCGCGGCGCAGCGAAGCGCGCGAGTGCTGGACGACGCCCGGCAGGGACGGGATCGGCACGGGCTCGTCGACGTCCTCGCGGACGAACAGCGGAGCGACGAGGTCGTCGACGCCGAGCCGCGTCTCCGCGACGAGCCGGCGGAGGGCCGGGGTGCGCCGCAGCCGGCGGAGCCGGGTCTGGGGGAAGGTCACGCCCGGATCCTACGAGGCGCCCCGCTCGAGCCTCCCATCACAATCCCGCACCACATCGGCGAGGCGCGCGGGCGAGAGCTCGAGGCAGCTCGCGACCACGAGGTCGGCGTGACCGAAGTCCATGCCGAGGGTCAGCCCGCTCGGCACCGCGACGGCAGCGAGGCCCGCGGCGCGCGCCGCGGCGACGCCGTTGACCGAGTCCTCGACCGCCACCGCCCCCGCCGGCGCCACCCCGAGGCGGTCGCACGCCAGCAGGTAGAGCGCCGGGTCGGGCTTCGTGCGGACGACCTCGTCGCCCGTGGCGATCGCCGCGAAGCGGTCCGTGAGGCCGTGGTCCCCGAGGTGGCCGAACACCCAGTCGGCGGGCGACGACGACGCCAGGGCGATCGGGACCCCCGCGGCGGCGAGCGAGTCCAGCAGCGGCACGACCCCGGGCAGCGGCTCGAGCCCGGCGGTGCACTCCCGGTTCCGCAGCCGCCGCGCCGGCACGAGCACCGCCCGGTCGACGGGCCGGCCGAGCTGCTCCTCGAGGATGTCGGTCCAGTGCGGGTGGTCGGTGGAGCCGATGAACGTCTTCCAGAGGTCGAGCGAGAGCTCCTCGCCGTGCTCGGCGAACACCTCCGCGGCCGTGGCGTACTCGCACCACTCGGTGTCGAGCACCAGGCCGTCGAAGTCGAGGACGACGGCGTCGGGCACGGCCTCGGACGCGCTCACGTCCTGCCCTCCCGGCGATCGGGGAACGGCGCTGCCACCAGGGCCTCGACGAGCCCGTCGATGGAGTGCACCTCGGCCTCGACGGCGACGTCGAGGCCGAGCCGGCGCGCCGTCGCGGCGGTGACCGGACCGATCGCCGCGACGACCGGCGGGGCGGCTCCCGCACCCGCGGCGGCGACGAAGTGCTCCACCGTGGACGACGACGTGAAGGTGATCGCGTCCGCGCCGCGCAGCGCGCCGCGGGCGTCGTCGTCGAGCTGCGCCGGCACCGTGCGGTACGCCTCCACCACGTCCACCTCCCACCCGCGCTCGCGCAGCCCGTCGGGCAGCACGTCCCGCGCCACCGCGGCGCGGGCCAGCAGCACTCGTCCGGCGCCGCCGTCGGGCGCGGGGAAGGCCTCGAGGAGCGACTCGGCGACGAACCGCTCCGGCACGAGGTCGGCCACCAGCCGCGCGTCGGCCAGCGCGGCAGCGGTGCCGGGACCGATCGCCGCGAGCCGGACGCCGCCGAGGTCCCGGCCGTCGCGCAGGCCGGCCACCACCCGTCGCGCCCCGTTCGGCGACGTGACGACGAGCCAGTCGTAGGAGCGCACCCTGGCCAGCGCGCCGCGCAGCGCGGCGCCGCCGTCGGCCGGGTCCTCGATGCGGATCGTCGGCACCTCCACCACCTCGGCGCCGGCGTCGCGCAGCCGCGCCGCGAGGACCGGGACCTGGTCGCGCGCCCGGGTCACGACCACGCGCCGCCCGAGCAACGGGCGGCGCTCGAACCAGCCGAGGTGCTGCGCGGCCACGTCGCCGACGACGATCGTGCTCGGGGGGCGCAGGGGCTGCGAGGCGATCGTGTCGAGGGTGGCCCGGACGGTGCGCTGGTCGGGCCGGGTGCCCCAGCGGACGGCGGCGACCGGCGTGGTCCCGGGCAACCCGCCGTCCTGCAGGCGGGCGGCGATCCGCCCGATGTTGGCGACGCCCATCAGGATCACGATCGTGCCGCCGACGCGGGCGAGCGCCTCCCAGTCGACGTCCGTGCGACCCTTCGACGGGTCCTCGTGACCGGTCACGATCGTGACGCTCGTGGACGAGTACCGGAGCGTCACGGGGATGCCGGCGTACGCGGGGACGGCCACGGCGGAGGTGATGCCCGGCACGACCTCGTAGTCGACGCCCGCCGCCTCCAGCGCCGCCGCCTCCTCCGCGCCGCGGGCGAACACGAACGGGTCACCGCCCTTCAGCCGCACGACGCGCCGGCCGGCTCGTCCGTGCGCGACGAGCAGCTCGTTGATCTCGGACTGCTCGACCGACGGCCCGTCGGGCGACTTCCCCACGTCGATGCGCTCAGCGCCCTCCGGCGCGAGGTCGAGCAGCGACGGCGCGGACAGGCGGTCGAACACCACGACCTCCGCGCGGCGCAGCACCTCCGCGCCGCGGAGGGTCAGCAGGCCCGGATCGCCCGGCCCGGCACCGACGAGGTGGACGGTCATGCGCCGGGGAGCCTACGGGGCGCCGCGGGCGGGGTCCCCCGCCTTCCCGCGCAGCGCGCGGGCGAGCGCCCGACCGGCCGCGGGGCCGTCACCGACCTCGACGCCGTGGTGGACCGGTGTGCGGCCGTCGGCATCGGGCTCGCCGCCGAGGATCCCGCGGACGCGCAGGAGCCCGTCGTCGAGCAGCGTCGCGTGGGCCCCGGCGGGCAGCGAGCAGTCCCCGCCCAGCTCGTCGAGGAACGCCCGCTCCACGTCGACCGCGGACCGGCTCGGCCCGTGCTCGATGCGGGCGAGGAGCTCGCGCAGGTCCCTGCGGTCGGCCACGCACTCGACCGCCAGCGCGCCCTGCGCCACCTGCGGGACGAGCAGCGTGGCGGGCAGGACGTCATCCAGCCGGTCGGCGAGTCCCAGCCGCTCGAGGGCCACCGCGGCGACGACGATGGCGTCGAACCCCGCCGCCTTCTCCAGCCGGGTGGCCATGTTCCCCCGGAGCTCCGCGAAGCGGAGGTCCGGGCGGAGGTGGGCGAGCTGCACCCGGCGGCGGGCCGACCCGGTCGCGACGGTGGCGTCGGTCGGCAGGTCGACCAACCGGCAGCCGACGAGCGCGTCCCGGGGATCGCCGCGCTCGGGCACCGCCGCGATGACGAGGCCGTCCGGCGTGCGGGCCGGCAGGTCCTTCGCGGAGTGCACGGCCACGTCGGCCCGGCCGTCGAGCAGGGCGGCCTGGACCTCGGTCGCGAACACGCCCTTGCCGCCGATCTCCGACAGCGGGACGTCGGTGCGGCGGTCGCCCTCGGTGCTGAGCGGCACGACCTCGACCGTGCAGGAGGGCTCGGCCGCACGGAGCAGCGCGGCCACGTGGTCGGCCTGCCAGCGCGCCAGCGCGGACGCCCGCGTGGCGATCCGGACGAACACGGCCCTACGAGAGGTCGAACAGGTCGCGCACCGACTCGGCGAGCCGGTCGCCCTGCGACGATCCCGCCGCGTCCTTCAGCCGGACGGTCGGGTCGTGCAGCAGCTTGGCCACGAGGCCGCGGGTCATGGCCTCGACGGCGTCGCGCTGCTCGGGCGTGAGCTCGGCCAGCCGGCCGGCGGCGCGGTCGAGCTCCGAGCGGCGGACGCCCTCGGCGCGCTCGCGCAGCGCGGTGATGACCGGTGCGACCTCGCGGGCGCTGGTGGCCGCGGCGAACCGGCGCAGCTCGGCCTCCACGATCTCCTCGACCGCGTGGACCTCGCGGCGCCGCTCGGCGATGCCCGCCTCGGTGAACGCGGCCACGGCGTCCATGTCCAGCAGCTCCACGCCGTCGAGCCCGGCGACGGCCGGATCGACGTCCCGGGGCACGGCGATGTCCACGACGAGCAGCGGGCGGTCACGACCGGCGATGCCCTCGTGCACGACGTCCTCGGTGACGACCGCATCGGGCGCACCGGTGGCCGCGAACACGACGTCCGCGGCGCGCATCGCGCCGGGCAGGGCGTCGAGGCCGACGGCGGTGGCGGTCAGGTGGTCCCGCCCCGCGGCCGCGCTGCGGGCCAGCTCGTCGGCCCGCTCGAGCGTGCGGTTGGCGACGACGAGCTCGCTCACGCCGGCATCCGCGAGGAAGGCGCCCATGCCCCGTCCCATCGCACCGGCGCCGACCAGCACCGCACGGGTGCCGGCGAGCCCGCCGAGGCGGTCGCCGGCGAGGATCACGGCGGCCTGCGACACGGAGGTGACGTGGCGGGCGATCGACGTCTCGGTGCGGGCCCGCTTGCCGACCTCCAGCGCGTGGCGGAACAGCAGGTTGAGGCCGCGGCGAGCCGTGCCCTGGGTGCGTGCGACGTCCCACGCGTCGCGCACCTGGCCGAGGATCTCGTGCTCGCCCGGCACGGCGGAGTCGAGCCCCGCGGCGACCTCGAACAGGTGGCGCACGGCCTGGTCGTCGTAGTGGACGTACAGGCTCTCGGCGAAGCGCTCGGGTGGCAGGAACGTGAGGTCCGCGAAGAAGTCCCGGACCTCGCGGTAGGCGCCGTGGAACCGCTCGGCGACGAGGTACACCTCGGTGCGGTTGCAGGTGGCGAGGACGACCACCTCGGAGGTGTGCTCGCCGGCGTCGAGGTCGTGCAGGAGCTTGGGCAGGCGGTCACCGGTCACGGCCATGCGCTCGAGCAGCTCGAGCGGTGCGGTGCGGTGGTTCGCTCCTACGACGACGACAGACACGCCTGCAGGCGCTCCTTGGCCATGGCCTTCCGGCCGGTACGGATCAGGTCCAGCATGCTGCGGTCGAGCGCCGATCGCCAGTCCAGGGACGTCGGTGTGACCACCGCCTCGCCCGCCTCCCGGGCGGCGACCAGCTCGGCCCGCACCTCGGCCACGACCTCGACCAGCAGCTCGACCCCGTCGGCGTCCAGGCCGAGCACGTCGTCGAGCGCCTCGTCCACCACCAGCCGGGCCCACGCGGCCACCGCCGGCGCCCGCCCGCCGGTCGACACGGCGATCTCCAGCGGGCCTCGCCGCACCGACCCCGACACCTGCACGTCGCCCGGCGCGGCGCCGTCCGCACGCTCCACCAG
>JAEVZA010000243.1 GCA_023392475.1 Actinomycetes bacterium | reverse complement strand
GTGCCGCACCGGGAGGGGCGACGGAGGCGCCGACGGCCGCGGGGCGGATCCCGACCACGAGCAGCGCCACGGCGCAGGCGGCGATCGCGCCGCGACCGGCGGTGACCCCTCGTGCGACCACGGTGCTGCTCCCTCGCTCGACGGGGCACCCGAGGTGGGACGGAGACGCGCGTCCGGGGAGGCCCTCCCGACCACGCGGAGCGTACCGGAGCCCCTCCGTCGGGTGACGGCGCGCTGACCGTCCACGGCCGGCATCCGGTCGCGCCCTGCGCGCCTCCTGCCCCGCCGGGGCGGGACAGGGGCACGCTCCCCTCCCTCACGCGAACGGCGGTCGCGTGAGCGGCCGGCCCCGCCGGGGCGGGACAGGGGGCACGCACCCCTCCCTCACGCGAACGGCGGTCGCGTTAGCGTCCCGACCCATGACCGCGTTCCCGCCCGCCGTCCACCACACCCTGTCCGGGGCCAACGCCTCGGAGCACGCCGCGCCCGGCGAGCCGGTGCAGCTCGCCGTGCACGAGCTCGGCGACGGCGCGGGTCGCCCACCGGTCGTCTTCTGCCACGGCTTCCCCGAGCTCGCCTACTCGTGGCGGTACCAGCTGCCGGCAGTGGCCGACGCCGGGTTCCGTGCGATCGCACCGGACCAGCGCGGCTACGGCGCCTCGTCCGCCCCGGCGCCGATCGAGGCGTACGGCCTGGGGGACCTCTGCGGCGACCTGGCCGACCTCCTGGACGCGCTGGAGATCGAGCAGGCGGTGTTCGTCGGCCACGACTGGGGCGGCTTCGTGGCGTGGGCCATGCCGGTGCTGTTCCCCGACCGCTGCGCCGGCGCCGTCGGCATCTGCACGCCCTACACGCCGTTCCCGACCACGACGTTCCTGCGGTCGATGTTCCCCGACGACGAGAAGATGTACATGCTCTGGTTCCAGGAGCCGGGCGTGGCCGAGTCGGTGATGGACCCGCAGGCCCGGAAGCTGTTCGAGCGGCTGATGATCGGCGGCATCGACCCGGCGGTGCTGCTCGAGGAGCGGATGGGCCGCGGCGAGGGCATGGACTTCAACCCGTTCCGCGACCTCGACGGCCTCCCGTCGCTCGGGGAGCCGATCGCCACGGCCGAGGAGATCGACGTGTACGCCGAGGCCTTCGGGCGGACGGGCTTCCGGGGCGGGATCAACTGGTACCGGAACATCGACGCCAACGCCGCGCGCCACCCCGACGTCGGCACGATCCCGCTGGGCCTGCCCTCGCTGATGATCTGCGCCGAGTGGGACCCGGCGCTGCCGCCCGCGCTCGCCGCGAACATGCCGTCCATGTGCTCCGACCTCGAGATGGAGACCGTGGCCAAGGCCGGGCACTGGGTGCAGCAGGAGGACCCCGAGGCGGTCAACGGCCTGCTGGTCGACTGGCTGGGACGCCGCTTCGGCTGATCGGCCACGCGGGCGGCCGAGGGGCCGCGGAACGCGCGAGGGTGTCCGTCGGCCGGGACGGACCCGGCGACGCAGACCCCCAGGAGCACCACATGGCGATCAACGTCGGCGACGACGCCCCCGACTTCACGCTGAAGGACACCGACGGCAACGAGGTCACGCTGTCGTCGTTCCGGGGCAGCACGTCGGTCACGCTGGTGTTCATCCCGTTCGCCTTCACCGGCGTCTGCCAGGGCGAGCTCTGCGAGCTGCGCGACAACCTGGCGACGTTCAACGACGCCGGCAACCAGGTGCTCGCGATCAGCTGCGACCGCTCGCCCAGCCAGAAGGTGTGGAAGGAGCAGGAGGGCTTCAACTTCCCGCTGCTCTCCGACGGCTGGCCCCACGGCGAGGTCGCACGGGCGTACGACTGCTTCAACGAGGACCTCGGCTGCGCGTTCCGGCGCACGGTCGTCGTCGACCGGGACGGCAAGGTGGCCGACGTGTTCCAGTCGGGCGGTCTCGGCGAGGCCCGCTCGCTCGGCAGCTACACGGACGCGCTCGCCAAGGTCTGAGCGCTACCCGCCGACGACGTCGGCGAGCAGGCTCCGGAGCTGGCGGGTGCGCGTGGCCCACGTGAACCCGCCGGCCACCCGCTCGGCCCCGGCCCGCCCCATCGCCGCGGCGCGGTCGGGGTCGCCGAGCAGGCCGGCCACGGCGTCGGTGACGGCGTCGAGGTCGCGGCCGTCGACGAGCAGCCCGGTGGACTCGTCGCCGACCGCGTCGGGCACCCCGCCGATGTCGCCCGCGACCACGGGGACGCCGACGGCCATGGCCTGGATGAACACGATCCCGAAGGCCTCGACCTCGAGGCCGCCCCGGCGCTCCCGGCAGGGCATGGCGAACACGTCCCCCGCGGCGAAGTGGGCGGGCAGCTCGTCCTCCGGGACGACGCCGGTGAACACGACGTGGGCGGCCACGCCCTCGGTGCGGGCGAGCGACTCGAGCTCGCCGCGGTGCGGTCCGCCGCCCACGACGAGCAGCGCGGCGTCGGGCACCCGGCGGCGCAGCTCGGGCAGCGCCCGGATCAGCTGGTCCTGGCCCTTGCGCGCCACCATGCGGGACACGCACACGACCACCGGCCGGCCCTCGAGGCCGTGGCGGGCGCGGACGGCCGCCCCGCTCACGCCGCGGTGGAACTCCCGCTCGTCGACGCCGGGCGGCAGCAGCTCGAACCTCGGCCCGTCGCCGAACGCGGGGCGCAGCAGGTCCCGGCACCAGTTCGACACGAACGTGACCGCGGCCGCGTGCCGCCCGATCGCCCGCAGCGGCGGCCCGCTCCCCGGCATGCGCACGGCCGACACCTCGAGGCCGTGCGTGAAGGCCACGAAGGGCACACCGGTGCGCCGGGCGATCCCCGCGCCCATCCAGGCGAGGGGGACCGTGGCCCCGAAGACCACGACGTCGGCGCCGAGCTCGCGGACGAGCGACGCGCTGCGCCGGCGGACCCGCGGCGTCGGCAGCAACGTGGCGGTGTCCTCGCGCACGACGTGGAACGGCGCCGCCGCGTCCCAGGCCGCGGCGCCCTCGAAGGTGGAGCCGTAGAGGACGACCTCGTCGCCGGCGGACGCGAGCCCGCGCGCGAGCTGGTCGACGTAGTGCTGGATGCCCCCGACGCGCGGGGGCAGGTCGTTCGTGATGACGAGGACGCGCACGGGTGCTCAGGCGGCGGGTCGCCGGTCGCGGTCGCCGTCCCGGACCGGGGCGGCGGCGACGGCGGCGGGCGCGATCAGTGGATGGCCTGCCGGAAGAACGCCGTGGTCTCGTCCCACGCCTTGGCCGACTCCGACGCCGAGTACACCTCGGGGCGCGTGTCGTTGAAGAACGCGTGCTCGACGCCCGGGTGCACCTCGAGCACGGCCTCCTTGCCGTAGGTCTCGCGCAGGTCGGACTCGAGGGCCTTGGCGAGCGGCGGGCCGAAGAACCCGTCGAGCTCGGCGTAGTGCCCGTGGACCGGACCGGACAGCCGCGAGTAGTCGGGCTGCATGCCCTCCCACGGGATGAGGCCGTAGTACGGCGCGCAGGCGACGACGTCCTGCGGCTCGTTGCAGGCCACCACGAGCGCCAGGCCGCCGCCCATGCAGTAGCCGACCACGCCGATGCCCTCGGTCGAGACCGCGTCGCTGCCGGTGAGGAAGGCGATGGCCCCACGGAGGTCCTTGGCGGCATGCTCCATGTTCAACGCCATCATCAGCTTCCCGGCCTCGTCGGGCTCGGTGGTGGTCGTGCCGTGGTAGAGGTCGGGGGCCAGCGCCGTGAAGCCGGCGGCGGCGAAGCGGTCCACCACGTCCTGGATGTGGGGCACGAGGCCCCACCACTCCTGGATGACGAGCACGCCGGGGCCGGCACCGCCCTCGGCCTCGGCGAACCAGCCGGAGGCCTCGGAGCCGTTGGAGGGGAACTCGACCATGTGACCCATGGGCGTGGACCCTAGTGCCCGGCCCTGCGCCGGCCGGCGTGCGGCACGCCGGCCGAGATCAGCCGGCCAGGCGGAACAGCTCCGGGGCGACGGGGCAGTCCGTGCGGCGCACGGCGTCGGCCGCGTCCTCGGGCCCCTCGACGCCGGCGATGCGGTCGACCAGCGAGAGGTCGAGCACCTCCTCCGCGGCGTCGAACGGGTCGACGCCGTCGGACCACCGGTCCCGCAGCGCCTCCCACATGCGCGCCGGCATCAGGCGGCCGACGCCGGCCACCAGCCAGACGGGCGTGCCCCCGGTCCGCGCCACCGCGGCGGCGGCCCGGGACCCCGACGGCACGAGCGCCGCGTCGGGGCCGACCGCGAACGCCTCGAGCAGCACGAGGTCGGCCTCCGCCACGGCGGCGGCGACGGCCCGCGCCTCGACCGGCACGGCGGGGGCATCAGCGCGGTGGAGGTGGCGGACGACGTCGTGGACGCCGCCGTCGACGTCGACCACGTACGAGGTCACGTCGCCGCGGCGGGCCAGCGCGCCGAAGGCCTGGTCGGGGTCGCCCACGACGACGACGGCGCCGTCGTCGGGCAGGGCCGACGCCAGCCGGCGGGGCGTCGGGTCGGTGCGCAGCTCCTCGACGGCTCGGTGGGCCTCCGCCATCGGGTCGGGGGCGCACAGGATCCGTGCGCAGAGCCACCAGAGCGGTGCGCAGGTCAGCTGGCGGTCGACGATCCGGCGGCACGCGGCGACCATGCCGGCGGGGTCGTCACGGAACGCGCCGAGGGCCGTGGCGGACTCCTCGACGAGCAGGTCGGCGGGGGCCCCCTGCGACCGGGCGACGTAGCGGAGGCGCTCGATCGGGTGCACCGCCCCACTGTACGCAGCGCCCTCCATCTGTCCCGGCCGGGGACCCCCGCGCTACTTTTCCGGCCCGATGGCCACCTTGCCCGCAGACCTCGAGCTCCACCCGATCGGCGGCGAGACCCGCACCCTCGAGGAGCAGACCGCGCTGTTCCACCTCGTCCTGGTGGCCATCGACCCGTACACGAACGAGAGTGCCTGGCTGCTCGAGACCGCCGGCCGCATCCTCGAGAACTTCATCGGGGCGGACTGCCGCGTCGCCTGGCTCGTGACGGCTCCGGAGGAGGACGCCGAGACGTTCCTCGGGCCCTGGGCCGAGCGGATCCTCACCTTCTGCGACCCCGACCGCATCGCCGTGAAGGGCCTCGGCATCGAGCGCATCCCGGCCATCGTGCACGTCGGCAACGACCTGTCGGAGATCGGCCACGCGGACGGGTGGGACCCGCCGGCGTGGAAGCACATCACGGACAACCTCGCCCGGATGATGTCCTGGAGCCGGGCGACCTACCCGAAGCCCGGCGACCCGGTCGCGTTCGAGGGCAGCGCCGCCGGCGGCTGACCACCGGCGTCGGGCGCCCGAACCGGTCGCCCTGGCCGCCCTGCTCTGTGATGCGCCACGGGGTCCATCGACCCCGTGGTGCATCACAGAGCCGGCGGGTGGGGGCCGTCAGCGCGCGGTCCAACCCCCGTCGACGGCGAGGACCTGGCCGGTCACGTAGCCCGACCCGTCGCCGGCGAGGAACAGCAGCGCGCCGTCGAGCTCCTCGAGCTCGCCGGGCCGACCCATCGGCGTGGTGCGGTCGATGAAGTCGCGGCCCGACGGGTCGTCGAACATGTCGTCCTGGGTCATCTCCGACGGGAACCACCCCGGCGCGATCGCGTTGACCCGGACCCCCTTGCGGCCCCACTCGCACCCGAGCTGGCGGGTCAGGTTCACGACGGCGCCCTTGGAGGCGCAGTAGCCGGCCTCCTTGATCGGCGCCGACGCGACGAGGCCGAGGATCGACGCGATGTTGACGATGCTGCCGCGGCCGGCCGCCAGCATCGGGCGCGCCGCGAGCTGGCACAGGTGGTAGACGGCGACGAGGTTGATGTCGAGGGTGCGGACGAAGTCCTCGAGGGGCTCGGACTCGGCAGGGGCGGGCACGCCGTAGCCCGCGTTGTTCACGAGCACGTCCAGCGATCCCGAGACGGCGAGCGCCCGCTCGACGACGGCCTCGCGGGCGGCTGGGTCCGTGAGGTCGCCGGCGACCGGGACGATCCGGTCGCCGAGGTCGTCGGCC
>JAEVZA010000213.1 GCA_023392475.1 Actinomycetes bacterium | reverse complement strand
CCTCTGGGGCGCCGGTGCCGTCCTCGCCGCCGTCGTCGACGAGCTCGGCCCCGACCACGCGTCGCCCGAGGCGTCGGCCGCCGTCGCCGCGGCGGAGGCCCTGGGCGATCCGGTCGCGGCCCTCACGTCGTGCGCGTCGGGCCGCGAGCTCGCGTCACGCGGGGACCTCGCGGACGTCCAGGTGGCCGCGCGGGTCGGTGCGTCGAGCGCCGTGCCACGCATGCTGGACGGGGCGTTCCGGGACGTGTCGGGCGATGTGGGAGAGTTGGGGCCATGACGTTCGACGTGGTCGTGGAGGTCCGGCTCCGGCCCGGCGTCGCCGATCCGCAGGGCTCGACCATCGAACGGTCGCTCCCGGCGCTCGGCTTCGACGGCGTGACGGGGGTGACGGTCGGCAAGTCGATCCGGTTCACGGTGGAGGCGGCCGACGAGGCGGCCGCCTCGTCGCTCGTCGACGACCTGTGCCACCGGTTCCTGACCAACCCGGTCATCGAGGACTCGTTCGTGACGATCACCGCCGCCGCGGCGGCCGGCTCCTGACGTGGCCGCCAAGGTCGCGGTCATCCGCTTCCCCGGCACCAACTGCGAGTTCGACGTCGTGGAGGCCCTCCGGGACCTCGGCGCCGACGCCGAGGTCGTGTTCCACGACGCCACGTCGCTGCCCGGCGTGGACGCCGTCGTCGTGGCCGGGGGGTTCGCCCACGGGGACTACCTGCGACCGGGTGCGATCGCCCGGTTCTCGCCGGTCATGTCGGCGGTGTCGGACCTCGCGGCGGCCGGTGGACCCGTCGTCGGCATCTGCAACGGCTTCCAGGTGCTGACCGAGGCGCACCTGCTGCCCGGCGCGCTCCAGAAGAACGCCGGGCTCGCGTTCCGGTGCGAGATGGTGGACCTCGTGGTGGCGTCGAGCGCCTCCGTGCTCACGTCGGAGGCCGAGGTCGGGCAGGTGCTGCGCATCCCGATCAACCACTTCGAGGGCAACTACACCTGCTCGCCCGACACGCTGGCCGAGCTCCGTGCGGAGGATCGGATCGTGCTGCGCTACGCGGACAACCCGAACGGGTCGGTGGACGACATCGCGGGCATCTGCAACGAGGGCCGCAACGTGGTGGGCCTGATGCCGCACCCCGAGCGGGCCAGCCACGAGCTCCTGGGCTCGACCGACGGCCGCGTCCTGCTCCGCTCGCTCCTGGTCTCGGCCGGCGCGGGCGTGGGCGCCTGACGCCGCGCCCCGCCCGGCGCCCGGTTCAGGTGCCCCGGCTGATGCCGGCGGCCTTCAGGGTGGCGGCGGGGACGCCGACCTCGCGCCAGGCGGAGTACGAGATCCCCTTGCGCTCGCCGTACGACCTCGCGGCGCCGATGAAGGCCTGCTCGAGGCCGGACAGGTCGACCTCCACCTGGAGGTGCTCACGCTCCTGCTCGAGATCGCGCCGCTCCTGGACGAGCGACAGCCGCTTGATCGGGTCCGCCGCCTCGAGCTCCACATCGATCTTGTCCAGCCGTGCGGAGATCGTCTCCTTGGTGCGCTTGCGGCCGCGCTTCCGGCGGTTCACCTCGAGTGCATCGAGGTAGTTCTTGACCGCTCTCGCCTCGACCCGACCGGTGGCCATTGCCGCCTTGTGCTCGTCGGTGACCACGCGCTTCTTCGACTTGGACGTCTGGGGCATAGAAGCGATTCCACACGATCGCGACCTTGCGATTCAAGTCGTCCGGACGGGACCCATTCAGCGTTCCGGCGGTCGCCACGCGCCGCGTCGGGCACGCCCCTCCGGACCCGGCCGGGGTGCGTCGGCCCGACGGGTAGCTTCCAGTCATGGCCTCCGCTCCCGCCGAGCCGACGCACCGGGCGCTCGGCCTCACCGACGACGAGTACGACCGCATCCGCACCACGCTCGGTCGTGACCCGAACCACCTCGAGCTGGCCATGTACTCGGTCATGTGGTCCGAGCACTGCTCGTACAAGAGCTCGCGGATCCACCTGCGCCGGTTCCCGACGGAGGCGCCCTGGGTGCTGGTCGGCCCGGGCGAGGGGGCCGGCGTCATCGACGTCGGTGACGGCATCGCCGCCGCGATCCGCATCGAGAGCCACAACCACCCGTCCGCGATCGAGCCGTACCAGGGCGCCGCGACCGGGGTCGGCGGCATCCTGCGCGACATCTTCTCGATGGGGGCCCGCCCGATCGCCGTCATGGACCCGCTGCGGTTCGGACCGCTCGACGACGCCCGCTCCCGGTGGGTGGCCGAGGGCGTCGTGTCGGGCATCTCCGGCTACGGCAACGCCGTGGGCGTGCCCACGATCGGCGGCGAGACCGTCTTCGACCCGACGTACGCCGGGAACCCGCTGGTCAACGTGCTGTGCCTCGGCGTGATGCCGGTGGAGCGCCTGGTGCTGGGCCGCGCCGAGGGCGTCGGCAACCTGGCCGTGCTGCTCGGCTCCAGCACCGGTCGCGACGGCATCGGCGGCGTGTCGGTGCTGGCGAGCGCCGGGTTCTCGGACGACGAGGCCGACGCGGACAAGCGGCCGAGCGTCCAGGTCGGCGACCCGTTCGAGGAGAAGCGGCTGATCGAGGCGTGCCTGGAGCTCCTCGACCGCGACCTCGCGGTGGGCGTGCAGGACCTCGGCGGCGCCGGGATCACGTGCGCGACGTCGGAGACGGCGGCGAAGGGCGGCGCCGGCATGGACGTGCTCGTCGACGCCGTCCCGCGGCGCGAACCGGGGATGGAGCCCTTCGAGGTCATGACCTCGGAGTCCCAGGAGCGGATGCTGGCCATCGTGGAGCCGTCGAAGCTCCAGGACGTGCTCGACATCGCGGCGCGGTGGGAGGTGCGGGCCACCGTCATCGGCACCGTGACGGGCTCCGGCCGGCTGCGCATCGTGACCGACGACGGCACCGAGGTGATCGCGGACGTGCCGGCGAAGTCGCTGGAGGAGGAGGCGCCGCTCTACGACCGACCGATGGCCCCGCCGGCGGACCTCGACCGCCGCCGCGCCGACTCCGCGAATGACCTCCCCGCGCCGACCGACGTCGCCGGGGACCTGCTCGACCTCCTCTGCGACACGTCCTGGGTGTGGTCGCAGTACGACCACATGCTGTTCCTCAACACGGTGGTCGGGCCGGGCGGGGACGCGGCGGTGCTGCGCCTCAAGCACCCGACCACCGGCGCGGACACCGGCCGTGGCCTCGCGCTCACGACCGACGGCAACCACCTCTGGTGCGCGGTCGACCCGCGAACCGGGTCCGCGATGACGATCGCCGAGTCGGTGATGAACCTCGCGGTCGTGGGAGCGCGACCGCAGGCGATGGTCAACTGCATGAACTTCGGCAACCCCGAGCACCCCGAGGTCATGTGGCAGCTGTCGGAGTCCGTCGACGGGCTGTCCGAGGGCCTCGAGGCGTTCGGCGTGCCGTGCGTCGGCGGCAACGTCAGCCTCTACAACGAGTCGCGCGGCGCCGACATCGACCCGACGCCCGTCATCGGCGTGCTCGGCGTCGTCGACCGGCTGGACCGACCGCCGCCCGGACCGCGGCTGCTCGACGGCGGGCGGCTCGTCCTCGTCGGCGAGGTCGTGCGCGAGCTGTCCGGTTCCGCGTGGGCGGCCCGAAAGGGGCACCGGGGCCGCGGCACCCTGCCCGCGCTCGACCTCGCCGCCGTCGCCGCCGCGGCGGGCGTGGTCCGCGAGCTCGTCACGTCGGGCCTGGTCCACGGGGCGCACGACGTGTCGTCGGGCGGGCTGGGCCTGGCGCTCGCCGAGATGGCCGTGCACTCCGGCATCGGCGTGACGGCGGCCCGGGTGTCGGACCACGTGGACCTGTTCGCCGAGTCCGCGGGCCGGGCGGTGCTGTGCGTCGCCCCCGACCAGGTGCGCGCCGTGCTCGACGTGCTCGAGGCCCACGGTGTGCCCCACTCGCGGATCGGCGCCGCGGGCGGTGACCGGATCGCGGTGAAGGACCTGCTCGACGTGTCGCTCGAGGACGCGCGCACGGCGTGGACCGAGCGCCTGCCGAGCGCCATCGGCTCGGGCACGACGCAGGGCTGACCGTGCCCGCGAGGCCGCGGCGGGCGCGGG
>JAEVZA010000187.1 GCA_023392475.1 Actinomycetes bacterium | reverse complement strand
CCCCCCCCCCCCCCCCAATAAAACCCCCCCCCCCCCCCGCGGGCGGGTGGTGGGGCGTGCGCCCACGCCGGGCGCGGACGTCGCGGGACCGGTGCCGGTCAGTGCTTGGGGAGGAACGGCGTCTCGACGCAGCGGGCGGGCAGCGCCTCGCCGCGCACGTCGATCGCCAGCTCGTCGCCGACGACCACCGACGGGTGCACGAAGGCCAGCGCGATGCCGCACCCGAGCATCGGCGAGAAGTTGCCCGAGCTGACCCTGCCGACCACCTCGCCGTCGCGCAGGACCGCTTGGTCGGCGCGCGGCGGGCGGCGGCCCTCGGTGCGCAGGCCGCGGAGCACCGGGTCGACCCCGGCCTCGCGCTGCGCCGCCAGGGGCGCCCGCCCCCGGAACTCGCCCTTGTCCCAGGCGACCACCCAACCGAGTCCGGCGTTGAGGCTCGTGATGCCGGGCCCCAGCTCGTGGCCGTGGAGCGGCAGGGCCGCCTCCAGACGCAGCGTGTCACGGGCGCCGAGGCCGGCCGGTCGCACGCCGGCGGCGAGCAGGGCATCCCAGAGCTCGCCCGCCGCGTCGGACGGCACGGCGCACTCGACGCCGTCCTCGCCGGTGTAGCCCGTCCCGGCGACCACGCACGGGTGGCCCAGGACCTCCACGTCGGCGACCCGGAAGCGGCCGACGGCGGCGGCCTCGGGTGAGATCCCGGCCAGCCGCTCGCGTGCGTTCGGGCCCTGCACGGCGAGGACCGCCCGGGTGGACGTGGTGTCCGCCACGTCCACGCCGTCGCCGGCCAGCGCCGAGGTCACGCCGTCGGTGTTCGAGGCGTTGGGCATGACGTCGAACCGGTCCCCCGATCCATCGTCGGGCAGCCACCACACGATGATGTCGTCGACGACGGAGGCGTCCTCCGGGTCGAGCAGGTGCGTGTACTGCGCCCGCCCCGGCCCGACCTTCCGGAGGTCGTTGGTGAGCGCCGCCTGCAACCGATCGAGCGCCCCGGGTCCGCCCACCCGCACGGTGCCGAGGTGGCTGACGTCGAACACGACTGCGTCGGTCCGGCAGGCGCGGTGCTCCTCGAGGGTGCCGTCGGGGTAGTTGAGCGGCATGTCCCAGCCGCCGAACGGCACGAGCTTGGCGCCCAGGGCGCGATGGGCCGCGTCGAGCGGCGACGTGCGCACCGCCGCCGTCAGACGGCGCCGGCGGTGGGGTGGGTCGAGCGGTCGACGGGACCGCTCGGGAACAGCTCCACGATGCGGGCGTCGATCTCGTCCTTCACCCCCGCGAGCGGCAGGACGTTGAGGACGCCCTGGCCCTGGCGGAGCACGTCGATCAGCTCCTCGCCCGACTGGACGAGCACCGAGGTCTTGCCGCTGATCACGATGTTGGCGGAGGTCACGTCCTCGCCGAGCTGCTCGCGCACGTACGCGAACACCTGGCGCACCGACTCCAGCTTGATCCCCGAGTCGAGCAGCGACTTGATGACCTTCAGCTCGAGCAGGTCCCGGTAGGAGTAGCTGCGCCGGCTGCCGCTGCCCGCGGCGTCGACGAGCGACGGCCGCACGAGGTCGGTGCGGGCCCAGTAGTCGAGCTGGCGGTAGGAGATGCCCACGATCTCGGCGGTCCGGCGGCCGCTGAAGCCGATCGGGCCGTCCGTGCGGCCCGCGTCGGGACCCACGTCAGGCTGACCCACGTCCGTCGCGCTCATGGGCTGGACGGTACCGCGACATCGGCCGGTCGCGGTGGATCTGGCGCGATCGCACTCCCAGCGGGGCGGACGGGCACCGGGGTCACGACGCGAAGTCGTCGGGCGAGACGTTGTCGATGAAGTGGCGGAACTCCTCCACCACGTCCTCGGGCGACTCGTCGCCCTCCTCGGCCTCGTCCACGAACCCCGCCTCGTCGAGGACGTCCTCCTCGGCGAAGATCGGGCAGCCGATGCGCACCGCCAGGGCGATGGCGTCGGACGGGCGGCTCGACACCTCCCGCACCTGCCCGCCGGTCGCCAGGTGCAGCGTGGCGAAGTAGGTGGTGTCGCGCAGCTCCGTGATCAGCACCCGCTCGAGCGTCGTGCCGAGCTCCGCGAGCACGTCGCAGAAGAGGTCGTGCGTGAGCGGTCGGGGCGTGTCGACCCCCTCCAGCGCGAAGGCGATCGCGGTGGCCTCGGGGCTCCCGATGAAGATCGACAGCTGCCGCTTCCGGCCGCTCAGCTCCCGCAGCTTGACGACGGGCGTGTTGCTCGGAGGCTCCACCTGCACGCCGACCAGCTCGAGTTCGATCACCCGGGCAGCTTACGTCAGGGCCCTCCGGACGGAGGTCGGCCGCGACCCACCCGACGGGCCGCTCGGAGGCTCAGGGCAGCAGGTCGGGACCGAGCTCGCGGCGCAGCAGGACCCGGTGCAGCTCCGCCCCGAGGTCGGCCAGCTCGCCCGCGAGCGCGCCCGCCTGGGAGCGCGCCTGCGGGTTGCGCTGCTTGAGGAGCGGCACGGCCAGCTGCTCGACGAAGCCGGCCTCGCGCTCGACCGCGACGAGGTGCATCCGGAGGTGGCGGGGCTCGATGCCGAGCTCGTCGTAGCGCGCCGCCAGGCGGGCCACGACGAGCGCGTCGGGGCCGAAGACCCGCTCCCCGCCCCGCACCTGGCCGACGACGAGCCCGAAGCGCTCGAGCCCGGCGAGCAGCGCCTCCTCGATCCCGGCCTCGCGGCAGAGCTCGGCGGCGGTGAGCTCCGTGTCGGGATCGACCGGCGGCGCGGGCGGCCTCGTGGGCCGGGACGGCGCGGGGGCGGGCCGGTCCTTCTGGGCGGCGCGAGCGGTGCGTGGGTCCTCCTGGAGCGCGGCGACGACGTCGGCCGGCGT
>JAEVZA010000183.1 GCA_023392475.1 Actinomycetes bacterium | reverse complement strand
GCCCGCTCGTCGACGACCTCCTCGCCCGCGCCCGGCCGCCCGCCGACATGGAGGGCGCCGACCGCGTGCCCTGAGCGCCGCCCACCACCGCGGTCGCCGGCGCTCGTCGGTGGGGCGGGGCCTGCGGTCCGGGCGGGGGAGCTGGGCCCGGCCCTCCTATGATCCGCCGGACCGCTCCGGCACGGACGAGCCGAGGAGCGCCACCCCGCGACCACCGCACCGGTCCGAACCAGGGAGGACGACATGCCGATCAACCCCGATGCCGTCGGCGTCAAGGGCGAGCCCGCCGAGACCTCGTGGTCGTCCAAGGACGGCCTGCTCTACGCGGTCGGCGTGGGCGCCGGGCAGGACCCGGTCGATGCCGCCGACCTCCCGTTCGTCTCCGAGAACTCGATCGACGTCACGCAGCGGATCCTGCCGACGATGGTCGTGACCCTGCCGAACGTGAGCGGCGCCTTCGCTGCGATCGGCACGTTCAACCCGGCGATGCTCGTGCACGGCGAGGAGCGGATCGTGCTGCACCGCGAGGTCCCGGTCTCCGGCGCGGTGTCGACCGTCGCCGAGATCACTGCCATGTGGGACAAGGGCAAGGGGGCGGTCGTCGAGATCACGAGCCGTTCGACGCTGGTCGAGGACGGCGAGCCGCTGTTCGACGTGGTCATGGCCGCGTTCATCCGCGGCGAGGGCGGCTGGGGCGGCGAGCGCGGGCCGTCGGGGGCGCGCAACGAGGCGCCCGACCGCGACCCCGACCACCGGGTCGAGCTCACGACCCGACCCGAGCAGGCGCTCGTGTACCGGCTGTCGGGTGACCGCAACCCGCTGCACTCCGATCCGTCGTTCGCCGCCCTCGCCGGCTTCGACCGCCCGATCCTGCACGGACTCTGCACGTACGGGTTCACCGGTCGGGCGCTGCTGCGCGAGCTGTGCGGCTCGGACCCGGCGCGGTTCCGGACGATGGAGGGCCGGTTCTCGTCGCCGGTCATGCCCGGCGAGTCGCTGACGGTCGAGATCTGGGAGACGGGCGCGGGGAACGCCGTGTTCCGCACGCTCGCCTCCGGCGACCGCCTCGTCCTCGACGCCGGCGGCTGCACCTTCGACGCCTGACGGCGGTTCTGACGATTGTTCGTGTCGTAGAGCAGCGCGGATCGTCATGGGAACGAGTGGGATCCGGGTCAGACCCCCTGCTCCGCGCCGTCAGAACAGGGTGAGGTCGGCCTCGCGGGCGCCGCGCAGCGTCTCGTAGTCGACCTCGACCCACTCGATGCCGCGGGCCTCGGCCAGCACCTTGGCCTGCGGCTTCACGACCTGGGCCACGAAGACGCCGCGGATGCCGCGGAGGGCCGGGTCCCGGTCCATCCGCTCGAGGTACCGGACGAGCTGCTCGACGCCGTCGATCTCGCCGCGCCGCTTCACCTCGACGGCGACGGCCACGCCCTCTCCGTCGCGGCACAGCAGGTCCACCGGCCCGATGTCGGTCGGGAACTCGCGGCGCACGAGCGTGAGGCCGTCGGCGATCGCGGTCGGGTCGGCCGCGAGCAGCTCCTGGAGGTGCGCCTCCACGCCGTCCTTCTGCAGGCCCGGGTCGACGCCGAGCTCGTGCGCGGAGTCCGACACCACGTCGTGCAGGTGGATGGTGAGCTGCTCGCCCTTGGGGTTCGTGACCGTCCAGTGGTCCTCGTGCTCGACGAGGTGGTTCGGCGCGTTCATCCAGTTGAGCGGCTTGTAGGCGCCGCCGTCGGCGTGGATGGCCACGCACCCGTCGGCCTTCACCATGATCAGGCGGAGCGCCTCGGGCAGGTGGGCGGTGAGCCGACCGGCGTAGTCGACCGAGCAGCGGGCGATGACCAGGCGCACGGGGGGCGACCCTACCGGGCCCGCGTCAGCCCCGGGATCCTCAGGGAGAGGTCGTTGCACTCCTCGCACACGCTCTCGGGGATGACGCCGACGCGCATCAGCAGGGCGAACACCTTGCAGCCGAGGCACAGCGCGAACGCGGCCTCGAGGAACGCGGCGCCGAGGAGCATGGCGACGACGACGCGGGACGCCGTGGTGGCCCCGGCGAGCCAGAGCACCGACGCGGTGCCCGAGAACGCGAGGCCCATCGCCTGCGCGAAGCGCTTCGGCGGACCGGGGACGTACTTGGCGTGCGAGGGCAGGCGGGGAGCGACGACGCGGGTGGCGAACCGGCCGAGCGGGCTGAGCGTCGGTCCGGTGAGCACGCGGGCGACGAACCCGTACGTGAGCGGCACGAGGACCCAGCCCCAGCCGAGGGCGACGACGAGCACCGCCATGACCACCACGCCCCACGCCACGGTCCGGGCCGCGACCTCGTTGACCGGGTTGGGGAAGGAGAGCAGCGCCTGACGACGGCGCCGGTCCTCCCGCTGGTCCTCCCGCTGGTCCTGCTGCTGGGTCGTCGTCACGGCGCCCACGCTACGACGTGAATCCCGACCAGACCAGTCGGGTTTCCCCCGCCCGACCCAGGTCTCGGTCGTCAGGGGGCGGGGCGGTCCGAAGCGACGACGACCTCGTCGAGCGTGGCGCACATCTCGTCGACGGTGCGGCGCGCGCCGAGCTCGACGAAGCCGGCCGCCACCCGGTCCGCCACGCGGGCGAGCTCGAGCGCCGCGACGGCGTCCCACGCGGGGTCGTAGCGGTCGGGGTCGACGCCGACCGCCGCGCACCGGGGCAGGAACCCGCCCACCGCATCGAGCCCGACGACCATCGCGGCCTCCACCCGGCACCGGCCCACGTCGACCTCCACCGGGCCCACCGACGCGTGCGGCCAGTCCACGATCCCCGTCAGCCGGCGGCCGTCGAAGAGCACGTTGCCCGGGTGCAGGTCGCGGTGGACGACGCCGGGTTCCCCGCCTTCCGGCAGCGCGCGGACGAGTCGGTCTCGCCGCCGGGTCCACGCGCTCGGATCCGCGCTCCACGCCGGCGGCGGGTCGTCGGCCCCGAACCAGGGGCGGTACGGGGGTAGGCCGTCGGCCCGCATCGGCGTGGCCCGCACCGCGGCGACCGCGCCGACCAGGCCGTCGAGCCACGCGTCGAGGTCCACCGGGGCGACGACCGGTCGACCGGGCAGGCGGGAGAGCAGGGCCGCCGGCAGCCCGCACCTCGTGCCGGCGACGTCGACGTCGAGGAGGTCCGGCGTCAGCGGGTCCCCGGCGCGGCGCCGGAGGATGTCGGCCTCCGCGACCAGCTCGGCGGCGGGGTCGTGGCCGGGGAAGTCCGTCGAGGTCGGGATGCGCCGCAGGACGACCGTCCGATCCCGCTCGTCGCCGTCGACCACGGCGATCTCCTCGGCGAACGAGATCGCGCCGCCGACGAGGCGGGCCGACGCGGTCGCCGTGAGCCCGAGCTCGCGGAGCCACGCCCGGACGGCGGGGTCCTCCGCGGCCGGCAGCACCGGATCATCCTGGCGCAGGCCACCGGGCTCGCCGGCGATCAGGCGCGGGCGTGCTTGAGCTGCTTCGTGAGCCGGGCCCGGTCGCCGGCGTCGAGGGTGACCTTGCGCAGGCGCACGGCGCCGGGCGTCACCTCGACGCACTCGTCCTCGGCGAGGAACTCGAGCGCCTGCTCGAGCGAGAGGCGCCGCGGCGGCACCAGCCGCTCGGTGTTGTCCGAGCCGGCGGCCCGCATGTTCGTGAGCTTCTTCTCCCGGCAGATGTTGACGTCCATGTCCTCGGGCCGGGAGTTCTCGCCGATGACCATGCCCTCGTACACCTCGTCGCCGGGGCCGACGAACAGGGACGCCCGCTCCTGGATCGAGACGACGGCGTACGGCGTCACGGGACCGGAGCGGTCGGCCATCACCGAGCCGCGCTCGCGGGCGCGGATCTCGCCGAACCACGGCGCCCACCCGTCGAACACCTGGTGGAGCATGCCCGTGCCCCGCGTCTCGGTGAGGAACTCGGTGCGGAAGCCGAGCAGGCCGCGCGCCGGCACGCGCTGCTCCATGCGGACCCAGCCCGTGCCGTGGTTGACGATGTCGGTCATCTGGCCCTTGCGGGCGGCGAGCAGCTGGGTGACGGCGCCGAGGAACTCCTCGGGGACGTCGATGGTGACCGCCTCGACCGGCTCGTGCAGCGTGCCGTCGATCTCGCGGGTCACGACCTGCGGCTTGCCGACCGTGAGCTCGAATCCCTCGCGGCGCATCGTCTCGACCAGCACCGCGAGCTGCAGCTCGCCGCGGGCGTGGACCTCCCACGTGTCGGGCCGCTCGGTCGGGAGGATGCGGAGGCTGACGTTGCCGACCAGCTCGGCGTCGAGCCGGCCCTTGATCAGCCGGGCGGTCAGCTTGTCGCCGTCGCGGCCGGCGAGCGGCGACGTGTTCACGCCGATCGTCATGGCCAGGCTGGGCTCGTCGACCGAGATCACCGGCAGCGGCCGGGGGTCGTCGGGATCGGAGAGCGTCTCGCCGATGGTGACGTCCTCGAGGCCGGCGACCGCGATGATCTCGCCCGGCCCGGCCTCGTCGGCCTCGATCCGCTCGTGGGTCTCGGTCACGTAGAGGACGGCGACCTTGGCCCGCTCGACCGAGCCGTCGGCCCGGCACCACGCGACCTGCTGGCCCTTGCGGATCGTCCCGTTGATGATGCGGCACATGGCGAGGCGGCCGACGAACTGGCTCGCGTCGAGGTTCGTGACCCACGCCTGCAGCGGGTGACCGGGATCGTGGGTGGGGGCGGGCAGGTGGTCGACGAGCAGCTCGAACAGCGGCGTGAGGTCCTCGGCGAGGTCGTCGGTGTCCGTCGGGCGCTCGAGGCCCGCCCGCCCGGCGCGCGCGTTGAGGTACACGATCGGGAAGTCGAGCTGGTGCACGTCGGCGTCCAGGTCGAGGAACAGCTCCTCCACCTCGTCGACGACGTCGGCGATGCGGGCATCGGCGCGGTCCACCTTGTTCACGGCGAGGATCACCGGCAGGTCGAGCGCGAGCGCCTTGCGGAGAACGAACCGGGTCTGGGGGAGCGGTCCCTCCGACGCGTCGACGAGGAGCACGACGCCGTCGACCATCGTGAGCGCCCGCTCGACCTCGCCGCCGAAGTCGGCGTGGCCGGGCGTGTCGACGATGTTGAACTTCACCTCGCCGCGCTCGCCGCCCTGCCACCGCACCGCGGTGTTCTTGGCGAGGATCGTGATGCCCTTCTCGCGCTCGAGGTCCATCGAGTCCATGACCCGGTCGACCTCGACCGCGCCGTCCCGGAAGGCGCCCGACTGCCGCAGCATGGCGTCGACCAGCGTCGTCTTGCCGTGGTCGACGTGGGCGATGATGGCCACGTTGCGGATGCCGTCGACGGGCACGCGCGTGGACGTGTCGGGGGTGGTGGGGGCAGCGCTCATCGGTGGTTCCGTCTCCAGGGGGACCCACCAGTCTGGCCGACGCGGCCCCGCGACCCGAACCGGGGCGGCGTGCCACCCGGCACGCCCCTGAGGAACGTGCCGGTCGGCGGCGGCGACCGTGGTGCGTGCCGCGCCCGCCGGGCGGCGTGGCTCAGCGGCGCTCGAGCCGCTTGCGGATCACCTCGCGCCGCGCTTGGAGGTCCCGGTAGGTGACGGTCTCCATCGAGTCGTCGACGATGCCGAAGCTCGCCCGGATGGCGGCCTGGTCGACGGCGAACCCCTCGGCCGAGACGCCGAGCTCGGCGGCGAACTGCTCGCCGTGGGCCTCGGCCAGCCCGGTCGACAGCGACGCGACCTCGGCGAGCAGGTCCAGGTCGGGGGCGAGCATGGCGATGGCGCCGTCGAGGAACACGAGGTTCTTCACGTACAGCATCAGGATCTTCGGGAGCCGCGCGCCCATGCCCATGAGGGCCTTGATGATCCGCTGGATCTCGCCGACGAGCTCGTCCTGGTCGAGCGTCGTCGGGTCGACGGGCGCCTTGTCCAGCCCGAGCTCCCGGATCACGTCGTCGATGTCCGTGTCCGCCGGCAGCGCGCCGAGGTCCCGGAACGCCCCGATCTGACCGGGGATGTCGCCCATGGCGCCGAACAGCATCAAGCGGAGGAACGCGCTGCGCTGCAGCGGCGTCATCCGCGCCGTGATGCCGAAGTCCAGCAGCGCGATCTTGCCGTCCTCGGTGACGAAGAGGTTCCCGGCGTGGAGGTCGCCGTGGAAGATCCCGTGCACGATGCAGCCCTCGGTGAAGCCCTTCATGCCGGTGCGGATGATCTCGTGCGTGTCCACGCCGGCGGCCTGCATGGACTCGAGGTCCTCGAAGGCGAACCCGCGGAGGCGCTCCATGACGAGCACGCGGCGGGTGACGAGCGTCGGGTGCGGCCGCGCGATCTCGAAGCCACGCTGGCCGAGCAGCGCGAACACCTCGGCGACGTCGAGCATGTTCTCGGCCTCGAGCCGGAAGTCGAGCTCCTCGGTGATCGTCTCGGCGAAGAGCTCGACGAGCGCCGGCGGGTTGGCCAGCGCGGCGATCGGGATGCGGCCCACCAGGAAGGGCGCCAGCCACGACATGACCTTGAGGTCGGACTGGACCTGCTGGCCGATGGTCGGCCGCTGGACCTTCACCACGACCTCCTCGCCGGTGGCGAGGCGGGCGACGTGCACCTGGGCGATCGACGCGGCGGCGAGCGGCGTGGGGTCGAACTCGGCGAAGACCTCCTCGAGGGGCCGGCCGAGGTCCTCCTCGACCACGCGGCGGACGGTGTCGAAGGACTCCGCACGCACCTGGTCGCGGCACTTGCGGAACTCGTCCACGAGCTCCGCGGGGAACAGCCCCTCGCCGCTCGAGATGATCTGGGCGAGCTTGATGTAGGTCGGGCCGAGGTGCTCTGCGGCCACCCGCAGGCGGCGGGACAGCCCGGCGCGCGACCGGCTGTCGCCGTGGCGGCGGTCGACGAGGGCCCAGCCCGCGACCGCGCCGCCG
>JAEVZA010000085.1 GCA_023392475.1 Actinomycetes bacterium | reverse complement strand
GGACGGCCTCGGTGAGCTGGCCGCCCTCCTCGTAGCCCACGTAGCCGGGGGGCGAGCCCACCAGGCGGCTGACCGTGTGCTTCTCCATGTACTCCGACATGTCCAGGCTGATCATCGCCTGGTCGTCGCCGAAGAGGAACTCCGCGAGCGTCTTGGCGAGCTCGGTCTTCCCGACGCCGGACGGGCCCAGGAAGATGAACGAGCCGGAGGGGCGCTTCGGGTCCTTGAGGCCGGCCCTGGTGCGGCGGATCGCCTGGCTGACGGCCTTGATGGCGTCCTCCTGGCCGATGACCCGCTTGTGCAGCTCGTCCTCCATGCGGAGGAGCTTCGTGGTCTCCTCCTCCGTGAGCTTGTACACGGGGATGCCCGTCCAGAGGGACAGCACCTCGGCGATGGCCTCCTCGTCGACCTCGTCGAAGAGGTCCACGCCGGCGGCCTTCATCTCGAGGTCCTTCTCCTCCTTCTTGGCGAGGAGCTCCTTCTCCCGGTCGCGCAGCTCGCCGGCCGCCTCGAAGTCCTGCGACTCCACGGCGTCCTTCTTCGACTTCACGACCTCGGCGAGCTCGTTCTCGATCTCGCGGTAGTCGGGCGGGGTCTGCATGCGGCGGATGCGCAGCCGCGAGCCCGCCTCGTCGATCAGGTCGATCGCCTTGTCGGGCAGGAAGCGGTCCGAGATGTAGCGGTCGGCCAGGTTGGCGGCCGCGACCAGCGCCTGGTCCGTGATCGTGACCCGGTGGTGCTGCTCGTACCGCTCGCGCAGGCCCTTGAGGATCTCGATGGTGTGGGCGACCGACGGCTCGTCGACGATGACCTTCTGGAAGCGGCGCTCCAGCGCTGCGTCCTTCTCGAGGTGCTTGCGGTACTCGTCGAGCGTGGTGGCGCCGATCGTCTGCAGCTCGCCGCGGGCGAGCATCGGCTTGAGGATGCTCGCCGCGTCGATCGCGCCCTCGGCGGCACCGGCACCGACGAGGGTGTGGATCTCGTCGATGAAGAGGATGATGTCGCCGCGGGTCTTGATCTCCTTGAGCACCTTCTTGAGGCGCTCCTCGAAGTCGCCGCGGTAGCGGGAGCCGGCGACCAGCGCGCCGAGGTCCAGCGTGTAGAGCTGCTTGCCCTGGAGCGTCTCGGGCACCTGGTCGGCGGCGATGGCCTGGGCGAGGCCCTCGACGATCGCGGTCTTGCCGACGCCGGGCTCGCCGACGAGCACCGGGTTGTTCTTCGTGCGGCGCGACAGCACCTGCATCATGCGCTCGGTCTCGCGGTCGCGACCGATCACCGGGTCCAGCTTCTTGTCACGCGCGAGCTGCGTGAAGTTCCGGCCGAACTGGTCGAGCACCAGCGAGCCCGACGGGGTCTCGGCCGAGGAGCCGGTGGAGGCGCCGGCCTTCTCGCCGCCCTGCGGCTGGCTCGACGAGCCCGGGTAGCCGGAGAGGAGCTGGATGACCTGCTGGCGGACCCGGGAGAGGTCCGCACCGAGCTTCACGAGGACCTGCGCGGCGACGCCCTCGCCCTCGCGGATCAGCCCGAGCAGGATGTGCTCGGTGCCGATGTAGTTGTGGCCGAGCTGCAGGGCCTCCCGCAGCGAGAGCTCGAGGACCTTCTTGGCACGGGGCGTGAAGGGGATGTGACCCGACGGCGACGAGCCGCCCTGGCCGATGATCTCCTCGACCTGCTGGCGGACGGCCTCGAGCGAGATGCCGAGCGACTCGAGGGCCTTGGCGGCGACGCCCTCACCCTCGTGGATGAGGCCGAGCAGGATGTGCTCGGTGCCGATGTAGTTGTGGTTGAGGAGGCGTGCCTCCTCCTGGGCCAGCACGACCACCCGACGAGCCCTGTCGGTGAAACGTTCGAACACGGTGCTGCCTCCCGGAAGACGTTGGATCAGTGTAACGCCCGACCCCGTCAAGCCGTTCCCGCCCCTTCCCCGGATCTCAGGCCGGA
Source organism: Actinomycetes bacterium (assembly GCA_023392475.1). Lineage (GTDB taxonomy): Bacteria > Actinomycetota > Acidimicrobiia > Acidimicrobiales > Microtrichaceae > JAEVZA01. The sequence goes on along the minus strand of JAEVZA010000085.1, from coordinate 9,723 downwards.
TGCGTCACACCTCGCGCCGGTGACCGGTGACCGCGGACCGCTGGCGGCGGCGCCGGACGTGGCCTGTATCGTCGTGCCGTGGCCCGATCCAACCCCCTGTCGGTCATGCCGTCCATGGCGGGCGACCTGGCGCGGGTCGAGGCGGGTCTGCAGGCGGCGGTCCGGTCGGGTGACGATCACCTCACCGAGATCTCGTCGCACCTGATCGACGCCGGCGGCAAGCGGGTCCGACCCGGGTTCTGCCTGGCCGCGGCGGCCACCGCCCTGACGATCGACGCCCCCGCGAGCGACGAGGCCGTCACCGGCGGCGTGGCCGTGGAGCTCGTCCACCTGGGCTCCCTCTACCACGACGACGTGATGGACGAGGCCGAGGTCCGCCGCACGGTGGACAGCGTGAACGCCCGCTGGGGGAACCTGAAGGCGATCCTCGCCGGCGACTTCCTCCTGGCGCGGGCCTCCGAGCTGGCCGCCTCGCTCGGGGTCGAGGTGGCCGGGTTGCTCGCGGCCACGATCGGGCGCCTGTGCGAGGGCCAGGTCCTGGAGCTGCGCCGGGCCCACGACATCGACCGCTCCGAGGACGACTACTTCCGCTCGATCGAGGGCAAGACGGCGTCGCTGCTCGCGGCCGCCTGCCGGATCGGGGCCATCGTCGCCGACCTGCCGCCCGAGCACACCGACGCGCTGACGACGTTCGGCCACAGCTACGGCATGGCGTTCCAGCTCGTGGACGACGTGCTCGACCTCGTGGCCACCGAGGCCGACCTCGGCAAGCCCGCGGGCCACGACCTCGAGGAGGGCGTCTACACCCTCCCGGTCATCCTCACGCTGGCGAGCGACCGGGGCTCCGAGCTGCGGGACCTGCTCGGCGGCCCCCTCGACCCGGCGGCCCGGGACAAGGCGATCGCCATCGTCCGCGACGGCAGCGGCATCGCCGGCACGATCACCCGGGCGCGCGGGTTCGCGGATGCGGGCCGGGCGGCGCTCGACGTGCTCCCCGGGAGCCCCGGTGTCACCGGGCTGTCCGCTGCGGCGGACTACCTGCTGTCGAGCGTCGAGGCCGCCGCCGCGACCTGAGGAGGGTCGGGGCCGGCGCAGCGACCGGTCGCGGCGCCGGCCGGCCGCCTCACATCAGCTTGGAGCTCTCCGACACCACGTGCTTGCTGAGGTCGGTGCCCGTGATGGGCAGCGTCGCCATGCCCGTGATGAAGTCGGCCATGTGCTGCGAGACCATGTGGGTGTTGAGCGCGTCCTCGTCGGCCCACTCCTCGTAGACGCGGAACACGCCGGGCTGGGTGACGTCGGCCCAGAAGCCGTACGTGACGTTGCCCTCCTCGGCCAGCGTGGCCTCGACGAGGGGCCCGACCAGGGCCACCGCCTGGTCCACGCCCTCGGGCTCCATGGTGATGATGCCGCTCACGATCAACATGGGCGGGCACTGTACCCACCCGGCGGGATCGAGCCCGGCCCCACGCCCGTGGGGCCCGCCGCTACTCGGCGGGCGGGAGCGCGCCCAGGTCGGCCGAGGTGATCACGCCGCGGTCGACGAGGTGCTGCACGAGGATCTGGCGCCGGCCCGAGGCGAGCGAGCCCGAACCGCCCTGCAGCCCCTCGACCCCCTGCTCCGCGAGGCGCCGGCAGAGGTAGTCGAGCTTGCGGTTGTACTTGGTGATCGTCCAGCCGAGCCGGCGGGCGACCTCCTTGTTCCCGGGCAGCCGCGACGCCCAGTTGGAGGTGCCCCGCAGCAGCGGCTCGGCGAGCGCGGTCACGAGCAGGCGCTGCTCCTCGTTGAGGTCGACCTGCCCGAACTCCACCGTGTCGCTCGCCACCGACTCGCCGAGCTCGAGCGGCGTCGGCTCGGCCAGCGCGCCGCCGATCTCGTAGGCGGTCGGGCCGGCGTCGAAGGAGATCGTGTACTCCTCGAACCCGAGCGGCAGCTGGTCGCCGGGGCCGAGCTCGGCGCGGGACGGGCCCGTCCGGTCGGAGATGCGCAGCGTGATGTAGCGGCCGAGGTTCTGGAGGAACCAGACCTCGCCCTGCGAGACGAAGCACCCGAGCACCCGGTGCAGGTACTGGTTGTGGGCATCCACCACGAGGTCGGCCGCGCGCCCGAAGGTGAGCGCCTGGCCCGGTTCCACCGCGAGCTCGTCACCCCGGAACTCCAGGAACAACGTCCCCATGCGCTGCCGGCCCCCTCTCCTCGTCGGCGGCAACCGGCGCACCCTACCCGGGGCGACCTGACCGCCCGTCAGATGCCGTCGTCGCGGGCGAAGGCGTGCGCGGGCCCGCCGCGGTGCCGGACGAGCACCCGGTCGCCGCGCCGCCACCGCGGCACCGCGGGGACCCGCACCCGGTAGGTCGCCGCGCCGTCGCCGCGCACCAGGTAGGTCGTGTCGTGACCGACGTACTCGACGAGGTCGACGGTGCCCGGCGCGCCGCCACCGGGGGCATCGGCCTCGGCGAGGTCGAGCTGCTCGGGACGGGCGAGGACGTCGACGGGACCGGTCACCGGGCGCTCGAGGTCGACCTCGCCGACCGCGGTGGCGGCCGACGCGCCGCCGGCGTCCCCGGGGAGCAGGTTGGCGTCGCCGACGAACGACGCCACCCACCGGTCGGCGGGCCGCAGGTAGAGCTCCTCGGGCGTGCCGACCTGGCGGACGGCCCCGTCGGACATGACCGCCACGCGGTCGCCGAGCACGAACGCCTCGTCCTGGTCGTGGGTGACGAACACCGCGGTCACGCCGAGGTCCAGGAGCAGCGCGTGGACCTCGCTGCGGACCTGCACCCGCAGCGACGCGTCCAGGTTGGAGAACGGCTCGTCGAGCAGCAGCACGCCCGGCCGTGGCGCGACGGCACGAGCGAGGGCGACGCGCTGCTGCTGGCCGCCCGACAGCGTCGCCGGCGACCGGTCGGCGTAGCCGTCGAGGCCGACCAGGCGGAGCGCGTCGTCGATGCGCGGCGAGCCCCGCCGCTCGGCGCGGGGGAGCCCGAAGCCGACGTTCCGCGCCACGGACAGGTGCGGGAACAGCGCGCCGTCCTGGAACACGAGGCCCACGCGCCGGCGCTCCGGCGCCACGAAGGTGCCGGGCCCGACCACGGTCCGGTCGCCCACGACGACCGTGCCCTCGTCGGGGACCTCGAGGCCCGCGACGATGCGCAGCAGCGTGGTCTTGCCGCAGCCCGACGGCCCGAGCAGGGCGAGCGTCGAGCCCGCCGCCACGTCCAGGTCCACGCCCCGCAGCACCGGCTGCGTGCCGTCGAAGGACTTCGTGATCCCGGTGGCCCGGACCCCGACGGCACCGGCGCCGTCGGACCGCCCGTCGGCGGCGACGTCGGGCGCCGGGGGTGCGCTCACCCCGGGCTCCCGCCCTCGTCGGTGGCCTCCGGCCGCAGGGTCGGGAACAGCACGACGTCCCGGATCGACGTGACGCCGGCGATCAGCATGACGAGGCGGTCGATGCCGATGCCCAGGCCCACCGTCGGGGGCAGGCCGTGCTCGAGCGCCCGGAGGTAGTCGGTGTCCACCGCCATCGCCTCGGCGTCGCCCGCGTCGCGCTGCGCCGCCTGGTCGAGGAACCGCGAGCGCTGGTCGTCGGGGTCGGTCAGCTCGGAGAACCCGTTGCACAGCTCGCGGCCGACGACGATGCCCTCGAAGCGCTCCACGAGGTCGGGGTCGTCGCGGTGGCGGCGCGAGAGGGGCGACACCTCCGCGGGGTAGTCCATGACGAACGTCGGGTCCCAGAGGCGGTGCTCGGTGGTCTTCTCGTACAGCTCGAGCAGGAGCTTGCCGGGCCCGAACGAGTCCTTCCACGGGACGCCGTGGTCGTCGCACAGGTCGCGGAGCCGCGCCAGCGGCGTGCGCAGCGAGACCTCCTCGCCCACGTGCTCGGAGGTGAGCTCGGCGAGCGGGGCGCGCCGCCAGGGGGTGGACAGGTCGACCGGCCGGCCGTCGTAGGTGACGGTGGTGGAGCCCGTGAGCTCGGTGGCGAGGTGGGCCACGAGCTCCTCGGTGAGGGCCATGTGGACGTGGTGGTCGCCGTAGGCCTCGTAGCACTCGAGCATCGTGAACTCGGGGTTGTGCCGCGTGGAGATGCCCTCGTTGCGGAAGACGCGGGCCACCTCGAAGACCTTCGTGAACCCGCCGACGACGAGCCGCTTCAGGTACAGCTCGGGCGCGATGCGCAGGTAGAGGTCGAGGTCGAGCGCGTTGTGGTGCGTCGTGAACGGGGTGGCGAGCGCCCCGCCGGGGATCGGGTGGAAGACCGGCGTCTCCACCTCGAGGTACCCGCGGTCCTCCATGAACCGCCGCGCCAGCGACACGAGTCGCGAGCGCAGCACGAAGGTGCGCCGCGCCTCCTCGGTCACCCAGAGGTCGACGTAGCGCTGCCGGTACCTCGTGTCGGGGTCCTTGATCCCGTGCCACTTGTCGGGGAAGCGGCGACGGGTCGGCGCGAGGAGCGTCCAGTCGTCGACCCGGATCGACAGCTCGCCGCGACGCGTGGTCATCACCTCGCCCGACACGCCGATCCAGTCGCCGAGGTTCAGCGCGCAGAACCGGTCGAAGTCGGGGGTGGTGGCCGACGGCGCGAACAGCTGGATGCGGCCGGTGGCGTCGGCGAGGGTCCCGAACGCGAGCTTGCCCTGCACGCGGCGGAGCAGCAGCCGACCGGCCACGGCGACCCGCTCCCCGGTCTCGGTGCCCGGCTCCAGGTCGGGGTGCGCGGCCGCGACCTCGGCCGCGGTCGCGTCGACGTCGTAGGTGTACGGCTGGTCGAAGTCCTCGGGCGGTCCCGGCTCGTCGGGCCGGCCGTCGTCGTCGGGTGCGTCACTCACGGGTCTGGTTCTTCTCCCAGATGAGCCGGAGGCCGTGCAGCGTGAGCCACGGCTCCTCGTGCTCGATGGACGACGTGACCGGGGCGATCAGCCCGGCGAGGCCACCGGTCGCCACGATGGTCGCCTCGCCGATGACCTCCTCGATGCGGTCGCACATGCCGTCGACCAGCGAGGAGTAGCCGTACACCGCACCCGACTGGATCGACTCGACGGTGGTCTTGCCGATGACGCTGCGGGGCTCGACCAGCTCGACCCGGCGCAGCGCGGCCGCCCGGCCGAACAGCGCGTCCATCGAGATCTCGATGCCCGGGACGATCGCGCCGCCGAGGTACTCGCCCTTGTCGGAGATCACGTCGAAGGTGGTGGCCGTGCCGAAGTCGACGACGATCGTCGGACCGCCGAAGAGGTCGTAGGCGCCCACGGCGTTGGCGATCCGGTCGGCACCGACCTCGCGCGGGTTGTCGTACAGCACCGGCATGCCGGTACGGACGCCCGTGCCGAGCACGACCGGCTCGATGTCCAGGTAGCGCTCGCACATGCGGCGCAGCTCGTAGGTGATCGTCGGCACGCCCGAGGACACGGCGACGCCGAGGACGTCGGTGCGGATGTCCAGGTCCCGCGTCTCGAGCAGCTGGCGGAGCAGGAGCAGCAGCTCGTCGCTCGTGCGCTCTGCGTTCGTCGCCATCCGCCAGTGGTCGAGGAGCTGGTGGCTGCGGTCGCCGGAGTCGTACAGGCCGACCACGGTCTGGGTGTTGCCGGCGTCGATGACCAGGAGCACGGTCGTCAGCTGTCCTTCGCTTCGGGCGGTGTCGGGGCGGGGGTGGGACGGGTCCCGGGGTCGTGACCGCGGTTCACGCCCGGCTCCAGGATGGCCCGGACGGCGTCGGCGCCGCACGTCGGAACCGCGGCCCGGGGCTCACGCCAGGTCGAGGCCGATGTCCAGCAGGGGCGCGGACTTGGTCATCTGGCCGACCGAGATCACGTCGACGCCGGTGGCCGCCACCTCGCCGATCGTCGCCAGCGTGACCTCGCCCGACGCCTCGAGCAGCGTCCGCCGGGACTGGCCGCCCTGGCGGACGCCCGCGGCGGCGACGCACTCCCGCAGCTCGGCCGGCGTCATGTTGTCCAGCAGGATCGCGTCGGCGCCGGCCTCCAGCGCCTCGACGCACTGCTCCAGCGAGTCGCACTCCACGTGGACCGTGCGGCCGGGCCAGCGGTCCTTGGCCAGCGCCACCGCGGCGGTGATCCCGATCCCGCCGAGGTGGTTGTCCTTCACGAGCAGCCAGTCGGAGAGGTTGCCGCGGTGGTTGCGACCGCCGCCCGCGCGCACCGCGGCCTTCGAGAGCGACCGGAGCCCCGGCACCGTCTTGCGCGTGTCCCACACCCGGGCCGATCCGCCGGCGGCCGCGGCGTCGACGTACGCGGCGGTGAGCGTGGCGATGCCCGACAGGAAGCCGAGGAAGTTCAGGGCGGTCCTCTCGCCGGTGAGGATCGACGGGAACGGCCCGCGCACGACGCCGAGCACGTCGCCCCGGGCCACCGCCGCGCCCTCGTCGAACACCCACGACAGCTCGACGTCGGCATCGAGCTGCCGGAACGCCTCGGTGGCGCACCGCGTTCCGGCCAGCCGGCCGGGCTGGCGGGCGACGAACCGGGCCTCGCCGTCGACGCGCGGCAGCAGCGTCGCGGTGAGGTCGCCGAGCGGGGTGAGGTCCTCCTCGAGCGCGAGGCGCACGGCGCGCTCGACGGCGATGGTCGGCGGGTGGAGCCACTCGGTGCTCTCGGGCGTGGGGTCGTTCACGGCCGAAGTCTGCACCGCCACGGCGTCCCCCAACACCGTTCTGTGCTGCGAGAGCGCGGGAACTCCGGTCGTCTCGCAGCACAGAACGGTGGCGGGTGGGTCAGCCGGGGGTGGCGCGGACGACCTGGCGGTGGCGCTGCCGCGGGTCCGTCTCGGGGAAGTCGACGCGGGTGTGGGTCCCGCGGGACTCGGTGCGCGCTGCGGCGGCGGCCACGAGCACGCGACCGATCTGCGCCAGGTTGCGCAGCTCGCACGCACCCGGGTCCGAGGACGAGGGATCGAGCCGGGCGAGCGTCGAGGTGATGAGCGCGGCGCACCCGGCCAGGCCGTCGGCCGAGCGGACCACGCCGGCGCCGGTCGTCATCGCGTGCTGGAGCGAGCGGAGGAGCAGGCCGACCTCGTCGGCACCGGGCTCGTCGCCGGCGCGCTCGACGCGGAGGTCGACGGGCAGGGGCACGCCGTCGATGTCGAGCGAGTCGGGATCCGGCTCCCCCTCCGGGAAGCCGAGCACGGTCCGCATGGCGCCGGTGGCCGTCGCGCCCTCGGTGCCGCCGGCGATGGCCTCGACCGCCCGCGGGCCGAACACCATGCCCTCGAGCAGCGAGTTCGACGCGAGCCGGTTGGCGCCGTGGACGCCGGTGCACGTGGTCTCGCCGGCCGCCCACAGGCCCGGCAGCGTCGACGCGCCGACGAGGTCGGTCACGATCCCGCCGCACTGGTGGTGCGCGGCCGGGGCGACCGGGAGGAGGTCGCGACCGGCGTCGAGGCCCACGTCCGCGAGGTCGGCGGCGATGTTCGGGAACCGCTCGCGGAAGTGGTCGAGCCCGGTGGCGTCGAGCCAGACGTGGTCGGTGCCCTGCTCGACCATCTTGGCGAGGATCGCGCGAGACACCACGTCCCGCGGCAGCAGCTCGTCGACGAACCGCTCGCCCTGCGCGTCGCGCAGCAGCGCGCCGTGCCCGCGCAGCGCCTCCGACAGCAGCGGCCGCGGCATCGCGGCCAGCGCCAGCGCGGTGGGGTGGAACTGGAAGAACTCGAGGTCCGCGACCGCCACCCCGGCGCGCAGGGCCATCGCGACGCCGTCGCCGGTCGCCTCGGGCGGGTTCGTCGTGACCTCGAAGAGCTGGCCCGCGCCGCCGGTGGCGAGGAGCACGTTGCGGGCCCGCACCGGTCGGACCCCGCCGTCGCCGTCCCTGGCGAGCACCCCGACGCACCGGCCGTCCTCCACCAGCAGGTCGACGGCGAACGCGTGCTCGTGCACGACCGCGGCCGTGCGGCGCACGGCGTGGACGAGGGCGCGCTCCACCTCGGCGCCCGTGGCCGAGCCGCGGTGCACCACACGAGCCACGGAGTGGCCACCCTCCCGGGCGAGGTCGAGGTTCCCCCGCTCGTCGCGATCGAACTCGGCGCCCATCGCGATGAGCTCCTCGACGCGGCGCGGCCCCTCGTCGACCAGCACCCGAACGGCGTCGAGGTCGCACAGGCCCGCGCCGGCGGCGAGCGTGTCGGCGAGGTGGAGGTCCACCTCCTCGGGGTCCTCGGTCAGCGCCGCCGCGACGCCGCCCTGCGCCCAGCGCGTCGTGGCCTGCTCGAGCGTGCCCTTGGTCAGGAGGCCGGTCACGAGGTCGTGCGCGCCCGCGGCCCGGACGGCCGCCGAGAGCCCCGCGACGCCGCTCCCGAGCACCAGCAGGTCGAGCTCGTCCACGGTCATGCGTTCCCTCCACCGAGCGGCGCGGCCACGTTGTCGATGAGGCGGGCGCGCCCGAAGCGCACCGCGCCGAACAGCCGGACGTCGGACGCGATGCGACCGACCGGGCGGAGCGTCACCGGGTCGGCCACCTCGACGTAGTCGAGCTCGCCCAGCGGTGCGGCGGTGACCAGCTCGGCCATGACGCCGCGGACGACGTCGCCGTCCCGCTCACCCGCCGCCACCGCCGCCGCGCCGGCGTCGAGCGCCCGGTGCAGCGCCGGCGCCACCTCGCGCTCCGCCCCGGTGAGGTACACGTTGCGGCTCGACATCGCGAGCCCGTCCGCCTCCCGGCGCGTCGGGCAGCCGACGACCTCGACGGGGAAGGACAGGTCCGACGCCATGCGGCGCACGATCGCCAGCTGCTGGAAGTCCTTCTCCCCGAAGTACGCGGCGCACGGCCCCACGACGTTGAGGAGCTTGGCCACGACGGTGCAGACCCCGGCGAAGTGCGTCGGCCGGGACGCCCCCTCCATCACCGAGGCGAGCGCGTCGACCGACACGGACGTGAGCACCGCGTCGCGGCCGTCGGGGTACATCTCCTCGACCGACGGCGTGAACAGGAGCGCGCAGCCCGCCGCCTCCGCCCGCGCCGCGTCCCCGTCGGGGTCCCGCGGGTAGGCCGCCAGGTCCTCCGTCGGTGCGAACTGGAGCGGGTTCACGAAGATCGACGTGACGACGACGTCGTTGTCGGCCGCGGCGCGCTCGATGAGCGAGCCGTGGCCGGCGTGGAGGTACCCCATCGTCGGCACGAACCCCACCCTGCGCCCCGCCGCCCGCTCCGCGTCGAAGCGGGCACGCGCGCCGGCCACCGTCGTGAGGCGCTCGGGCATCAGTTCAGCCCTTGGCGACCCGGCACCGAGTCGGGGCGGGCCCCGATGGTCACCTCGATGCGGGCCACGTCCTTGACCTCCCAGCACCGGGTGGGCGCGTCCACGAGCCGGAGGCGGCCGTCGACCAGCCGACCCGACCGCAGCATCTCGAGCGGGATCGAGGCGCGGAACTGGCCGTCCCGCGAATGCACGGTGGCGTGGTCCGCGCCGGGCACCGGGACGGCGAGGGAGAGGAGCGCCGCCAGCGGGCCCTGCCGCTGCTGCAGCTCGATCGGCCGCTCGACGGCTCCTGCGATCATCAGCCCGTCGACGTCGGGCGTGGCGTCCATCGCCACCAACCTAGCGACGCGCGCGACCCCGATCGGCGGTCGCCCCTCCCGTTCTGTTCGTCCGGGGCGACGACCGGTGACGGCCTCGACGAGCAGCAGGGTCGGCGGCGCCGCTCGCGCGGATCGGGACCGGTCACCAGGGCGGGCGGCGGCCGGCGAGGCGGGCGGCCTCCTCGGCGAGGG
>JAEVZA010000079.1 GCA_023392475.1 Actinomycetes bacterium | reverse complement strand
GAACGACGCCGCGGGCCACAGCTGGTGGCCGCGCTCGGTCGCGGCACGGGCCCGGTCGCGCAGGTGCACGAGCGCGTCCCAGTCGCCCCGGTCGCAGCGACGGTCGACCTCGCGCAGCAGCTCGTCGAGGTCGCCGGTCGTGATCCACCGGTCGAGCTCGGGATCCTCGCGGTGCACGTCGCCCGGGCCGGTCAGACGAGCGGCCAGGGGTGGCGGCGGCCGGTCGGGTCGTGGGGGAAGCGCCCGCCCGCGAGGACGGCCCCCGCCCGGTTCAGCACGGCGTCCCGCTCGTCGGGATCGAGCAGCGCGGCGAGCTGCGGCGACAGGCCGGTGTCCAGCAGCCGACCGAGCGCCTCGCCGACGTCGGACGGCACCGGGTCGCCGGCGAAGTCCCAGATGACCGTGCGCACCTTGAACTCCACGTGGAAGGTGAGCCCGTTGTCGATCGCCCAGATGCGGTCGTCGGCGTCGATGAGGCAGTGGCCGCCCTTGCGGTCCGCGGAGTTGGCGACGAGGTCGAACGCGCACAGCCGCCGCAGCGTCGAGGCCAGGTCGTCCCGGTCCTTGAGCGTGAAGTAGTGCTCCTCGAACCTCGCCGGGACGAAGGCCTGCACCGAGCCGACGCCGAGCGGCGCGTCGTGCCGCGCCACCGTCGTCGGGACGAGCCCGAACCCGAGTGCCTCGGACAGCTCGAACGTGGCCACCTCGCGCTTCCACAACCCCGGCGGGAAGTCCCACAGCGGGCGCTCGCCCCGCTCGGGCTTGTAGATCGCCGGCGCGTGGTCGTCGCCGTCCACGACCTGCACGAGGAAGGTCCCGTTGCTCGACCAGGGCATCATGCCGAGCACCTCGACGGCGCCGCGCTCGAGCAGGTCCCGGATGCCGGGGTCACCCGGCGCGACGGTCGCGTCGTAGGTGAACGGGACGGTGGTGCTCCCGTCCTCGCCGTCCTCGTCGTCGTCCTCGTCATCGAGCCACGCCGGCTCGTCGTCCCACCCGTCGCTCACGAGGTGCGGTCCGGGTCAGTTCCAGCGCGGGCAGGCGTGACCGTCCCGACCGATCGGGCGGCCGCACAGCGGGCAGGGCGGTCGGCCGGCGGCCACGAGCTCGTGCGCGGCCTCGGCGAAGGCGACGGCCTGGCCGAGCTGCAGCGTGAACACCGCCTCGGCGGCGTCGGGATCGGTCTCGAGGAGCTCGTCGATCGCGTCGTCGTCGAAGTCCTCGTCGAGCTCGGAGCCGGTCCCGTCGTCGGGCAGCAGCTCCTCGGCGGTGACGAAGATCAGCCGCGCGTCCTCGTCGACGCCGACGGCGAGCGAGCCGACCACCCACTCGGGCAGCACGGGCTCGATGAGCCCGGCGATGTCCCGGTCGGGCTCGGTCGTGCCCATGGCCGAGGCGAGCTGGCCGAGGTACTGGCCGAGCATGCCGACCTGCTCCTTCTCCAGCCGGAACGACACCACCTGGTCGCCGCGCCGGGCCTGCAGGTAGAAGACGCGGTCGCCCGGCTCGCCGACGGTGCCGGGCACCAGGGCGTCGAGCTCCTCGAAGTGGAACGAGTTGCTCACGACGGTGCCAGCGAGGTCAGGTCGTCGCCGGTCGAGTTCACGGCGAGCACCACGGGCCCGGTCGCGGTGAACAGCAGCGGCGTCACCGAGCAGGGCGAGATCACGATGCGCTGGAACAGGTCGAGGTGCACGCCGGTCGCCATGGCCACCGCGGCCTTGATGGGATCGGCGTGGGACACGGCGACGACCGTGCCGCCGGGGTGCTCCTTCACGAGCCGCTCGAGCTCGTCCCAGATCCGCGTCTGCATCTCGGCGAACGACTCGCCGCCGGGGAAGCGGAACCCCGACGGGTGGGACTGGACCTGCGACCACTCCGGGAGCTTCCGGAGCGCCTTGAGCTCGGCGCCCGTCCAGTCGCCGAAGTCGCACTCGAGGAGGCCCTTCGCCCGGCGCAGGCGCTGGCCCGCTGCTCGGGCGATCGGCGTGGCGGTCTGCACCGTCCGCTCGAGGGGCGAGGCGTACACCGCGTCGACCCGGTCGAGCGCGCCGATGCGGGCGGCGGCCCGATCGGCCTGCTCGCGGCCCGCCGGTGCGAGGTCGAGCCCCGGTGCGCGCCCGGGGAGGACCTTGCCGGTGGTCGTGGTCTGTCCGTGGCGCACGAGGAGCACCAGCGTGGGGGCGGGTGCGCTGCGGGCACCGGCGCGCCGTCGCCTGCGTGCCGGCGCGGCGCTGCTCGTCGATCGAGGGGGCATCGACCTGGATCCTATGCTCGCCCCGTGGATGCCCTGCAGGCGCTCGCCGAGGAGGTCAGCGGGTGCCGCCGGTGCCCCCGCCTCGTCGAGTGGCGCGAGCAGGTGGCGCGCGAGAAGCGCGCCGCGTTCCGTGACCAGGAGTACTGGGGCCGCCCCGTCCCCGGCTTCGGCGACCCGCGGGCCCGGCTGCTCGTGGTGGGCCTGGCGCCCGCCGCGCACGGCGCGAACCGCACGGGTCGCATGTTCACCGGCGACCGCTCCGGCGACTGGCTCTACCGCGCGCTCTTCCGCGCCGGCTTCGCCAACCAGCCGACGTCGACCGACCGCGACGACGGGCTCCGCCTCGACGGCGCGTTCATCACCGCGCCCGTCAAGTGCGCGCCGCCCGCCAACAAGCCGACCCCCGCGGAGCGGGACGCCTGCCGGCCGTGGATCACCCGGGAGGTCGAGCTCCTCACCGAGGTGCGCGTCGTCGTCGCCCTCGGTGGGTTCGGGTTCGCGGAGGCGGCCCGGCTGCTCGGCGTGCCCGGCCGACCGAAGTTCGCGCACGGGGTGGAGGTGGAGGTGCCCGGCGGCGTGACGCTCGTCGGCTGCTACCACGTCAGCCAGCAGAACACCTTCACGGGGCGGCTGACCGAGGAGATGCTCGACGCGGTCTTCGCCCGCGCCCGCGAGCTGACCGGCCTGCCCACCTGAGCCCGGGGCGTCCCCCGAGTTGCCCGATCCGGCGATCTCGGGGCCCACGGGACGCTCCGCGGTCGACCGCCCCCGACATCGCTCCCCGGGCGTTCCCGGGGCTCGCCCCGAGGTCCGACCCGGCGTTCCCGGGGCGCGCCCCGAGGTCCCGTGAGGCGTTCCCGGGGCGCGCCCCGAGGTGCGGGACCCGGAGGGCCCAGGCGCGGTGGGCCGATCGGCTCAAATCGCTGCGGTTGGGCCGAACGGCCCTCGGGGAGCGGCCCCCGGTGGTCGACAGTTCCCACATGCGAGCGATGACCGACGCCGAGATGGGGGCCACCACCGACCGACGGGTGGAGCAGCTCGTCGACGCCAACGTGGCCGAGGTGACCACGCTGCCGAAGGGCCGCAAGGGCCTGTGGCTGGCGCTGGCCGTGTCGATGACGCCCCGCATCACCGAGCGCTCCATCCCCGAGATCGAGGTGGCGCCGCTGGGCTGCGACGAGCCGACCTCCATGTTCGACTACGACCTCGACGAGGCCGTGCGGCTGGACCTGACGACGGGCCCCGCCTGCAACTGATCCCACCCCCTGCCCAACCCACGATCGAGGCGTCCCACGGGGCGCCTCGGTCGCGTCCGGGGGGCGTTGGGGGCGGCGAGTGCGGCGCGACTACGGTGAGCCCGCCCCCTGGTCCTGCGGCGGGCCCGCGAGTGCGGCGCCCGCCTGTTCGAGGAGTCCGATTGCGCCGTCCCTCCACCCGCCTGCTCGTCCTGCCCGTCGTGGTCGCCCTCGGGCTGCTCACGGCGTGCGGCCAGCAGACGCAGCCGACGAGCTACGGCGACGACTACGAGAGCAACTTCATGTTCGGCTGCAAGCAGCAGGTGAAGATCCCCGAGGACGCCGAGGGCGGCCCGCAGGCGCCCGAGGACTACTGCAAGTGCGTCTACAAGGGGCTGAAGGACAAGGTCCCCTTCGACGACGCGAAGAAGTTCGAGGACCAGCAGGCCGACGAGGACGCGGGCCAGATCAAGGTGCCCAAGAACATCCAGGCCGTCTTCGACAGCTGCACCAACCCCGGCTGACGTCCGGGCCGCGTCGGCGCTCGCGCCGCCGTCCGCGCCTCCGCCGGCCCTCGCCGCCGGTCGACGCCGGACCGACGACCCGATCAGCCCGCGGCGGCCGCTGCAGCCGGCTTCGCCTTGGCCTTCGGCTCGGGCAGCCCCACCCGCACGCTCGCCTCGGCCGACGTCGGCCAGCGGGACCGCGACTTCTCCGCCAGCTTGCGCATCAGCGCGATCGCTCCGGGGTCGGAGTCGCCGGGCCGGGCCTCGATCACGCCGTCGGCGACCATCCGCTGGATGATCTCCCGGCCGAGGTCGGTCCGCACGATCGTGAGCGTCCAGTTCGCGTTCTCGCCGATGCCGCCGCAGGAGATGTCCGCGTGCTCGGCCGCGAAGTCGGGGCAGTGCGTGCAGCCCTCGCGGGTCCAGGCGTGGCACTCCTTGAGGTTGATCTCGTGGTACGCCCCGTCGTCCATCCAGATCTGGAAGACGCCCTTGATGTTCATCTTCACCATGTGCTCCTTGGCCAGGCCGTACTTGGCCCAGAAGAGCTCCTCGAAGATGGCGTCGTCGAAGGTCTT
>JAEVZA010000045.1 GCA_023392475.1 Actinomycetes bacterium | reverse complement strand
GGCCCGGGCCGTGAGACGGCCGCGGTGCGGCACCTGCTGGCCGCCGGCCCGGCGGGGCGCCCGGAGCTCGAGGCGGCCATCGGCCCGGCGCTCATCGCCCTGGTCCGCAGCGCGTCCTACCTCGAGGCCGCGGAGCTGGCGCGCGAGCTGCTCGACGTCGTGGGGCCCGAGGCCTCCAGCACCGACGGCCTTGCCGGCCGCGTCCAGATCGCGTCGGTCCTCATGGCCGCCGGCGACGCCGAGCGCGGCCTCGCCGTGCACGAGGCCGTCGTGCCCCGGATCCGGCGGCTCGACGACCCCAGGTTGCTGGCGGCGGCGGTGCTCGCCCGCGGACCGGTCGACGTGGGCAGCGGCGGCCGACACGACCTCGTGGACGACTCCGTGGACCTCCTCAAGCGGCTGCCCGCGTCCGAGATCGACCTCCGCGTACGGCTCGCGTGCTGGGCCGCCCACCACGAGCTCCTCGCGGGCGGTTCGCCGCTCGTCGACGACCTGCTCGACGAGGCCGGCTCGCTGACGGCCGAGGGCGACGATCCCGACCTCCGAGCCCTGGTGCTCGGCATGGAGTACCAGCGCACCACCGTGTGCACCGCGGATCCGGCGACGGGCCCGCCGGCGCTCGACCGCCTCCGGCGATGGGCCGACGTGACGGGATCGATGTCGGGCACCTCGATGGCGATGCTCTTCGAGCTGCACGAGACCGGCCGCCACGGCACCCTCGAGGAGCACCGGGAAGCGGTCGAGCAGCTCGCGCAGCAGGTCGACCGGTTCCCGCGGCCCGACGTGCGCTGGTACGTCGAGGCGGGCCGAGCCGCCTCGCTCCTCGCCGAGGGTCGCTGGGACGAGGCCGCGGAGCTGGTGATCCGCGCCGCGGAGCTCGGTCGGTCGCTCCACGTCGCGCCCGCCGCCGCCACCGAGCAGATCCACCAGCTGCTGGTGATCTCCGGCCGGGGGCTGCTGCCGGTGCTGCAGCCGCTCGTCGCCGCCGACGACCGCGACCCGACCCGGCTCGCGGTGGCCGGCTGCGCGACGGCCGCGGCGGGCGACGTCGACGGTGCACGCCGCATCGCGGAGGAGCTCGCGTCGTGGCCCGACCAGCTCCCGACCGCCGGCGTCGGCTGGCCCCTCCTGGGGCACCTCGGGGGCGAGCTGGCCGCCGCCACGTGCTGCGCCGAGCTCGGCCGCACCGTCCTGGACGCCGTCGAGCACCACGCGGGGACCCGCCTGAGCCTCCTCGGCCTGGCCCTGCTCGGCTCGGCCGACCGCGTCATCGGCCTCGCCCTCGCCTCCATGGGCGACCGCGACGGGGCCGTCGACGCCCTCGAGCGGGCCGCGCTCGACGACGCCGGCGCCGGCCTGTCCCACTGGGCGGCCGTCGCCAGGGAGCACCGGGCGCACCTGTAACGGGACCGTTCGGCGGCGCCGGTATCCCTCCCTCCAGAGCGATGTGGAGGGGAGTCGACATGCAGGGACGTCGGAAGGCCACCGGGTTCGCGGTGCTCGTGGTCGTCGTGGCCGCGGCCGCCGCGTGCACGCAACCCACACCCCCGGCGAGCGTCACCCAACGGGTCGACGTCGCCACGACGGGCGCGCAGGCGAACGGCTCCACGCTGTTCACCCCGGCGCCGTCGCTCAGCGACGACGGCCGCTACGTGGCGTTCCAGTCCGACGCCTCGAACCTCGTCCCGGGCGACGCGAACGGAGCGACCGACGTGTTCGTCCGCGACCGCAGGACCGGGACGACCACGCTCGTGAGCGTGGCGACCGGCGGCGGCAGCGGCGCCGGTCCCAGCCGGGGTCCGAGCATCTCCGGCGACGGCCGCTACGTGGTGTTCGACTCCGGCGCCCCGGATCTCGTCACCGGCGACACGAACGGCACGTACGACGCGTTCGTGCGCGACCTCGTGGCGGGCACGACGACCCTGATCAGCGTCGACTCCTCCGGAGCGCGTCCTTCGGGGGCGTCGTTCGAGACCTGGGGCTCCGCGATCAGCGACGACGGGTCCCGCGCCCTGTTCGAGACCTACCAGTCCCTGGAGCCGGGCGACACCAACGGCCAGCGCGACGTCTACCTGTGGGACCGGACCACGGGCACCTCCTCCCGGGTCTCCGTCGGACCGGGCGGAGCGCAGATCGCGGGGTACTCCCAGCAGGGGGCGATCTCGGGCGACGGCCGGGTCGTGGCGTTCGAGACCGACACCGACGGCGTCGTGCCGGCCGACACCGACGGCGTGAGCGACATCTTCGTGCACGACCTCACGACGGGGGTGGTCGATCAGGCGAGCCTCACCTCGACCGGCGGCCAGCCCGACGTGGGCACCACCCAGGCCGCGCTCAGCGACGACGGGCGCTACGTGGTCTTCGGCGCCTTCGACGGCAACCTCGTCCCGGGCGACACCGACTCCGGCTACGACGTGTTCCGCCGGGACCGCGTCGCCGGGACGACCACCATGGTGAGCGTCGACACGTCCGGCGCCAACGTCACCGGGTACTCGTACTCCAGCGCGTCGGGGATCTCCGACGACGGACGCCGGATCGCGTTCTACACGTACGGCGGCACCGTCCCCGACGCGAACGGCTACGGCGCCGATGTGTTCCTCCGGGACGTGACCGCCGGGACGACCACGCGCCTGAGCGTCGGACCCGGGAACGTCGGGGGTGACGCCGACAGCTCCGTGCCCGGCATCAGCGGGAACGGGCGGGTGATCGGGTTCTGGTCGGCAGCGACCAACCTCGTCGCCGGCGACACCAACGGAGTGAACGACGTGTTCGTGCGAGCGCTCGCCAACTGATCACCCACCACCCGCCGGGATGCGAGGTCGCACCCCGAACGCGATCGGGAGAGGCGGATGCCGCAGGGCCGGGTCCGGGGAAGGGGGACCCGGCCCGCACGCATCCGTCGGCCGCCGGGAGCGCCACCTGTAACGGGACCGTTCGGCCGGGGGGCTATCGATAGGTGCACACCCACCAGGTCCGCCGGGATGCGAGGTTGCGCCCCCAACGCGATCGGGAGAGGCGGACGCCGCAGGGCCGGGTCCCAGGGAAGGGGGACCCGGCCCTCACGCGTCCGTCACCCGTCGCCCACCGCGCCGGTCCCGCGGGCGAGGAACAGCCACCGGGCCACGACGGCCGGGCGCGAGGGGTCGTCGTCCGACTCCAGCGCCACGTCGACCACCAGCACCGCGCCGTCGTCCGCCCTGGCCCGGACCTCGGCGAGCGTGCCCCGCAACCGCACC
The DNA here is from genome assembly GCA_023392475.1 of Actinomycetes bacterium. Lineage (GTDB taxonomy): Bacteria > Actinomycetota > Acidimicrobiia > Acidimicrobiales > Microtrichaceae > JAEVZA01. The sequence goes on along the minus strand of JAEVZA010000045.1, from coordinate 7,557 downwards.
TGCGAACCGACGGGCACCGGGCGCACGAACCGGACCCGGTCGAACCCGTAGTTGACCATCATGGACACCGGCGCAGTCGCGGGGAAGGTGAGCCCCGACGACAGCTCCGTCAGCGACGCGAGGAGCAGGAAGCCCTGCACGACCGGGTCGCCGAACGGGGACTCCCGGCGGGCGCGGTCGGGGTCGTTGTGGATCCACTGCGCGTCGCCCGTGGTGGCGGCGTGGGCGTCGACCGTGGCCTGGTCGAGTCGGCGCCAGCCGCTCGTCCCGAGGTCGACCGGGCAGGCGGCGCCGAGGTCGGCGAAGGGGGCGTCGGTCACGGGACGATGATCGCAGGCGCGGCGGCGCGCCTCGGGCCAGACTCGGCGCCGTGGAGGAGCACGGGACCGAGTGGCTCGAGGCGAACCTGGCGTGGTGGGACGAGCGGGCGCCGGCGCACGCCTCGCCGACGTCGACGTACCACCTGGACGAGGTCGTGGCCGGCGGTCGTGGGCTGCGCCCGTTCGAGGTCGAGGAGTGCGACCCCGTCGACGGGCTCGACCTCGTGCACCTCCAGTGCCACATCGGGACCGACACGGTCGGGTGGGCACGGCTCGGGGCGCGCGTCGTCGGGCTCGACTTCTCGACCCCGGCCCTCGCCGCCGCGGCAGGCCTCGCGGCGCGGTGCGAGGTGGACGTCGAGTGGGTGCGGGCGGACGTGCTCCACGCCGTCGCCGCGCTCGGCGTCGGGCGGTTCGACGTCGTCTACACGGGCGTCGGCGCGCTGAACTGGCTCCCCGACCTCCGCCGGTGGGGCCGCGTCGTCGCCGACCTGCTCCGGCCCGGGGGCAGCCTCTACCTCGTGGAGCTCCACCCGATGTGGATGGCGCTCGGCGACGACGGCCGCACGCTGCGCGAGGACGCCATCACCGGCGCGTACCAGGCCTGGACGGAGCCGCAGGTTGGCTCGTACGGCGCCCCCGACGCGACGTTCGAGCACGCCACGACGTGGGAGCGGCTCCACCCCCTGGGCGACGTGCTCACGGCGATCCTCGACGCCGGGCTCGCGATCGAGCTCTACCACGAGTGGCCGTTCACGCCGGCGCCGACGCCGTGGCTCGAACGGGGCGAGGACGGGCTCCACCGCTTCCCCGACGGAGCGACGCCGTTCCCGCTGCTCTACTCGCTGCGGGCGCGGCGCCCGGCCGAACCCGACGAGCCGGGCCGCGGTCGTGCCGGCGGTGCCGGCGGTGCCGGCGGTCAGAACCCGGGCAGGCCCTCGGCGTAGGTGCCCGCCGTCCACCCCGCGTCCACCGCGTAGTCGGCACCGGTGCAGCCGCGGGCGGCGTCGGACAGCAGCCACACGACCATCTCGGCGACGTCGTACATGTCCACGTTCCGCACGCGCCCCCGCTCGGAGTAGGGGACCTGCGGCGCGCTCGCCGCGTAGCGCTCGAGGTCGAACTGGTCGATGAACGGGGTGAACATCTCGGGGTTGCCCATGCCGGGGCACACGGCGTTGACGCGGATGCCGTCCCGACCGAGCTCGAGGGCCGCGGCCCGGGTCAGGCCGCGGACGCCCCACTTCGAGGCGTTGTACGCCACCGTCGAGTTCATGCCCTCGAGCGCACCGATGGAGGCGATGTTCACGATCGTCCCGCCGCCGTTGGCCCGCAGGGCGGGGGTCACGGCGCGGATGCCGAGCATCGGGCCCATCAGGTTGATGTCGAGGAGCAGGCGGGCACGGGCGGCGTCCATCTCCTCGAGGGCGCCCATGTGGAGGATGGCGGCGTTGTTCACCAGGCCGTCGAGGCCGCCGAGCGCGTCGTCGGCCGCCGCGACCGCGGCGGTCCACCCGTCCTCGGAGGTGACGTCGAGGTGGTGGAACGCCGCGGCGTCGCCCAGGCGCTCCGCCGCGGCCTCGCCCACGTCGTCCTGCACGTCGGCCACGAGCACGCGGCCGCCCAGGTCGACGATCCGCCCGGCGATGGCCTCGCCGAGGCCCTGGGCCGCCCCCGTGACGAGGAAGCGGCGGCCGTCGAGTGAGGTGGTGCTGGTCATCGGTCCCCCTGGGACGCGGCGGCCCGCTGCCGCCCGGTCGGGCGGAATCATGCCACCGGCCCGCGCTCTGCGAGACTCCCGGCCATGAGCGGCACCCCCCTCCCCCGCGGGTTCACGGCCCACGTCGCCAACGTGGGGATCAAGGACGACACCGACGACTTCGTGGTCGTGGCCGCCGACCGCCCGTGCGCGGCCGCCGCGGTGTTCACCCGCTCCCGCTTCGCCGGGCCGAGCGTCGAGGTCTCCCGCCGGCACGCCGCCGACGGCTCCCTCCGCGCCGTCGTCGTGGTGTCGAAGAACGCGAACGTCGCCACGGGGTCACGGGGCCTGGCCGACGCCGAAGAGCTCGCCGCCGGCGTGGCGGCGGCGATCGGCGGATCGCCCGACGACGTGCTGGTGGCGTCGACCGGCGTCATCGGCCGTCCGTACCCGATCGAGCGGGTGCGGTCGCACCTCGCCGCGCTGCGCACGCCGTTCGGTGACGCCGACGCGGTGGCCGTGGCCACCGGGATGATGACGACGGACACGCACCCCAAGACCGCCTCCGCCACGCTCCCGACGGTCGAGGGCGGCACCGCGAGCGTGGTCGGCGTGGCGAAGGGCGTCGGGATGATCGAGCCCGACATGGCGACCATGCTCGCCTTCGTCCTCACGGACGCCGCGGTCGGTGCCGCCGACCTCGACGCCGCCTTCCGCCGGATCGTCGACCGCACCTTCAACAGCCTCAGCGTGGACACCGACACGTCGACCTCCGACACCGCCGCGGTGCTCGCGAGCGGCGAGGCCGGCACGGTCGACGTCGTCGCGCTCGAGGCCGCGCTCCACGACGTGTGCCTGGACCTGACCCGCCAGCTCGCCGCGGACGGCGAGGGCGCGGAGACCCTCGTCGTCGTGACCGTCTCCGGCGCACGGGACGACGACCAGGCGCGTCGGGTCGGCAAGGCGGTCGTGAACTCGCCGCTGGTCAAGACCGCGGTGCACGGCGCGGATCCGAACTGGGGGCGGGTGGCGATGGCCGTCGGCAAGTGCTCGGAGGACACCGACATCGACCAGGACCGCGTCCGGATCGCGTTCGGCGACCACGAGGTCTACCCGGGCGCCGCCGACGGGACCGGCGGCGGCGCCGACGGGGTGCTGGCCGACCTCGAGGCGTACCTGCGCGGCGACGAGGTGCACATCGGCGTCGACCTCGGCATCGCCGCCGGCACGTGGACCGTCTACGGCTGCGACCTCACCGACGGCTACGTCCGCATCAACGCCGACTACACGACCTGAGGGACGGCCGCGTCGGGGTCGACACCGGCCCGGACGTCGGCCTCAGAGCAGCTCGGACGTCGCGGTGGTGTCGCCGGGCTCGAGCGTGAAGCGCACCTTCGCCTGCGGCAGGGCCGTCCGTGACGCGGCGTCGTTCATCCAGTAGGTGACCTGGAGCCGGTCGTGCGTGGCGTCGATGGCGCCGTAGCCGTTGAGCGTGCCCTGGACGTACGAGAACGGCGGGTCGAACGGCGCGTCGGTCGCCGACCCGTACAGCACGTTCTCGTTCTGAGCGCCGCCGGCCGACGAGATCGCGCCGGCGGCGAACTCGTTGGCGACGACCGGCGCGGCCGGGTCGTCGTAGTCGGTCCGCAGCGGCGCCTGCCAGAACGAGTGGTAGTCGCCGGTGACGAACACGGTGTTGTCGATCCCGGCCGTGCTCAGGTGTGTCAGCAGCGCGTCGCGCTCGACGACGAAGCCGTCCCAGGTGTCGAAGTTCGCATCGGTGTAGGTGCCGGCGTGCAGCGGCAGCGAGGGGTTCGCCGCCCGGGCGGCCGGCGTGTCCAGGTCCTTGACCCGCATCGGGGCGATCATCACCTGGTTCCCGATCACCTTCCACGTCGTGCCCGCGGCCTGCGCGCCGGCGAGGCCACCCGTGAGCCACGCCCGCTGGTCGGCGCCGAGGATCGTGCGCGACGGGTCGGCCTCGAACGAGGTGAGGTCACGCGTGCCGAAGAGCGGGGCGCCGGGGCGGTGGGCCCCGCGGTACTGGCGCGTGTCCAGCATGAAGAGGTGCCCGAGGTCGCCCCACCGGAGGTCGCGGTAGATGCGCGTGCCGGCGATCGGCCACACGGGCTGGTACTCGAACCACGCCTGGTAGGCCGCGGCGATGCGCCCGGGGTTCGTGGCGAACTCGGTCGAGTCGTAGTCGTTGTGGACCTCGTGGTCGTCCCACACCGGCACGAACGGGTGGGCGGCGTGCGCCGCCTGGAGGTCGGGGTCGGTCTTGTAGAGCCGGTACCTGGCCCGGTAGTCGTCGAGGGTCTTCGCCTCGCCGATCCCCTCCTCGCGGACCGTCCGCAGCAGCTGGATCAGGGGCGCCTCGTAGATGTAGTCGCCGAGGAAGAGGACGGCGTCGACCGGTTGCGACGCGATGTGGCGCCACGCGGCGTACCAGCCGTTGGCGAAGCACTGGCAGCTCGCGTAGGCCAGCTTGAGGGAGGACACCGACGCGCCGGCGCCGGGCAGCGTGCGGGCACGGCCCACGGGCGACGACGCGGCGCCGGTGTCGAAGCGGTACCAGTAGCTGCGATCGGGGTCGAGGCCCCCGACGAGCACCTTGACCGTGCTGTCGGCACCCGTGACGACGGGGGACGATCCCGACGCCACCACGCTGGAGAGCGACGGGTCGTCGCCCACCTCCCAGGTCACGGCCGACGGCCGCTCGACGCGGGGATCCACGCGCGTCCACAGCACGACCTCGGTGTCGCTGTGGAGGCCCGCGGCCACCCCGCTCGAGAACGCCGTCGTCGGTGCCGGCCCGGTCGGGGCGGTGCACCCCGACGTCGCCCACCCGACCGCTCCCAGACCCACGGCTCCTGCGCCGAGGCGCAGCACGTCCCGTCGATGCATCGTCGTCCCCCCAGACGCTCGCAGCTGCCCGTGAGCGTAAACGACAGGTGACGTCGAGGTGAACCAGAGGTGGACTTGACCCGGTGAGTGATCCGGCCCCGCCCGCTCTGTGATGCGCCACGGGGGTGTTCGACCCCGTGGCGCATCGCAGAGCGGGTGCTCGTGGCGGGGGCAGCGCGGTGCGGGCGTCAGAGGCGGGCGCGCTCGAGGTGGACGAGGCGGTGGTCGGGGGTGAACAACCGGTGGGACAGGCCGATGGCGACGACGGTGGTGCTCGTGGCCACCGAGCCCAGGATCAGGTACATCACGGCCAGCTGGACCTTCACGGCCCCGAGCGGCTCCGCCCCGGCCAGGATCAGGCCGACCATCGCACCCGGGAGGAACACGATCCCCACCGCCTTCGTGGTCTCGATCTGCGGGATCAGCGCGGTGCGCACGGCCTCGCGCAGGTACGGCGCGGCCGCCTGCTGCGACGGCATGCCGAGCGCGAGGCGGGCCTCCACCTCCTCACGACGCACGGCGAGCCCGTCGACGATGCGGCGCCCGACGAGCACGGTCGCCGCCATCGAGTTGCCGATCACCATCCCGGCGAGCGGCACGATCGTCCGGTTCGTCGCCTCGAAGATCCCGAAGCCGAAGAGGACCGAGAGGCTGACGAGGGCCGATGCGCCGAACGCCACGACGCCGAGGGCGAACGCGGCCGGGACCTCGGGCGCGCGCCGGTGCACGGTCCACGCCGCGAACACCACCATGACCGCGACCCACGCCCAGCTCCACGCCATCGGCCGGCCGGGCTCGACCACGAGGTGGAGCGCGACCCCGATGACCGCGAGCTGCACGAGCGCGCGGAGCGACGCCCACAGCATCGGGCGCTCGAGGTCCAGGTGCCGCCACAGCGAGATCGCCACGGCGAGCGCCACGAGCACGCCCGACGCGGCCAGGCCGACGGCGGACGGGTCAGTCGGGTCCATCGAGCACCTCCGAGTCGGTCCGCGCCACGACGACGCGTCCCCGGTCGAGCACCAGCCGGTGGTCGGCGATGCGGTCCTGCTGGGCGACGTCGTGGGTGACCCACACCACCGTCGTGCCCGCCGCGGCCAGCGCGCGGGCGAGCTCCTCGAGCACCGTGGTGGCCTCGGGGTCGAGCGCCGAGGTGCACTCGTCCGCCAGCAGCACGTCGCAGCCGGTGGCGAGCGTGCGGGCCAGGCACAGCCGCTGCGCCTCGCCGCCGGAGAGCGTGAGCGCGTCGCGGTCGAGGAAGTCGCGAGGCAGGCCCACGCGGTCGAGCAGCGTGGCGGCCTCGGCGTCGTCGAGCGGTGCCGCGGCGAGCAGGTTGTCCCGGCCCGTGCCGGGGAACGGCGTCGGCCGCTGGAACACCATGCCCACCCGGCGACGCAGCGCGACCGGGTCCAGGGCTGCCACGTCGTCGCCCCGGTACCGGACCGCGCCGCCGTCGGGCACCTCCAACCGGTTGCACAACCGCAGCAGCGTCGACTTGCCCGACCCGGACGCGCCCGACACGACCGTCACGCCGCCGGCCGGCACCGCGCACGTGACGGCGTCGAGGATCGGGGCGCCCGAGCGCCCGACGGTCACGCGGTCGAACGTGAAGCACGCCGTCACCGGCCCAGTCTCCCCCACCCCGGGTGCCGCCGCGACGGGTCGGTCGAGCGGAGGGCGCGACGCCGGCGACATGGCAGGATGCGCCGGTGGAGAAGCTCATCTACCTGATCCGCGACCGTGACGACCGGGACGGCGCCGACCTGCGCGAGCAGGTGCTCGGCGAGGTGGTGCCGGCGCTCGCCGCGGCCGGCGCGACGGCCACGTCGGTGCACCTCGCGGACGATGACGTGACGATCCCCGGGCCCATGCCCAGCCCCGGCGGTGAGCTCCCGCTGCGGGCCGCGGTGGCCTTCTGGCTGCCCACCCACGACCGGCGGCGCGCGGCGGAGGACGTGCTCGACGGCGTGGGGATCCGCTGCGACGGCTACCTCGTGACCGAGTCCGTCTGGGCGGACTTCGGCGAGCTCCGCGGCGAGGCGAGGGGCTGGTCGGATGGCGACCGCTCCCCCGGCCTCGTGACGCTCGCGGTCGTGCACCGCAACCCCCTGCTCGACGAGCGCACGTTCCGCGAGTTCTGGTACGACCACCAGTCCCCGATGTCTGAGGCGGTGCAGCCCCGCCTGCGCTACGTGCGCAACACCGTGGCCCACCCGGTGACCCGTGGTGCGCCGCCGGTGGACGGCATCGTCGTGGAGTCGTGGCCGTCCGAGGAGCTGGTCGCCGACGTCGTGGCGTTCCACCTCGGCGACGCTGGCAACCTCACCGTGATGCTCGACAGCGTCGGCACCGTGTTCGACATGTCGCGCCTCCGCAGCGTCGCCATGTCGGAGTACCTGTTCGCCTGAGCACCGGCGGGCGCGCTCAGGTCGGCGTCACCACGCCGGCACCGCCGAGGGCGCCGACCTCGTCGGCGTCGAGCCCCCAGGGCGCGAGGACCTCGACGGGGTCGCTGCCTTCCATCGCCGGCTCCGGCGACGCGGCCGGCGTGCGGTCGAACCGGGGCGCGGCCGCCGGCTGCGGGACCCCGTCGACGTCGACGAACGCGCCGCGGGCGACGGCGTGCGGGTG
>JAEVZA010000031.1 GCA_023392475.1 Actinomycetes bacterium | reverse complement strand
GGCAACGGCGGTCGAGGCGGGCACGCCGGTGCCGGCGGCGGCGGTGCCGGCGGACCGTCGTTCGGCATCGTGAGCACGGCCTCCTCGGCCACGGTCACGGGCGCCACCTTCAGCGGCGGCACGGGCGGCGCCGGCGGTTCGGCCGGCACGACCGGCGTCAACGGCACGGCGGGCCAGACCGGGCCGCGCACGACCACGATCACCCTCTGATCCGGCCACGCCGACCGGCACCGACCCGTCCGACCGACCGGGCCTGGTCGGCGCGGACCGCGCCGCGGCGCGAGGATCGTCCCCGTGGCCACCGAGCAGGACCGATCGGAGCAGGGACGCCCTACGCTCCACCTGGTGAGCGAACCGGAGCAGCCCGAGCGGGCCGGTCCCGACGGCGACGCGCTGGCGGAACCGACCGGCGCGTCGCCGGTGGAGGACGCCAGGGCGCTGCTGCAGGACGCGGACCCGGTCGTGTACCACAAGGCGCTGTCGTCCCTCGCCCGCCAGGGCCACCACTCGGTGCTCCAGCCCCTGCCGTACACGCCGGCCCTCGAGTTCCACGACCCCACGTGCGTGGTGGTGGACCCGAAGCCGTCGGGCGTCGACACGATCGAGCTCTACGCCAACGCCGCGTACCCCGACTTCGGCACGCTGCTGGAGACCTTCCGGGGCGACGTCGTGGCCGAGCGCCTCGACGCGCTGTACCAGCTCGTGTTCAACGAGGGCTGCAACGTGGCCGTCGTGACGAACCACGGCCAGATCATCGACATCGCCCTCGTGGGCGGGGCGATGATCGACGCGATGTGCTCGCCGGGGCGGACGTACGGCGTGCTCGGCGACTCGATCGACGTGGAGGACCTCGCCACCCGCTTCAACGTGCTGGTGAGCCGGATGGTGACCACCCGCCAGGCCTTCAACGTGCCGGCGCTGCAGGTCCTGCAGTGCGGGGCGAGGACGTTCCTGAGCGTGCCGCAGACGCACTCCCGCCGTCGCTCGAGGCTCGACCCCGCGCTGGCGCGTGCGAACAACCAGCTCATGCGCCACGAGCTCGACCTGCGCATGAGCGAGGGCGGTCAGATCCTCGCCATGGCCGCCTCCGGCAGCCAGGACCTCTCGCTCACGGCCGGGTTGATGCAGAAGGTCCGCACCCAGTGGCGCCAGCGCCGCGGCACCGATCCGGGTGACACGGACACGCTGCACCTCCAGCCCCTCTACGACGGCACGATGCAGCTGATGATCGGCTGCAGGTTCGTGATGCCGATCGCGGTCTCGCTCGACCCGGCGGCGCCCGCGCTCTCCGTCGGGCCCATCACCCGAGTTCGCGAGAAGAACGACTGCCACCGGATCATGGAGTGGATCGCCGACGCCCACCAGGCGGAGACCGGGATCCCCACGATCTACCACCGCCAGGAGGACGACCTGCTCACGCAGGTCCGCGCCCTCGTCAAGCTCTGAGCGGCACGCCGCCGGCGCGCCGGAGCACGCCGTGCGGGCCGGGAACGGGTGCCGGGGCGCCGCCGGGCCTCCGGTACCGTGGTCGGCCGTGGTCCCGCCCCCCGACACCGCCGCGCCCGCGCAGCCGTTCCGCACCCTGACCGGGATGCGGGACGTCCTGCCGCCCGAGTCCTCGCGCCGTCGGGCCCTCGTGCAGGCCTTCGCGGACGTCGTGGAGCCGGCCGGCTACCGCGAGGTCGTGCCGCCGCTCGTCGAGGAGCTCGGCGTGTTCCTGCGCGTCGGCGAGACCACCGACGTGGTCACGAAGGAGATGTACGACTTCGACGACAAGGACGGCACGCGCATCGCGCTCCGTCCCGAGGTGACCGCCGGCGTCGTGCGGGCCTTCGTCCAGCACTCGCCGGTCCTGCCGTGGAAGGTCTGGTACGCGGGGAGCAACTTCCGCCACGAGCGCCCGCAGAAGGGTCGCTACCGCTCGTTCGACCAGGTCGGCGTCGAGGTGCTCGGCGTCGACGACCCCGACCTCGACGTGGAGGTCATCGCGCTCGGCTGGCGCTTCTACGAGGCGATCGGCCTCCGGGACGTCCGCCTCCTGCTGAACAGCCTCGGTGAGCACGACGACCGCCTCCGCTACACCGAGGCCGTGCGCGCCCACCTCGAGGGGCACCGCGGCGACCTGTCGGAGGCGGCGCAGGAGACGCTCGGCCGCAACCCGCTCCGCGTCCTCGACTCGAAGCGCCCGCAGGACCGCGAGGTCGTCGCCGGCGCACCGGTGGTGGCCGAGCACCTGTCGCCCGAGGCGGCCGCGCACTTCGAGCGCGTCCGCTCGGGTCTCGACGCGCTCGGCATCCCGTACTCGGTGGAGGACCGGCTCGTCCGGGGCCTGGACTACTACCGGCGCACCACGTTCGAGTTCGTCGCCGAGTCGCTCGAGGCGGCGCAGAACGCCGTCGGCGGCGGCGGCCGCTACGACCGCCTCGCCGAGGACCTCGGCGGTCCGCCCACCGACGGCATCGGGTTCGCGCTCGGCGTCGACCGCATCCTGCTCGCGTGCGACGCCGAGGGCGCGTTCCCGGCACCGGCGCCGCACCTCGACGCCTTCGTCGTCGACCTCGTCGGCGGCGAGGCGGCGCGCGACCTGACCCACGAGCTGCGCGCCGCCGGGCTGTCCGCGGACCGGCGGTTCGGCGGCGGGTCGATGAAGTCGCAGATGAAGTCGGCAGACCGCTCCGGCGCACGGTTCGCGGTGCTGGTGGGCAGCGACGAGCTCGCCGACGGCGAGGTCACCCTGCGAGACCTGCGCGGCGGCGAGCCGCAGCGGCGCGTCGCCCGCGCCGATCTGATCGACGAGCTGAGGAAGTCGCTGTGACCGACCAACCGCCCACCCTCCTGCGCACCCACATGTGCGGCCAGCTGCGGCCCGAGCACGTCGGCGAGACCGTGTCGGTGTGCGGGTGGGTCGCTCGTCGCCGCGAGCACGGCGAGCACCTCGCGTTCATCGACCTGCGCGACCACACCGGCCTGCTCCAGTGCGTCGTCGACGGCGCCCACGACCTGCGCAGCGAGTACGTCGTCCGCATCACCGGCGTGGTGCGGCCGCGGCCCGAGGGCACCGTGAACGAGTCGCTGGCCACGGGTGAGATCGAGGTCGGCGACTGCGCGGTCGAGGTCCTGTCGGTCGCGGAGCCGCCGCCGTTCCCGCTCGACGACCGGGCGGCCGAGGTCGACGAGACCGTGCGCCTCCGGCACCGGTACGTGGACCTCCGCCGCGAGGCGATGCAGCGCAACCTGCGCACCCGGGCGAAGATCAACGGCGCGCTGCGCCGGGCGATGGACGCGCAGGGGTTCGTCGAGGTCGAGACGCCCATGCTCATCGCCTCCACGCCGGAGGGCGCGCGCGACTTCGTGGTCCCGTCCCGCCAGCGCCCCGGCACGTTCTACGCGCTGCCCCAGAGCCCGCAGCTGTTCAAGCAGCTGTGCATGGTCGGCGGGGTCGACCGCTACTACCAGATCGCCCGCTGCATGCGCGACGAGGACCTGCGCGCGGATCGGCAGTTCGAGTTCTCGCAGCTCGACGCCGAGATGAGCTTCGCCGGCCAGGAGGACGTGCTGCGCTGCATCGCCACCGCGGTGGCCGCGGCGGCCGAGGCCGTGACCGGCGAGCGCATCGCCGACATCCCGCGGATCACGTGGCACGAGGCGATGGACCGGTTCGGCTCCGACAAGCCCGACGTGCGCTTCGGCCTCGAGCTGATCGAGCTCACCGACCTCTTCGCCGGCACCGGGTTCAACGCCTTCAAGGCCGCGTCGATCAAGGGCATCCGGGTGCCGGGCGGCAGCGAGGGCACGAGCCGCAGCCGGCTCGACGACCTGACCGACCAGGCCAAGCGCTGGGGCGCCAAGGGCCTCGTGTGGATGCGGGTCGAGGCCGGTGACGACGGCGCCGCCACGCTCACCTCGCCGATCGCCAAGTTCCTGTCGGAGGAGGAGCTGGCGGGCCTGGTCGAGCGCACGGGCGCGGAGGTCGGCGACCTCCTGTTCCTCGTGGCCGACGCCTGGGACCGCGTGTGCCACGTCCTCGGCCTGCTGCGCCTCGAGCTCGGTCGCCCGCCCGTCAACGAGGGCGGCCTGCAGTTCCTGTGGGTCGTCGACTTCCCGCTGTTCGAGTCGATCGACGAGGCGACGGGGCGCCCGGTCTCGGCGCACCACCCCTTCACGATGCCGCACGACGAGGACCTGCCGCTGCTCGAGGCCGCCGTCCGTGACGACGCGCCCGAGCAGCTGCTGGCGGTGCGCTCGCAGGCCTACGACCTCGTGCTCAACGGCTGGGAGCTCGGCTCCGGCAGCGTCCGGATCCACCGCCCCGACGTGCAGCAGCGGATCTTCGGGCTCCTCGGCATCTCGGAGGAGGAGGCGCAGCGGAAGTTCGGCTTCCTCCTCGACGCCTTCCGGTACGGGGCGCCGCCCCACGCCGGGTTCGCGTTCGGTGTGGACCGCCTCGCGGCGCTGCTCGTCGGCGAGGAGAACATCCGCGAGGTGATCGCCTTCCCGAAGACCCAGTCCGGGACCGATCCGCTCACGAAGGCGCCGACCGAGATCGACGGCGGCCAGCTCGAGGAGCTCGGCCTCCGGCTCCTCCCGCCGACGACCTAGGCCCGCCGCCGGCCCGGTCGGGTTGACACGGGCGGTGGGGCCGTGGTCGGGTGGGACCGATTTCGAGCCCAGCCAGCGAGGGGGGGAAGTCCGGTCCGAACCCGGCACTGACCCGCAACCGTAGGTGGGACGCCCCGGCGGCCCACGAGTCGGAACACCCCCACCCTGGTTGGCTCCAGGACGCCGTCGAGGTCTGCGGTGCGGAGCCGGGTGACGCGGGTGCCGCGTCGTCCCTGCCGCGCCGTCGCCGCGCCGGGATGGGAGCGAACGATGCGGAGCGAGGGAACCACGACCGGCGCACGGCGCCCGGGGAACGGGCGTGCCACCGCGGCGATCTGCCTCGGGGTGCTCCTGGCCGTCGCCGGCGGCCTGGGCGCCGTGGCCGACGCGGATCCGAGCCCACCGGCCGGGCCGCCCACCAC
>JAEVZA010000475.1 GCA_023392475.1 Actinomycetes bacterium | reverse complement strand
GCGCAGGCCGGCGGCCAGGTGCGCCTCGCGGCCACGGTGCCGAACCGGGCCGAGCTCGGCGACCTCGTCCGCAACCAGCTCCACGAGTGCGGCCGGCTCGGCGCGGAGATCGAGTACGGCGTCGACGCGACGGCCGACGAGGTGGTCGCCCGCCGCCCCGACGCCGTGGTCGTCGCCACGGGCGCGGTGGCGGCACGGCCGTGGTGGGCGCCCGGGGACGCGTCCTGGATCGTCGACGTGCGGGACGTCCTCGAGGGGCGGGCGCACCCGACCGGGGCCGTGCTCGTGCTCGACGAGCTCGGCTTCCACCACGCCACCTCCGTCGCCGAGCTGCTCGCCGACCGCGGCTGCGACGTCGAGGTCGTGAGCCCCGGCATGGTGGTCGGTCAGGACCTCGGCATCACGTTGGACCTCGAGGGCTGGTGGATCCGCGCCGGCGCGAAGGGGATCGTGCAGTCCACGGAGCTCGTGCCCATGGGCGTCGAGGACGGCGACGGCGGCCACGTCGTGAACCTCCAGCACCACCCCACCGGCACGTCGCAGGTGCGCACCCCCGACTGGGTCGTGCTCGCGGTGCCGGCCGACCCGGCCGACGCGCTGTTCCACGAGCTGCGCGCCCGCGGGATCGAGGCCGAGCGCTTCGGCGACGCGCTCGCCCCGCGCGGGGCGCACGCCGCGGTCATCGACGGCGAGCGGGTGGGCGCGGCGATCCCGTCGGCCGACCGTGCCCTCGCCGTCCGCGGCGCCTGAGCGGGCGACCACCGGGTCGGCTCAGGAGCCGACCCACTCACGGAGCGTGTGCTCCCAGGCCAGCGCCAGCGCGTCGACGCCCCGGCCGGTGATGGGATCGGTCGCCAGCTGCTCCGAGACGAGCACCGGGTCCCAGCCCACGCGGCGCCCGACGGCCCGGCGCACCTTGAGCGGCGTGGGGACGAGCCGGCCGACCGGTGCACCGGCCGCGTCCGTGACGGCGACCTCGCCGACCGAGTAGGTGGCGTGGGCGACGGTCATGCCGTCGACCGACGCGGCGAGCCGCTGCTGGCCGCGCTCGACGGTGATCGAGGCCAGGACCCGCCCGGTGCCGTCGGTGAGGCGCGCGACGTCCTCGGGCAGGTGCGGCGCGCACGTGATCGACGAGCCGTCGGGGCGTCGCAGGACGAAGCGCCGGTCGTTCGGGCCCGTGCCGGCGACCTCGAGGCCCGTCGTGCCGAGCCAGCGGCCGGTGCCGTCGTGCACCGACCACGTGGGGTGGAGGTCCACCATGCCGGAGCGGCGGCGCCAGATCGTGAGGACCGGCGCGGTGGCGGGGTCGTCGCCGGGGAGCGTCGCCGCGCCGCACGCGGCGACGACCGATGCGTGGTCGGCGGCCTCCGGGGCAGCGGAGGGCAGCTCCGGGGCGCCGGGGACGAGGCCGTCGGCGTCGGAGGACTGCACCCCGTCGTCCGCCACGGCCGCGGCCCACGCGCGGCCCGTCCACCAGCGGTGCTGGTGGCGGCCGGTCGGATCGGGGTACCAGCCCTGCGGTTGGCGGCTCACCCCGGGCACCGTACGCGACACCTCGTCGCCCGCCACCTGTGCTCCGCCCCGTTCTGTTCGTCGAGGGTCAGGAATGTCCGGATCCTCGACGAACAGAACGGGTGCACCGGGTCGGCTCGACGAGGGTGGGCCGTAGGCTGCCCGTCCGTGGCCGACTGGGCGACGATCTCCTCGCTGGCGACGGCGGCCGGCACGCTCGTGCTGGCGGTCGCGACGTTCTCCTCCGTGCGCTCGGCGCACCGGTCCGCCGCGGTGACCGAGCGGTCGCTCCTCGCCGGCATCCGACCGGTGCTCGTGCCGTCGCGGAACACGGATCCGCCCGACAAGGTCGGCTTCATCGACGGGCGGTGGCTGCGCCTCGAGGGTGGACGTGCGGCCATCGAGGTCGACGACGAGGCCATCTACCTCGCGTTCACCGTCCGCAACGTCGGCGCGGGCATCGGCGTGCTCGACCGCTGGGACCTGTTCACGGACCCGGACCTCGCGGTGAGCGACCACCGGGAGATCGACACCTTCACCCGGCTGACCCGGGACATCTACATCCCGGCCGGCGACATCGGGTTCTGGCAGGCGGCGCTCCGGGACCCGTCGGCCGAGACGTTCCGGGAGGTCCGCCGGGCGCACGAGGCGCGGGAGCGGATCAACGTCGACCTCCTCTACGAGGACCACGAGGGCGGGCAGCGCACGATCAGCCGGTTCTCGATCGTGCCGGCGGGCGACGACGCGTGGCTCACGGTCGTGTCCCGGCACTGGAACCTGGACCGCGACGACCCCCGCTGAGCGCCGGGCGCGGCGCCGACACCGGCGTGGGCTACCAGTCGAGCTCGTCGCAGCCGGCGTGGTCCTCCGGCTCCACCTGCAGGGTGGCGTGCCGGATGTCGTGGCGCTCGGCGAGGACCACCCGGGCCTGGTCGAGCACCGCGTGGTGGTCCGCGGCGTTCGTGACCATGACGTGGGCCGTCAGCACCTCCATGTCGGAGGTCAGCGTCCACACGTGGAGGTCGTGCACCTCCACCACCTCGGGCAGGGCCTCGAGGTCCGCGGTCACCGCGGCCAGGTCCATCCCCTCGGGGGCGGCCTGGACCAGCACGCGCAAGGCGCTCGCCGCCAGGCGGATCGACCGCGGCACGATCCAGAGCGCGATGGCGAGGCCGACCCAGGCGTCGGCCACCTCGGCGCCCGTCGTGATGATGATGATCGCCCCCACGATGACGCCGGCCGAGCCGATCGTGTCCGCCAGCACCTCGAGGCGGGCGCCCTCCGCGGCGAGCGAGCCGCCGCCCGACAGCAGGCGCAGCGCGATCACGTTCGTGACGAGGCCGAACGTGCCGACGACGAGCACGGGCCAGCCCGGCACGTCGGGCGGGTCCTGGATGCGGCCGATCGCCTCGTAGAGCGCCCACCCTGCGACCCCGAGGAGCAGGATCGAGTTGGCGAGCGCGGAGAGCACCTCGAGCCGGTAGAGCCCGAACGTGCGGTCGGGCCGCGTCGAGCGGGAGGCGAGCACCACCGCGGCGAGGGCCAGCGCGATGCCGACGGCGTCGGTGAGCACGTGCGCGGAGTCGGTGAGGAGCGAGAGCGATCCGGACGAGATGCCCACCACGATCTGCACCACGAAGGTGAGGAGGCTGAGGCCGAGGGCGATGGCCAGCGGTCGCTTCGCCGCCTCGCCCGAGCGAGCGAGCGCGGTGCCGTGGTCGTGCCCGTGCCCGCCACCCGAGCGGCCGGCGCCGGCGATCGGGCGGTCGTCGCCGCCGAGCGCGTGGTCGTGCCCGCCGTCGGCG
>JAEVZA010000474.1 GCA_023392475.1 Actinomycetes bacterium | reverse complement strand
GCTCGAGGACGTCCAGGCCGCGCTCCACGACGAGGCCCTCGCCCGGCGCGAGGCCGGCACGGTCGACGTGCGCACGGTCGCCGAGGCCGCGGAGGCGGCCGCCACCGGGTTCGCCCGCCTGCCCTGGGCGGCCCTGGCCGACGGCGGGATCCAGCAGCTGGGCCGCGACGCGATCACCGTGCGCTGCCTCCTCACCGACGACGGGGACGTCCCCGACGGCCCCGACGACGGCACCATCGCCCTCGTCGCGCGCTCGTACTGATCACCGCTGGGAGTCCGGTCGCGGCTATGCTGCCGGGGTTCCGGTTCTCCGGGAGGCGTGGGCGCAGCCCACGCCTTTTGTTTGGGCCGGGCACGGATGGACCACGGATCACGACGGACGAGGAGGCGCACGGTGGGCACGACGGCCGAACGACTCGGCCGCCTCGTCGCGCCCGTCGCGGAGGAGCTGGGCCTCTCCGTGTACGACGTGGAGGAGGCCGGCGGCACCCTCCGCGTGCTGCTCGACCGCTCCGGTGGGATCGACGTCGACGACCTCGCCACGGCCACCCGCCGGATCTCGGCCGCGATGGACGCGGACGGCACGTTCACCGGCGCGTCGGGCCTCGAGGTGTCGAGCCCCGGGTTGGAGCGGCGCCTGCGCACCCCCGAGCACTGGGCCGGCGCCGTGGGTGAGCGGGTCAAGGTCAAGCTTCGCCCGGGCGTGGACGGCGATCGCCGGGTCGACGGCGAGCTGCGGGCCGTCGACGGCGGCGACGCCACCGTCGTGCCCGACGGCGGCGAGCCCCGCACGGTGTCCCTGGCGGACGTCACCTCGGCCCACACCGTGTTCGAGTGGGGCCCCGCGCCGAAGCCGGGCGGCGGCTCGAAGCGCAGCAAGTCCTCGAAGCGGGCACCCGCCCGCGACCGCACCCCGCCGCCCGAGCGGCCCGATCCTTCCCAGCGCCGGAGCGAGACACCGGCCGACCACAGTGAGGCGACGCCATGAACCCGGAGATGATGGAAGCGCTGGACGCCCTGGCCGAGAGCCGCGGGATCTCCAAGGAGGCGCTGTTCTCCGCGCTCGCCGAGGCGCTCGAGGCGGCCTACAAGAAGCAGAACGACCAGTACGAGTTCGTGTGGGTCAACATCGACACGGAGTCGGGTGAGATGCGCGTGTTCGCGCAGGAGCTGGACGAGGACGAGCTGCCGACCGGGCCCGAGATGGACGTCACGCCCGACGACTTCGGCCGCATCGCCGCGCAGACCGTGCGCCAGGTGATGACGCAGCGCATCCGCGAGGTCGAGCGGGAGCTCAAGTACGAGGAGTACGCCGGCCGCGAGGGCGACATCGTCACGGGCATCATCCAGCAGTCCGACGCCCGCTACACGCTGCTGGACCTCGGCCGCGTGGAGGCGCTGCTGCCGCAGTCGGAGCAGGTCAACTACGAGCGCCCCGAGCCGGGCGAGCGGGTCAAGGCGTACATCGTCGAGGTCCGCAAGACGGTCAAGGGCCCGCAGATCGTGGTGTCGCGCACCCACCCGGGCCTCATCCGCCGCCTGTTCGAGCTCGAGGTGCCCGAGATCGCCGACGGCGTCGTCGAGATCAAGGCCTGCGCCCGCGAGCCCGGTCAGCGCACGAAGATCGCCGTGTGGTCGAACGACCCGAACGTCGACCCGGTCGGGGCGTGCGTCGGCGCCCGCGGCGCCCGCGTCCGCATGGTCGTCAACGAGCTGCGGGGCGAGAAGATCGACATCGTCCCGTTCAGCGACGACCGCAACGACTTCGTGATGAAGGCGCTGCAGCCGGCGAAGGTCAAGGAGGTGCGGATCGACGAGGAGGCCCGCACCGCCGAGGTGATCGTCCCCGACTTCCAGCTCTCGCTGGCGATCGGCAAGGAGGGCCAGAACGCCCGCCTCGCGACCCGCCTCTCCGGGCTGCGGATCGACATCCGCTCGGAGACCGAGATCGCGGAGCAGGAGGCCTACGAGCGCACCTACGGCACCGACGCCTACGCCGAGGGGGCCTGGATCGTCGATCCGGACACCGGTGAGCAGATGTGGCAGCCGAGCGACGGCTCGCCCGCCTGGACGCTCGAGCAGTGGGAGGCCGCGCAGGCGGAGTCCGACGCCGAGGCGGTCGAGGAGGCGGTCGAGGCCGAGCTGGCGGAGGACGTCGCCGAGGCCGTGGGCGAGGTCGAGGACGTCATCGCCGAGGTGGAGGTCGACGAGGAGGAGGCCGAGCTCGAGGAGCTCGCCACCGACGAGGTCGAGGCCGAGCTCGAGGAGGCCGCGGAGGGCGCCACGGCGGCGTCCGACGGGGCCGCCGAGCCGGAGGCCGACGCCTGACCGGTCCCGGTCCGGTCCGGACCTGCGTCGGGTGCCGGCGCCGGGCCCCGGCCATCGAGCTGCTCCGGGTCCGCCGGGACCGCTCGAGCGCCGGGGAGCGGGCCGTGGCGGTGGGCCCTGGACCCGGTCGCGGCGCCTGGGTGTGCGATCGCCGGTGCTTCGAGGTGGCCGCCTCGTCCGGGGCGCTGGCCCGGGCCCTCCGGGCCCCCGAGCTCGGTCGTGGGGTGCCGTCGCCACCCGGGCTGTGACGGATGTGGTTCGAACCGGCGGCCGATCCGTGGAAGGATGGATGGCCGTCGCCCGGGCCCGTCGCGCCCGTGCGGCGCCCCCGGTCCGTCGGTCGAGTCCAGCCAGTCGGCCGCTCGGCCGGTTGATCAGTCAGTTCAGTCCACTGCAAACGAACGGAACGTCTTGGCAAAGCTGCGTGTCTACGAGCTCGCGAAGGAGCTCGGTCTCACCAACAAGGAGTGCATCGACCTCTGCAACGCGCTCGGGTACGGGGTCAAGAGCCACTCGTCGTCGCTCGACGGCGCCTACGCGGACCAGGTCCGCCGGAAGGCCGAGCGTGAGGGGCTGATCCGCGACGAGCAGCCCGTCGAGGAGAAGCCGGCGAAGAAGGCCCCAGCCAAGAAGGCCGCCGCCAAGAAGTCCGCCGCGCCCGAGTCGCCCCCCGCCGAGCCCGAGGCCCCGGCCGCGGCGGCGCCCGCGCCCGCCGCGCCCGCACCTGCCCCCCAGCC
>JAEVZA010000275.1 GCA_023392475.1 Actinomycetes bacterium | reverse complement strand
GTGCTCGGCGACGCGGTGATGGGCCTGATCGAGAGCGGCGCGGTCAACGGCCGTCGCAAGGCCCGCGAGCGGGGCCTGGCGACGACGACGATCGTCCTCGGCTCCTCGGAGCTCTACGAGTGGGCCGACGAGAACCCGTCGCTCTTCATGCTGCCCGTCGACATCTCGAACGATCCGCGTGTCATCTCCCAGCACGACGACCTCTGCTCGATCAACGCGACGATGCAGGTCGACCTGCTCGGCCAGTGCGCGTCGGAGTCGTTGGGGACGCACTACGTCTCGTCCACCGGCGGCCAGGCGGACTTCATGCGCGGGGCGCAGCTCTCGCGGGGCGGGCAGAGCTTCATCGTCGCCCACAGCACGGCGGTCGGCGGCACGGTGTCGCGCATCGTGCCGACGCTCACGCCCGGCGCCGTCGTCAGTGCGCACAAGAACCTGGTGGACAAGGTCGTGACCGAGCACGGCATCGCCGAGCTCACCGGCCGCACCCTCCGCGAGCGCACGGAGGCGCTGCTCGGCATCGCGGACCCCGCGTTCCGGGACGACCTCGAGCGGTCGGCCAAGGAGCTGGGCTACCTCTGAGCGACGCGCCCGGCGCCGAGCGCTCGGTGGCCCCGGATGTCCGATCGGATGCAGCTGTCGATCTCCGCTCAACTCGGTCGGCGGCCGACCGATCTGCGGCAGATGAAGCGCACATGTCTGTTCCTCGTCGCCGTGCTCGCGCTCGTCGCGGCCACCGCCTGCCAGACCGGCGTCCAGATGTGGGCGTCGTGCACCGCCCCGGACGGTTCGATCGAGAGCGGGACCGACGGCACCTACGTCCTCGTCTGCTCGAACGGCCGGTGGACGCCGATCATGACGGTCGACGAGTACATCCGTCGCTCGCAGGGTCAGGACGTGCCGATCGCACCGCTCCCGTCGCCGCCGACCACGACGACCTCGGCACCGACGACCGTGCCGACCACGACCTCGACCACACCCACCACCTCCACGACGGTGCCGCCGCTCGTGGTGGGCGCCGACGAGGTCACCGGCGGGCAGCAGTTCAGCTGCGCGCTCATCGACGGCGCCGTCAGCTGCTGGGGTCGCAACAACCGCGGTCAGCTCGGTGACGGGACCACGACCCCCAGCAGCGTCCCCGTCAGCACCGGCATCACGAACGCGGTCGACGTCGACGCCGGCATGGAGCACGCGTGCGCCCTTCGCGTCGACGGCACCGTCGCGTGCTGGGGCAACAACCACTACGGCATGGTCGGCGGCGGCGGTGACGCGACGTCGCCCCGGACCGTCTCGGGGGTCGCCGATGCCGTCGGGATCGGCGTCGGTCAGTTCCACAGCTGCGCGCTGCTGCGATCCGGCGCCGTCAAGTGCTGGGGCCACAACGCACAGGGTCAGCTCGGCACCGGCAGCTTCGACAGCACCTCGGTCCCGACGGCGGTCAGCGGCATCTCCGACGCCGTGGAGCTCTCGTTGGGTGGGAGCCACACCTGTGCCCGTCGCTCGACCGGAGCCGTCGCCAGCTGGGGCAACGGCGGCAACGGCGAGCTGGGCAACGGCTCCACGGCGAGCTCCAACGTCGCGGTCGCTGTCACCGGCATCAGCAACGCCGTCGATGTCGGCCTCGGGGACTGGTACAGCTGCGCCGTCCTGGCGGACGGCACCGCACGGTGCTGGGGCTACAACGGCGAGGGTGAGCTCGGCGACG
This sequence comes from Actinomycetes bacterium, assembly GCA_023392475.1. Classification (GTDB taxonomy): domain Bacteria; phylum Actinomycetota; class Acidimicrobiia; order Acidimicrobiales; family Microtrichaceae; genus JAEVZA01. The sequence goes on along the minus strand of JAEVZA010000275.1, from coordinate 16,262 downwards.
GCACGACGACGAGCGCCAGCACGCCCGTCCCGGTGGACGGCCTCACCGGGGCGACGAAGATCACCGGCGGAGTGCGTCACACGTGCGCCGCCGTCGCCACCGGCGTCCGGTGCTGGGGCGTCAACGGAAACGGCGAGCTCGGCGACGGGACGACGACCGCGTCGTCGTCCCCGGTCACGGTCCTGGTGGTCGGCGCGGTCGCCGACCTCGACGCCGGCCTCTCCCACACCTGTGCCGTCACCTCCGGCGACGTCGTCAGGTGCTGGGGTGCGAACGGCAACGGCCAGCTCGGCGACGGCACGACGACGAGCTCGTCCACGCCGGTCGGCGTGACCGGGCTCAGCTGAGCGTCGAACCGCCCGGCTCGGAGCGCTCCGGCTCGGAGCGATCCGGCTCGGAGCGCTCCGGGTCGACGGCCGGTCGTGCGGCGCCTCAGGCGTCCTTCGGCCGGTTGGTCCAGCCCCGGCCGTGCGCGGTCCGGTACCAACCGCCCGCCGCGTACGTGCCGCCGTCGCAGTGCACGGTCGTCCCCGTGACGAAGGCCGACAGCTCCGAGGCCAGGAACACCGCCACGCCAGCCGCGTCCTGCGGTTCGCCGAGACGACCCAGCGGGACCCAGGCCGGGATCCGTGCGACGTCGTCCTCGCTGAGCCATCGCTCGTACGGCAGCTGCTGGGAACGGGTGACGTCGGGTGCGATGTCGTTGACGCGGACGCCGTGCTCGGACACCTGGAGGGCGAGGCTCTTGGAGAACTGCGTGACCGCGGCCTTGAACGCCGCGTACACGGGGTGACCCGGGATGCCACGGAACGCCTCGACCGTGGTCAGGTTGATGATGCTCGGTCCGGGCCGGGTGCCCGCGGCCACCTCGGGGCCGCCGGCGCGGATCAGGTGGGGGAGCGCAGCCCGGGTGACCCGCAGCACGTTGCCCAGGTTGATCTCGTAGAGCTCGGCGATCTGGTCGTCGGTGACGTCCTCGAACGGCGTGACCGGGTGCAGGTAGTGGCCGACGCCGTTGACCAGCACGTCCAACCCGCCCAGGCGATCGGCCGCCGTGGCCACCGCCTCGGCGGCCTGATCGCCATCGGTGACGTCGACCTCCCGGGCGCTCGCAGCGCCGCCCGCCGCGACCACGTCGGACGCGGTCCGCTCGGCGGCCTCGCCGTCGACGTCCGCCACCACGACCGACGCGCCGTGGGCACCGAAGGCCAGGCAGATGCCGCGCCCGATGCCGTGGCCCCCGCCGGTCACGAGCGCCCGGCGGCCCGTGAGCAGCGGCCCGGGTCCCGAGGCGCTCCCGTGCTGCATGCGGGGACGGTACCGCCCTGATCGGATCGGACCGGGCCGCAGGAGGTCGACCCAGCCGCCCCGGACCGATCGGCCCATGGTCAGGAAGGGGGGTGGTGGGCGCACCATCGATCCATGGCACCCACCGCCCCTGGGAACGGACCGACCTACTGGCCGCTCGACGTGGAGCTCGACGTCGGCTCCGCCAGCCGTGACGAGATCGTCCTCGCCCTCGTCGCCGTCGGCTGCGGCCGGACGGCCGCCGAGACGCTGGCCGCCAGCCTCAAGCCCGCCGGGTCGTCGATCGGTCGGCCGTCGCCGCTGGGCGGCCGCTGCCGGGTGCCCGGTTCGACGAGGTGTCGACCGGACCGCTGATCCGATCGGGGCACGGCTCGGCCCTGGACGATCGGGCAGCCGATGGAGAGTCGGGACGGCGAGATTTGAACTCGCGGCCCCCGGCTCCCAAAGCCGGTGCGCTACCAGGCTGCGCCACGTCCCGTGCGGGCGACACTACCCGGAGGCTGCCCACACCGACGACGGCGGCGTCCGGCGATGGGGAGACCCGTCGGTGGCGGGAGTAGGCTCTCGCCCCTGTGAAAGCCACGCTCGAACCCGTTTCCGACACTCCCGACCTGGAGCCCAAGGTCAAGCTCACCGTCCAGGTGGAGGAGGCCGAGCTCGAGCCGGCCATCGCCGCGGCCTGGAAGGAGATCGCGAAGGAGGTGCGGATCCCCGGGTTCCGTCCTGGCAAGGCTCCCCGGGCGCTGATGGAGAAGCAGATCGGGGTCGGCTACGCCCGCTCCGAGGCGCTGCGCACCGCGATCCCCGAGTTCTACAGCGAGGCCGTCATCGAGAACGACGTCGACGTCATCGCGCAGCCCGAGCTGGACATCGCCGAGGGCGAGGAGTCCGGCGACGTCACGTTCACCGCGGTCGTCGGCGTCCGGCCCACGATCCAGGTGGCCGGCTACAACGGCCTGCGCATCGAGGTGCCCAGCCCCGAGGTGCCCGACGACGAGGTCGACGCCCAGATCGACCGCCTGCGCACGCAGTACGGCGAGCTCACCGCGGTGGAGCGTGCCGCGGGCGAGGGCGACTACGTCACGATCGACATCTCGGGCACCCAGGACGGCGAGGAGGTCGACGGCCTCACCGCCGACGACTACCTCTACGCCGTCGGCTCCGGGATGATCGCCTCCGAGTTCGACGAGCACCTCGTGGGCGCCTCCGCCGGCGACGTGCTGGAGTTCTCGGCCGAGCACCCCGACCCCGACGAGGACGACGTCGACTTCAAGCTCACCGTCAAGGAGGTCAAGGAGCGGGTCCTGCCCGAGCTGACCGACGAGTGGGTCGCCGAGGCCACCGAGTTCGAGACGGTCGAGGAGCTGGTCGCCGACGTGCGCGGCCGCCTGGCCGAGGGCCGGGAGAACCAGACCCGGGGCGCCGTGCGCGCCCGCGCCGTCACCGAGCTGGCCGAGCTGGTCGACGAGGAGATCCCCGAGGCGCTCGTCTCGGCAGAGATGCAGGGCCAGCTGCAGAACGTGATCATGCGGCTGCAGCAGCAGGGCATCGGCCTGGACGACTACCTGCGCGTGATGGGCCAGGAGCCCGACGAGTTCATGGCCGGCCTCAAGGAGAGCGCGGTCGAGGGTGTGAAGGCGGACCTGGCCCTGCGGGCCGTCGTCGCCGCCGAGGGCCTGGTCGCGGACGACGCCGAGGTCGACCACACGATCGAGGACATGATCGGTGACGCCGACATCACCCTCGAGGACGCCAAGGAGCAGCTGCGCTCCGGGGGCCAGCTCTCGGGGCTCAAGGCCGACCTGGCCGCGCAGAAGGCGATCGACTGGCTGGTCGAACACGCCGAGGTGGTGGATCCTGATGGCAAGCCCATCGACGAGCGGTTCCTCGAGCCGCCCGAGCACGACCACGATCACGACCACGATCACGACTGATCGGACGGCCCCCGGGATACGGTGGGCCACCCACCAGAGCGACCGCCGGCCCCGCAAGTGCGCCGGTCGGTCCACCAGCCACATCGACCAGGAGCGAGCCGAGTGCCCCCCATCCAGCCGCAGAGCTACCTCGTCCCCAACGTCATCGAGCAGACGAGCCGCGGCGAGCGCTACTCGGACCTCTACTCGCGGCTGCTCCGCGAGAACATCATCTTCCTGGGCACGCCGATCGACGACGCCGTCGCCAACCTGATCTGCGCCCAGCTGCTGTTCCTCGAGTCGGAGAACCCCGACAAGGACATCAGCATCTACATCAACTCGCCGGGCGGCGACATCAACGCCCTCATGGCGATCTACGACACCATGCAGTACATCCGGCCCGAGATCGCCACCCTGTGCTTCGGCCAGGCCGCGTCCGCCGCCGCCGTGCTGCTCGCCGCCGGCACCCCCGGCAAGCGCCTGGCGCTCCCCAACGCGCGGGTCCTGATCCACCAGCCGTACGCGCAGTCCGGCTACGCCCAGGTGTCGGACCTCGAGATCGCCGCCAACGAGATCATCCGGCTCAAGGAGACCCTCGAGCACGTGCTGAGCCGCCACACCGGCCAGTCGGTCGAGAAGATCTCCAAGGACACCGACCGCGACTACGTCATGACCGCGGCCGAGGCCAAGGAGTACGGGATCATCGACGAGGTGATCGAGGCCCGCGACGTGGTGGACAACAGCGGGCCCATCGCGGCGATCCGCTGACGGATCGTGCACAATGGTCCACCACGCCGGGACCCCCTCGGCATGGTGCGCCCCACTCACCCGGTGTGCCACACCATCCAGCCGACCCTGAAGGAGCCCGGTGGCGAAGTTCGGTGACGGAGGAGAGCTCCTCAAGTGCTCGTTCTGCGGCAAGTCGCAGAAGCAGGTCAAGAAGCTCATCGCGGGCCCGGGGGTCTACATCTGCGACGAGTGCATCGACCTGTGCAACGAGATCATCGAGGAGGAGCTCGCCGAGACGGGTGAGCTGGTCCTCGACGAGCTCCCCAAGCCGGCCGAGATCTTCGAGTTCCTCGACGACTTCATCGTCGGCCAGGACCGGGCCAAGAAGATCCTGTCGGTCGCCGTCTACAACCACTACAAGCGGGTCCAGCACGGCGCCACGCGCTCCGGTCCCGACGACGTGGAGCTGGCCAAGAGCAACATCATGCTCATCGGCCCCACCGGCTGCGGCAAGACGCTGCTCGCGCAGACGCTGGCGCGGATGCTCAACGTCCCGTTCGCGATCGCGGACGCCACCGCCCTGACCGAGGCCGGCTACGTCGGCGAGGACGTCGAGAACATCCTGCTCAAGCTGATCCAGGCCGCCGACTTCGACGTGAAGAAGGCCGAGACCGGGATCATCTACATCGACGAGATCGACAAGGTCGCCCGCAAGTCGGAGAACCCGTCGATCACCCGTGACGTGTCGGGCGAGGGCGTGCAGCAGGCGCTCCTCAAGATCCTCGAGGGCACCACCGCCTCGGTGCCGCCGCAGGGCGGGCGCAAGCACCCGCACCAGGAGTTCATCCAGATCGACACCACGAACATCCTGTTCATCTGCGGCGGCGCGTTCGCCGGGCTGGACAAGATCATCGAGCAGCGCGTCGGCCGCAAGAGCATCGGGTTCGGCGCCGAGATCCGGTCGGTGTCGGAGCGCCTCGAGGGTGACCTCTTCTCGCAGGCCCTCCCCGAGGACCTGCTGAAGTTCGGCCTCATCCCCGAGTTCGTCGGCCGCCTGCCGGTGCTCGGCGTGGTCGACAGCCTGGACCGCGAGGCCCTGATCCAGATCCTGGTCGAGCCGAAGAACGCGCTGGTCAAGCAGTACCGCAAGTTCTTCGAGCTCGAGGAGGTCGACCTCGAGTTCACCGACGACGCGCTCGCTGCGGTCGCGGACCAGGCGCTGGCCCGGGGCACCGGCGCCCGCGGCCTGCGGGCCATCCTCGAGGAGGTGCTGCTCGGCGTCATGTACGAGCTGCCCTCCCGCACCGACGTCAGCAAGGTCGTCGTGGACGAGGACTCCGTGCTCGAGAAGGTGAACCCGACCCTCGTGCCGCGCTCCACCGGCAAGCCGCGGTCCACGCGGCCGCGCCGCGCCGCGTCCTGACCGCCGTGCCCGCCGCGCGAGCGGTGCCCGCGCCTCCGGTGCCGCCCTCCCGGCAGCGCCGCGCACACCCGTGAGCGACCTCGGCGAGTCGCTCGCCTGGCTCGACTCCCACCTGGACCACGAGAGCTCGTCGATCGGCGTCGCCGCGGGCCGGATCGAGGGCCTGGCCCTCGACTCGATCACCGAGCTGATGGGGCTGCTCGGCGATCCGCAGCGCGAGGTGCCGATCGTCCACATCACGGGCACCAACGGCAAGGGCTCGGTCGCGGCGATGGTCACCTCGCTGCTGCAGGCCCACGGGCTCAGCGTGGGGACCTTCACGAGCCCGCACCTCGAGCGCATCAACGAGCGGATGACGCGCGACGGCGATCCGATCGCCGACGAGGACCTCGCCGAGGTGCTCGACGGGCTGCGTGCGGTGGAGCAGCTCATGTCGGTCCGGCCGTCGTGGTTCGAGCTCGTCACCGCGGCCGCGTTCCGCTGGTTCGCCGAGGCACCGGTCGACGTCGCGGTCGTCGAGGTGGGGCTGCTCGGTCGCTTCGACGCCACGAACGTCGGCGACGCGCAGGTGGCCGTGGTCACCGGGGTCGGCGGCGACCACACCGACTTCTCGCCCGGGTGGGAGCTCGCGGTGGCGGGGGAGAAGGCCGGGATCATCACGCCCGCGTCGATCGCGGTGCTGGGGCGGATGGAGCCCGACCTCCGTGCGGTGTTCTCCGCCGAGGGACCGGCCTCGCTCGTGGCCGAGGACGTCGACTTCGAGCTCCTGTCCGACCGAGTCGCCATCGGTGGGCGGTCGCTCGAGATCGGCGGCGTGCACGAACGGTACGACGAGGTGTTCCTCCCGCTGCACGGGTCGTTCCAGGGGCACAACGCGGCCGTCGCCGTCGCCGCGGTGGAGGCGTTCTTCGACCGGGCGCTCGAGCCCGACCTCGTGCGCGACGGCCTGGCCATGGTCCGGTTGCAGGGCCGGTGCGAGGTCGTCGCCCGCCAGCCGCTCGTCATCCTCGACGCGGCGCACAACCCCGACGCGCTGCGTGCCCTCGGCGAGACCGTCGACGAGGAGTTCGTCACCGCCGGCTCTCGGATCGTCGTGCTCGGCATGCTGGCCGGCCGCGACCCAGACGCCGCCGCCCGCGCCGTCGACGAGATCCGCCCCGACCTCGTGATCTGCACGACGGCCGACGCCGCCGACCGCGGGCTCCCCGCGGCGGAGCTCGCCGCCGCGTGCGACGCGGCCGGCCTGGTCGCCGAGGCGCACGCGGACCCCGTCGACGCGGTCGCCCGCGCGCTGCAGCTCGCGCAGGAGGAGGACCTCGTGGTGATCACGGGGTCGTTCCGGCTGATCGGGCCGGCCCGCGCCGCGGTCACCGTCCTCCTCGGCCCCTGACCGCGGGGGAGCGGTCAGGCGAGGCCGGGGAACCAGAGGCCGATCTCGCGGGCGGCGGACTCGTCGCCGTCGGAGCCGTGCACCAGGTTCTCGTTGGTCGTCGTCGCGAAGTCGCCGCGGATCGAGCCGGGCTGGGCATCCTCGACCTTGGTCTTGCCGATCAGCGTCCGCATGAGGTGCCAGGTGCCGTCCTCGGGACCCTCCACGACCATGGCCACGACCGGCCCGCGGGTGAGGAACGAGACGAGGTCGCCGAAGAAGGGCTTCTCCGCGTGCTCGTCGTAGTGGGCCCGGGCGAGGTCCTCGTCGGGCACCCGCAGGTCCATGGCCACGATCGTCAGGCCCTTGCGCTCGATCCGGCTGATGATCTCGCCGACGAGGCCCCGCTCGACCGCGTCGGGCTTGCACATGATGAAGGTCCGGTTCACCGCGCCGAGGGTAGGAGCGCGGCGACCCTGGGTGCGAAACGGCGACCCGGCGGGGGTGCCCGCGCCACGGGCCGCCGGGCGGGACGCACCCGGGGACACCTGGCACACCGGCTGGAGCGGACCGCCCCCGGTGGCTATGTTCGTGACGGTTCCGTTGCGATCGCGTCCCGGACCCGTCGGCGCCCCCCGTCGGGTCACCGAGCGTGGGTTCCCGGCCACGAGAGCCCCACGCCCCCACTAGTTTGAGAGCGTCCCTATGGCACGGTTCAACTCCTCCTTCCTCGGCCGTGACATGGCGGTCGACCTCGGCACCGCGAACACCCTCGTCTACGTGCGCGGCGAGGGGATCGTGCTGTGCGAGCCGTCCGTCGTCGCCGTCCGCTCGCAGGACGGCCGTGCCGTGGCCGTCGGCACCGAGGCCAAGCGGATGATCGGCAAGACGCCGGCGCACATCCAGGCCATCCGGCCGCTCAAGGACGGCGTGATCTCGGACTTCGAGGTCTGCGAGACCATGCTCCGCTACTTCATCCAGCGGGTGCACAACAGCCGGTTCTCGAAGCCCCGCATGATCATCTGCGTGCCGTCGGGCGTGACCGGCGTCGAGCAGCGGGCGGTGCAGGACGCGGCGGAGTTCGCCGGCGCCCGCAAGCCTGCCCGCATCATCGAGGAGCCGATGGCCGCGGCGATCGGCGCGGGCCTGCCGGTGCAGGAGCCGACCGGCAACATGATCGTGGACATCGGCGGCGGCACCACCGAGGTGGCGATGATCTCGCTCGGCGGCGTGGTCACCAGCCAGTCGGTGCGCGTCGGCGGCGACGAGCTGGACGACGCGATCATCCAGTACATCAAGAAGGAGTACAGCCTGGCGCTCGGCGAGCGCACGGCCGAGGTCGTGAAGATGGAGCTCGGCTCCGCGTGGCCGCTGGAGCAGGAGCTGCAGGCGGAGATCCGCGGGCGTGACCTCGTCACCGGGCTGCCCAAGACGATCGTCACCTCCACCTACGAGATCCGCGAGGCGATCGAGGAGCCGGTCTCCGCGGTCGTCGACGCCGTGAAGGTGACGCTGGACAAGACGCCGCCGGAGCTCGCCGCCGACGTCATGGAGCGCGGCATCGTGCTGGCGGGGGGCGGGGCCCTGCTCAAGGGGCTGCCGAAGCGGCTCGCCCAGGAGACCGGGATGCCGATCCGCATCGCGCCGCGGCCGCTCGAGGCCGTCGCCCTCGGCTCCGGTCAGGCGCTCGAGAACTTCGAGGCGCTGGAGCCCGCCGGGCTGTTCTCGTCGCACCACGACTGAGCGCCGTGCGATCGGTCGCCACCCGCCGCCGCTCGCGGTTCGTGCTGCTCGTCGTGAGCCTCGTCGCGGTCACGTTGATCACGCTCGACGCGCGGGACGTGCCGGTGTTCACCGGCGTGCGCAACGCCGCCTCCGACGCGTTCTCCCCCGTGAGCGGCGCGTTCGAGTGGGCGACCACCCCCGTGCGCAACGCCTGGCACGGCATGACCGGCTACGGCGACCTGCAGGCGGAGAACGAGCGGCTGCGGCAGCGGCTGGACCGGCTGCAGGGGCAGTCGATGGAGGGTGCCAACGCCATCGCGCAGCTCAAGGCGCTGAACGAGCAGCTGCACCTCGGCTTCGTGGCCGACGACGTCCCCACCCAGGTGGCCCGCGTCGCGTCCGGGCCGTACTCGAACTTCGACGACCACCGCATCGAGATCGACAAGGGCAGCGACCAGGGCCTGTCGCCCGGCATGCCCGTGGTCAACGACGGCGGCCTGGTCGGTCGGCTGGACCGCGTGAGCCGGACGCGGTCGGTCGTGCAGCTGCTGACCGACCCCGACTTCGTGGTCGGCGTGCGCCTCGCCAACAGCCAGGACCTCGGGGTCGGCCACGGCGGCGGCGAGGGGAACAAGTTCATCGTCGACCGGGGCATCGAGCTCTCCGACCCGGTCAAGCCGAACGACGTGGTGCTCACGAGCGGGCTGACGGACGCGATCATGCCGCCCGGCATCCCGATCGGGCTGGTGAGCAAGGTCACCCCCGACGAGAACACCCAGCTCCAGCTCCTGCAGGTCGACATGAAGGTCGACTTCTCGCAGCTCGACGTCGTCCGGGTCATCAAGTGGAAGCCGTCCTCCTGAGCGCCCGCCCACCCCGGACCGACGGGCCCGGCCGGTGAACGTGGAGCTGCGCACCGTCCTGCGCTGGATCCTCGTCGTGTCGGTCACCCTGGTCGTGCAGGTCGGGCTCGTCACCGACCTCCGCGTGTACGGCGTGCACCCCGACCTGCTGCTGCTCCTGGCCGTCTGCGCCGGCATCGAGGGGGGCCCGGGCCGCGGTGCCGTCCTCGGCTTCAGCTGCGGCCTCCTGTTCGACCTCTTCCTGCCCGGACCCTTCGGCATGACGGCCCTGGCGTACGCCGTGACCGGCTACGTGGCCGGGCTGGTGGGCGACACCGTCGTCCGGCCCGCCCGCTGGATCTCGATCGGCCTCGTGACGCTCTGCAGCGCCGGCGGGATGCTGCTCTACGCCGGGCTCGGCCAGTTGCTGGGACAACGCTCACTTGCCGATCCACGCCTCGGGGCGATCGTCGGTATCGTCGCTGCGACCAACGCCCTGCTGTCGCTGCCCGCCCTGGCCGTGTGCCGCTGGGCCGACCACGATCCGGTGCGCGCCCGACTGCGGTGACGCCCGGAGCGCACCGTTCCAGCATGTCCCGCACCCGAGTCCCCTCCCCGTCCTCGCCCCGCCCGCAGGTCCGGGCCCGTCCCAGCGGACCGGCCGATGGACGCTGAGTCCCACCAGGTCCGGCTGAGCGCGCTCGGGATCGTGGCGGTCTCGCTGTTCCTGGCCCTCTTCGTCCGGCTCTGGTTCCTGCAGGGGATCGACCGCCAGAAGTTCGAGGTCGCCTCCGCCTCGAACCGGCTCCGCGTCATCCACGAGGAGGGCCCGCGGGGCCGGATCCTCGACCGGAACGGCAAGGTCCTGGTGGACAACCGGACCTCGCGCGTCGTGTCGCTCGACCGCGAACCCCTCCGCAAGCTGACCGGGAACGCCCGCAGCGAGGAGTTCGCCCACCTCGCGGACACCCTCACCGCCCTCGGCGTGCCGACGAAGGTGTCCGACGTCCAGAAGCAGTACGACGACAAGCGCTACGCCCCCCAGGACTACGTGCCGATCGCCGAGGACGTGAGCGAGGAGGTGGAGATCTACCTCTCCGAGCGCGGTGACGAGTACCCGGGCGTCGTGGTCGAGACGAAGGCGATCCGGACCTACCCGTACGGGGAGCTGGCCGCGCAGCTCGTGGGCTACGTGGGCGAGATCAACGAGGACGAGCTGGTCGCACGCGGTGGCAAGCCGGCGGCGGGCGCGACCACGACCGAGACCACCGCCACCACGACGACGCTCCCCGGCCAGGTGCCGAAGCCGTACCAGCTCGGCGACACGATCGGGAAGAGCGGCGTCGAGCGCTCCTACGAGGCCGACCTCCGAGCCGTGCCCGGCAAGCGCACGATCGAGGTCAACGCGAAGGGCGACCTCGTCGACGTCGTCCAGCGGAGCGCGCCCAAGGCCGGCGACGACGTGTGGCTGAGCATCGACATCGACCTGCAGGCCGACGCCGAGCGCCTGCTCGCGGCGAAGATCCAGTCCCTCCGCGGCAAGACCGACCACTCGACCGGCGCGAAGCTCGCCGCGCCCCAGGGGTCGGTCGTGATCGAGGACCCGAACTCCGGCCAGGTGCTCGCCATGGCGAGCTACCCGACCTACGACCCCCAGCGCACGGTCAACGGCATCTCGTCGGACCTGTGGGCCGAGCTCAACGACCCGGCGAACGGCCGACCCCTCTACAACTGGGCGCTCCAGGGCACCTACGCGCCCGGGTCCACGTTCAAGCCGTTCACGGCCTACGCCGCCATGAAGACGGGGTTCCTGACGGCGGCGAACGAGTACTACAACGACGGCGGCAGCTACAAGATCAAGAACTGCTCCGGGAAGTGCGAGTTCCAGAACGCGGGCCGGGCGAAGCACGGCCGGGTCAACGTGTCCCGGTCCCTCACGGTGAGCTCGGACGTCTACTACTACTGGATCGGCCACTCGCTCTGGCTCGGCCGCGGCCAGTTCGGCGAGACGCCCATCCAGGACGCCGCCTCCCTGTTCGGCCTCGGCAGCCGCACCGGCATCCCGCTCCCCGGCGAGAGCGGCGGTCGCATGCCCACGCCGGCCGCCCGCAAGGCCGCGTACGAGGCCAACCCGGGTGCCTTCGCCACCGGCGACTGGTTCCCGGGCGACAACATGAACACGGCGATCGGCCAGGGCGACGTCCTGGTCACGCCGCTCCAGCTCGCCAACGCGTACGCCACGCTCGCCAACGGCGGCACCCGCTACCGGCCCCAGATCGTCTCGAAGGTGACCCGCATCAAGGACCCCACCCTCCCGCCCGGCCAACCCGGCAACTACGACGTCGTGCGCGAGGTCCAGCCCGACCCGCTCGACCGCGTGCCGTTCGCCCCCGAGGCGTACTCGAAGATCTTCACCGGCCTCGTCGGCGTGACCCAGAGCGGTGAGGGCACGGCGTCGAAGTCGTGGCACAACAGCCCCACGGCCTGGCCCATGGCCGGCAAGACCGGCACGGCCCAGGTGCACGGCAAGGCCGACACGTCGGTGTTCGCCGGGTGGGGTCCGGCCGTGGCCGGCGTGCCGCCGCAGTACGCGGTGAGCGTGATCATCCCCGAGGCCGGCTTCGGCGGCGACGTGGCCGCGCCGCTGGCGTTCCGCATCCTCGAGCCGGCGTCGAAGGGGCAGCTCCCCGCGGCGTGCCCGGTCGCGCAGGCGCAGGCGTGCGCGCTCGCCGAGGCGGCCGCCCAGGCGGCCAGCTCGCGCGACGTCGGATCCGGGGGACCGGGCTGATGGACCACTCCTTCGGCGGGTTCCGCTCCCGCGACCTCACGGCGCCGTGGCGCCACATCGACGTCGGCCTGATGGTCGCCGTCGGCCTCGTCATCGTGATGGGCACGGCGATGGTGTACAGCGCCACCCGGAACCTGGCCGGCGGCGCCGGCTACATGGCCCGGCACGGGCTGTTCATCGTGCTGGGCATCGTGATCATGGGCGCGCTGTCGCTGATCGACTACCGGCGGATCGCCGACTGGTGGCAGATCCTGTACGGCATCTCGATCGTGCTCCTGCTCGGGGTGCTGACCCCGCTCGGGGCGACCGTCAACGGCACGAAGGGCTGGTACAAGTTCGGCCCGTTCACCCTCCAGCCCGCCGAGTTCGGCAAGCTCGCGGTGATCATCGCCGTGGCGGCGTACCTCGGCTCGGCGGACCGCGTGGACCTGCGGCGGTTGGGGGTGGCCCTGGGGCTGCTCGCCGTGCCGACGGGCATCACGCTCCTGCAGCCCGACCTCGGCTCCGCGCTGGTGTTCATCGTCGTGGCCCTGGGGATGCTGGTGGTGGGCGGCGTGCAGGTCCGGCACCTGCTCGTGCTGGTCGTGCTCGGCATCGTGGCCGTCCTCGGCATCCTCAACTCCGGCACCCTGGACCAGTACCAGCAGGAGCGGCTCACGTCGTTCGTGACCCCGAACGGCCAGTCGTACAACGTCGACCAGGCCCAGAAGGCGATCGGGTCGGGCGGGCTCACGGGCTACGGGTTCACGAAGGGCCCGCAGACGCGTGGCGGCTACGTGCCCGAGCAGGAGACGGACTTCATCTTCACGGTGGCGGGGGAGGAGCTCGGCTTCATCGGCGCCGGCGGCCTCGTCCTGCTGCTGGGGGTGATCATCTGGCGGATCTGGCGCGTCGCGCAGCTGGCCGCGGACCCCTTGGGCACGCTGATCTGCGTCGGGATCCTCTCGATGTTCCTGTTCCACATCTTCGAGAACATCGGGATGACGCTCGGGATCATGCCGGTGACGGGCATCCCGCTCCCGTTCGTGTCGTACGGGGGCTCGTCGATGCTCACGTCGTTCGCCGCGATCGGGCTCGTGCAGTCGGTGCACATGCACCGGTTCGCCTGACCGCACGCCGACGACCCACACCGCACCTCGTGCCCTCCCCGTCGCGGGCCCTCCACCCGGCCTCCGTCGCAGCACGCGGCCCAGGGCCGCCCCGCTGGGGCACCGGACGGGCCGGCGATGCCGAGCCGAGCGGGGCCGCACGGCGGCCCGCCGCCGGTTCCGTCCCGGTCGGCCACCGTCGGTACACTTGGCGGACCATGTCCGTCCACCAGGCCGCAGCCCATCGCGCCACGAGCGATGCGGCCGGGACCCTCTGGGACCGCCTGGAACCGCTGCTCGACCGGGTGCAGAAGCCCGCCCGGTACATCGGCTGCGAGGACGGTGCCGCCACCCCCGACTGGTCCGGTGGCGGGCCCGAGGGCCCGGTGTCGTGGCTCCTGACCTACCCCGACACGTACGAGATCGGCCTCCCCAACCAGGGCCTCCAGATCCTCTACGAGATCGTCAACGAGCGGCCCGACGCCGTCGCCGAGCGGGCCTACGCCCCCTGGATCGACCTCGAGGCGGAGCTGCGGGCCTCCGGCGTGCCGCTGTTCAGCGTCGACACGCACCGGCCCGCCGGTGCCTTCGACCTGCTGGCGTTCAACCTGTCGGCCGAGCTCACGTACACGAACCTCCTGAACTGCATCGACCTGGCGGGCGTGCCGGTCCGGGCGGCCGAGCGCGGCGCCCACCACCCGCTCGTGGCGGTCGGGGGCCACTGCACCTACAACCCCGAGCCGATCGCGGACTTCGTCGACCTCGTGGTCCTGGGCGACGGCGAGGAGGTCGTCTCGGAGATCACCGAGGTGGTGTCGGCGTGGAAGGCGTCGGGCCGGGAGGACCGCGAGGCCGTCCTTCGGGCGCTGTGCTCGGTGCCGGGCGTCTACGTTCCGGCCGCGTACGAGGCCCGCTACGAGGGCGAGGCGCTGGTCGGCGTCGAGCCGGTCTGGCCGGAGGCGCCGGAGGTCGTGGAGAAGCGCACGATCACGGACCTCGGGGCGTGGCCGTACCCGCGGAGCCAGCTCGTGCCGCTGACGGAGGTCGTGCACGACCGCCTGAACGTGGAGGTGTTCCGGGGCTGCACCCGCGGCTGCCGGTTCTGCCAGGCGGGCATGATCACCCGCCCGGTCCGCGAGCGCCCGGCCGAGCAGGTGCGCTCGATGGTGGCCGACGGCCTGCGGCGCACCGGGTACGACGAGGTGGCGCTCACCTCGCTGTCCACGGCGGACTTCTCCGGCATCGCCGAGGTGGTCGGCGGCGTGGTCGACGACGACGCCTGCGGCCGGGTCTCGGTGTCGCTGCCGTCGCTCCGGGTGGACGCGTTCGGGGTGGACATCGCCTCGCAGCTGCAGAAGGGCCGCCGCACCGGGCTCACCTTCGCCCCCGAGGCCGGTACGTGGCGCATGCGCCAGGTCATCAACAAGCTGATCCGCGAGCAGGACCTGTACGACGCCGTCGAGTCGGCGTACTCGCAGGGCTGGCGCCGCATGAAGCTGTACTTCCTCACCGGCCTGCCCACGGAGACCGACGAGGACACGCTCGGCATCGCCGAGCTCGCCGCGAACTGCGTCGAGATCGGCCGTCGCCACCACAAGGGGCCGTCGGTCACGGTGTCGGTCGGCGGCTTCGTGCCCAAGGCCCACACGCCGTTCCAGTGGTTCGGGCAGAACACGGTGGTGGAGCTGCAGCGCAAGATCCACCTCCTGCGCGACCGCACACGCCGGATGCACGGCGTGCAGATGAAGTGGCACGATCCCCGGGCCACCCTCGCCGAGGGCATCGCCAGCCGCGGCGACCGCCGGCTCGGTCCGGTGATCGAGGAGGTCTGGCGCCGGGGCGGCACCTTCCAGGAGTGGTCGGAGTGCTTCCGTCTGGACCTCTGGGAGGAGGCGATGGCGACCCACGGCCTGTCCGTGGACTGGTACACGCACCGCCACCGCACCGAGGACGAGGTGCTCCCGTGGGACCACATCTCCGCCGGCCTGCACAAGGACTTCCTCTGGCAGGACTGGCGGGACGCGCTGGCCGAGGTCGGCCTGCCCGACTGCCGGTGGACGCCCTGCTACGACTGCGGCGCGTGCACCGGGTACGGCGTGGAGCACGTGGTCGCCTCGGCCACGCCGCCGGCCGGCGGCAGCCAGGGGACCGGCCAGGACCTGACGGTCGGCGGGGCGGTCCCCGTCGCCCTGGTCCGCAAGCCGGTGGGGGCGGCCTGATGCGCGTCCGGATCCGCTACGCCAAGCTCGGCAAGGTCCGGTTCCTGTCGCACCGGGACCTCGCCCGCATCATCGAGCGCGGCGTGCGCCGCGCCGGTCTGCCCGTGTCGTACAGCCAGGGGTTCTCGCCCCACGCCCGGCTGCACTTCGGGCTCGCGCTCTCGACGGGCCACGAGTCGCTCGCCGAGTACGTCGACGTCGACGTCGAGGACGACCGCGGTGTCGTCGCCGAGGACGTCGCCGCCCGGCTGGCACCCTGCCTGCCCGTCGGGATCACGTCGACGGCGTCCCGGGGGCTGGAGCCCGGCACGCCGTCGCTGCAGGACTCCGTCACCTCCAGCACCTGGGAGCTCTCCGTGCCCTCGGCCGACGCCACGGCGTGCGCAGAGGCCGCGGCGGCCATGCTGGCCGCCACCGAGCTCCCGCTCGACCTGGTCCGCAAGGGCAAGCAGGTGCGCGAGGACCTGCGCCCGCTCCTCCTCGACCTCGAGGTGGGACGGACCGCCAGCGGGACCCTGCTCGTCGCAGAGCTGGGCACCAAGCCTCGCAGCGTCCGACCCGCCGAGCTCCTGGCCGCGATGCGGCTCGACGAGGTGCCGGTCCGGGTCACCAGGACGCACCAATGGATCACGAGCGACGGCGGACGTCGCGAGCCCATCGAGCTCGCCGCGCCGTCCCCGCACGCGGAGGCGCGTGCGTCATGAAGGGAACGTCCCATGTCGGACACCGAATCGAACCCCGCCCGCCAGGGCGGAGAACCCGCCGCCCCGTCGGGCGGTGCAGCGCCGGCGGCGCCCACCGCGCCCACCGGCACCCCGGCGCCGCCGTCCGCCCCCGCTGAGGGGACGTCCGCCGGCC
>JAEVZA010000467.1 GCA_023392475.1 Actinomycetes bacterium | reverse complement strand
CACGCCCGGCGCGTGCGGCGTCACCCACCGGGTGGAGGGGGCGTGGCGGGGTCCGGGGCACGCCGCGGGGTCCGCCGTGGTCGACGCCGGACCGGCGCCGTCCGCACCCGAGCCGCACGCCGTGGCGACGAGGCCGAGCACGAGCGTGGCGAGCACGAGCAGCGCCGCGGCGCGGCGGGCGGGGGAGGAGCGGGACGAGCGGCGGGAGCGGGGTCGGGACGGCATCGGGCGGGACTCCCGGTCGGCGGAGGGACAAGCCCTCTTGTAGCACAGCGTCAGGTGTGCCTAACACTCGCTCGGCGCCGTCGGCCGGTCGGGCGGTGTCGCCGGGAGGTGCGCCCGTGGGGTGCCGTCCCCCTGGTCCCCGGTGCCGCAGCCGTCGAGGCCGGCAGCGGGGAACCGATCGGCGACGGGCGGCCGCGCTCCGCCCGTCGCCGATCAGGATGTGCTCAGAGCATGGCCAGGGCGTAGATGCCGGTGGACCGGTCGAACGCCAGCTGGAGGCGGGGCTCCGAGACGAGTGCGGCCCCCTGGGCCCGGCGCAGGATCCGGGGCGACTGGAGGGCGCCGGCGGCCCGAGCGGGGCTGGTGGAGGTGGTCGTCGTGCTCATGCCCGGGACTACGGCGCACCGGGCCGTGCCCTGAAGCGCGTCGGGACCCACGCCCCACCCGAAGGGGTCGTCCGGCCCACCTCCGAGGGCGACCGCCCCCCTCGCCGGCGCCGCCACGCTGCCCGTCCCGGGCTCCGGATCGCACCCGTCATCGGCCGGTCGTGGCGGCGCTCCCGGCCGGGTTCGCCGGTTCCACCTTGTGTGTTAGGCCAACCTAATAGATGATGTCGGCGCAGCTGACACGGCTGCGTGGCGAACGTCCGCCCTGGGGGCGGACCCCGACCGAGGAGAGAACACACATGACCAGCCGAGCGCGCCTCCGGGGGCTGCGATGGGTCGTCGGTGCGGCGGTGCTGGCCGTCGGTACCGCCGCCTGCGTCCCGAACGCACCCGCCCCGACGACGACCACGTCGACGACCACCACGTCATCCACGACGACCTCGTCGACGACCACGACCACGGAGTCGACGACGACCACCACCGCCCCGCCCACGCTGACCCCGGCGGTCTCGTACTCGACCACCACGGGCCTGTCCCAGACCGGCAGCCAGGTCGTCGTCACGGGCTCCGGGTTCGACCCGTCGCTCGTGGCGGGCGGCGTCGCCGGCCTGTACGTCGCGATCGGCGTCGGTGCCGGCCCCGTGCCCACGGCCTACACGAGCGCCAAGTTCGTCCGGCCCGTCGGCCCGGATCCGGAGACCGCGTCGGGTGCCGAGCTCAGGGCGGACGGCACCTTCGTGGCGACGATCAGCACCCCGGCGCTGTTCGTCGGCCAGGGCCAGGCGGTGAACTGCTACATCGACGCCTGCAAGGTGTTCGTGTTCTCCGCCCACACGGGATCGTACGCCCCGTGGTCGTTCCAGACCCCGGTGTCGTTCGGCGCCGCGACCACCGCACAGGTGGTCGTGTCCAGGTCGGCGAACCTCGCGAGCGCGGGTGAGACCGTGACGGTCACCGGCGCCGGCTTCTCGGCGGCCTTCCCCGGGATCTACCTCGGCCAGGTGCCCTGGACCGCGGCCACCGCGCCGTCGACCTGGAGCACGACCGACGCCGGCGAGTGGGGCGACACGGTGTGGATCTCCACCACCGGGCCGGATCCCCGCAGCGCGGGCCAGGCGCGGCTCGACGGCAACGGCTCGTTCCGCACGACGCTGTCCGTGCACGCCGTGATCGGCGCCTCGGGCAACGACTGCTCGTCCACCGCGTGCGCGATCGCGACGGTCCGGGCGCACGGCTTCGCGGACCCGACCGGCAGCCAGACCACCTGGACGCCGATCACCGTCGCCGCCCCGCCGGCCTGACCCCGCGACCGGGGCGGGCGGCAACCGCCCGTCCGCCCCGGACGCGACCCCGCAGGTCGCTCAGAAGTCGAGGTCGGAGAGGTCGCCGTGCCAGCGGGCGGCCCGGGACACGGCGTCGCGCCAGCGCTCGCGGTCGGTCGGCGCCCCCGGCTCGACCACCGACGCCGGGCGCCACGTCGCCGCCACGTCGTCCCAGCCCGACCACGTGCCGACCGCGAGGCCGGCGAGGAAGCCGGCGCCGAGCGCCGTCGCCTCCGTGACCGGGGCGATCTCGACCGGGCGCTGCGTCGCATCCGCGAGGTGCTGCACGAACACGCCGTTCGCGGACATGCCGCCGTCGATCCGCAGCGCCGCGAGCGTCGCCCCCGCGTCCTGCTCGGCCGCCTCCACGAGGTCGGCGCCGCGCTCGGCGACGCCCTCGAGGACCGCACGCACGACGTGGCCCCGCTCCGACCCCCTCGTGAGCCCGAGCAGCGCGCCACGAGCGCCGTAGTCCCACTGCGGCGTCCCGAGCCCGAGGAGCGCGGGCACGTACACGACGCCGTCCGCGTCGGGCACCGACGCGGCGACGGCCTCCGACTCGTCCGAGGTGGCGATGATGCCGAGGTCGTCCCGGAGCCACTCGACGTTCGTGCCGGCCGAGAGCATGACGGCCTCGACGCCCCACACGACCTCGTCGCCGCGGCGCCAGCAGACGATCGGGAAGGTGCCGGCGCCACCCCGCACGTCGAAGCGCGGGCGCTCCGGGCCGAGGCAGACGTCGAGCATCCCGCCGGTGCCGAAGGTGATCTTGGCGGTCCCGTGCAGCACGCAGCCCTGGCCGACGAGCGAGGCCTGCTGGTCGCCCGCGATGCCGCAGATCGGTGGCGCGCCCGGCAGCGCCGAGGCCTCGCCGATCGCCCCCGACGAGTCGACGATGCGGGGCAGCATCGACGCCGGGATCCGCAGCCGCTCGAGCAACGGCGCGTCGTAGTGCGTGGCGTCGCCCAGCATGAGGCCCCACACCGCGGCGTTCGACAGGTCCGAGACGTGGTGGGCGCCCTCCGTGAGCAGCCACACGATCCACGAGTCGGGCGTGCCGAAGCAGAGGTCGCGCGAGCGGTCGGGGTCGACCGCGTCGAGGATGCTCACGAGCTTGGTCGCCGACTGGTTCGGGGCGAGCCGCACGCCGTCCGCGGCGAGCACGAGGCAGTCGCCGACGGTGCGCAGGTCCTGCCACCCCTGCGCCGGCGCCACGGGCTCCCCGGTCGTCCGGTCCCACACCACCGTCGACGCCCGCTGGTTCGTGATGCCGACCGCGTCGACGGGGCCGTGCCCCTCGAGCGCCTCGCGGGCGCAGGCGAGCGCGGCCCGTCCGTAGGACGCGGCGTCGAACTCGACGAGGCCGGGCGCCGGCGTGTCGGCCGGTGTGTCGGCGCGGACCTCGTGGGTGACCGAGGCGTCGGGGTGCACGATCGCGGCGCGGACCGCGCTCGTGCCCACGTCGATGACGAGGATGCTCACGGTGTCCCCCTCGGCGGTCGGGCGGGACCGTCGTCGTCCGCCCCGTCGTCGGGGGAACCGTAGCGACGCACGGTGCGCGCCGCGAACATCCCGCCGAGCATCCCGCACACGGCCATGAGCAGGAGGAGGAAGGGGTAGGCGAGCCAGCTGATCGCCTCGCCCGCCGCCAGCCGCCGGACCACGCCGATCGCCTGGACGACCACGTACGCGGCGGCGGCCGCGCCGGCGGCCCACCCGAGGTGGGCGCGGGGTGACAGCCGGATGACGGTCCAACCGCCGGCGGCGCCGCCGAACACGATGAGCACCCAGAAGACGGCGGCCCACGGCGAGCCGCCGGCGACGTCGCCGCTCGACACGAGCAGCTGGTTGAGGATGCCGGCCGGCAGCGCCACCACGAGCGCGGTGACCGTGCCCCGGACCCAGGCCTGGGTGGGGGTCAGCTCCGGCAGGGGCTGGAGGTTCGGTTGCACGTCAGGTCACCTCTCCGTCCCCGGCGACCGGGCCGGGCGGTGGGTCGGGGTCGGGGTGGATGGCGAGCTCGGGGTGGTGGCGCACGCGGTCGCGCGTCTCGGCCCACGCCACCGTCTCGTAGCCGACGATGCCGACCATCACGGCGAGGACCACGACGAGCGAGGCCCACCCGGGCAGCGCGACCGCGGCACCGGTCAGCGCGACGAGCAGCACGCCCACGCCCAACCGCTCGCGGTTGATCGTCCCGGCGATCCGCCACCGGAACGCCACGTGGCCGAACAGGTACAGGCCGAGGCCGCCGCACAGGCCGAGCGCCGCCGTCGTGTGCAGCGCCTCGCCGGGGTGGAGGATCACCTCCTTGAGCCCGAAGGACGCGAGCACGATGCCGGCGACCATCGGGAAGTGGAGGTAGGAGTACGCATCCCGGGCCATCGCGTTCTGCTCCGGTCCGGGCGGCAGCGACGCGAGCCGCCGTGCGGTCGCGATCGACACCACGTCGAAGTACGCCCACCACAGGGTCGCGGCGAGGAGCACGCCGAGGACGGCGGTCGTCACGACGGCGGCCGTGACCCCGTCGGACGCACCGACGCCGATGGCCACGATCGACTCGCCGAGGGCGATGATCACGATCAGCCCGTGGCGCTCGGCGAAGTGGCCGGGGACGAGCTTCCAGCCGCGCTCGCCGAAGAAGAAGGGCCCGCCGACGCTGATCGCGATGGCCAGCACCCACAGGATCGGCCGGAGCGGTGCGTCGACGAACGAGGAGGCCACGAGCAGGGCGACGCTCGTGAACATGCCCGCGGCGAGGCTGAGGACCGAGCGCCGCAGCTCCGGGTCGTCACGGCTCGCGAGGGTGAAGAGCCAGATGTGCGCGCCGCTGACGACGGCGTAGCCCAGCGCGAACGCGAGCGCGAGGTCGCCGAAGGCCTGGGGGATGCACAGCGTCATGACGAGCAGCGCGGCCATGGCCGCGAACATGGCGAGGCGGACCGTGCCCTCCTCGGGATCGACGACGCTCGTGAGCCACGCGTAGCCGACCCACGTCCACCAGAGCACGGCGAGCGCGAGCACCCCGCGGGCGAGGCCACGCCACGGCGGCTCCGACTCCATGAGCGTGGAGCACTGGGTGATGGCGAGGACCATCACCAGGTCGAAGAACAGCTCCAGCGGGGTGACCTGCTCGCCCTCCCGGCGGACGACCCGCCCGCGGCCGCGGGCCGTCATGGCAGCCCGGCGGGGCCCCACGGCGACTCCAGCCCGAGCTTCCCCGGGTTGAGGATGCCGTTGGGGTCGAGCGCGGACTTCACGGCGGCGAGCACGTCGAGCCCGCCGCCGAGCGCCTCCGCCACGTACCGGGAGCGGTTCAGGCCCACGCCGTGGTGGTGCGACAGCGAGCCGCCGGCGGCGAGCACCGCACGGGTGCCCGCGTCCCAGACCCGCCGGTAGAAGGCGTCCTTCTCGGCGGGCTCGGGCTTCCCGGCGAACGTGAAGTAGAGGCACCCGCCGTCGAGGTAGCTGTGGCTCGCGTGCGCCGAGGCGGCGAGGAGCCCGTCGACGGCGAGCAGCGCGTCCACCGTCGAGCGGTACACCTCGGGCAGCACGCCCCAGGGCCCCGAGACCTCCATCGTGTCCACCACGAGGCCGCCGGAGATCAGCTGCTCGAGCGCGGCGACGTCGTTGCGCTTGCGCATCCACGTCTCGACCAGCTCGACGTCCATCGGGGTCGCGGCCGCGCACTCCTCCTGGACGACGCGCCACATGCCGTCGACGACGGACGGGTCGCCCTCGTCGAGCGCGAGGAGCACGTGGTGCTCGGTGCCCACGTGGTAGTTGCGGTCGGACTCGACGCCGTCGTAGAGGCGCAGCACGGCCGGGGTCGCGCCGCGTCGGAGGATCCGCCGCGAGGCCTCGAGCCCGGCGGCGAAGCTCGGGAAGGACCACGCGCCCCGCACCTGGTGGTGGGGGACGGGGTGCGCGGCGAGCCGGGCGCCGGTGATCACGCCGAGCGTGCCCTCGGAGCCGACGAACAGCTGCGTGAGGTCGGGGCCGGTCGCCTGGCGCGGGTGGCCGCCGGTGCGGATCGTCCGGCCGTCGGCCAGCGCGACGTCGAGGCCGACGACGATGTCCTCGATCTTCCCGTAGCGGGTGGAGTACTGCCCGGCGCCGCGGCAGGCGAGCCACCCGCCGACGGTGGACAGGGTCATCGACTGCGGCCAGTGGCCGACGGTGAGGCCGAACGAGGCCTGCAGCTCGTCCTCGAACCGGTCGCCGAACGTGCCCGGGCGCACGTCGACGACGAGCGACGCGTCGTCCACGTCGACGATGCCCGACAGGGCGCACAGGTCGAGCACCACGCCCCCGTGCACCGGCACCGACGCCCCGCACACGCCCGAGCGCCCCGCCGCCGCCGTGACCGGGATGCGCGCCGCGTCGCAGACGCCGAGCACCGCGGCCACCTGGTCCGCCGTCT
>JAEVZA010000442.1 GCA_023392475.1 Actinomycetes bacterium | reverse complement strand
TCGGTCCGACACCACGTCCGACGACCGGTGGGAGACGGCGCTCCACGCGGCCGCGGCGAACGACGACGCCGACCTCGTGCGGCTGCTGCTGTCCCTCGGTGCGGACCCGGCCCTGACGGACCGGCGCTTCGACGCCACCCCGCTGGACTGGGCGCGCCACCTCGGACGGGCCCGCGCCGAGGCGGCGCTGGCGCACCCCGGCGACTGAGCCGCCGGGCCGCGACCGCCGGCGTCCCGTCGCGCGCCGCGTCCCGGTGGGAGGATCCTGACGTGCACCGCCCCACCTGGATCAGCTTCCACGGCGCACGGATCCTCCGACGAGCCGGGAAGATCGCGCTGGCCGCCGCGCTGGCGACGATCGTCGCGCAGGTCCTCGGCCTGCAGAACCCGTGGTTCGCGACCCTGGCCGCGATCGTCGCGATGGAGGTCACCCTCCACGTGTCGCTCAAGTCCGCGCGCAACGCGCTGCTGGGCGCCGGGGTCGGCGCCCTCGCCGGGATGCTCATGGCGGTGTTCGCCAAGGAGCAGTGGTGGGCGGTGGCGCTGGTCGTGCTCCTGTCGTTCGTCGTCTTCGGGCTGCTGCGGATGGAGTCCGCGGGGCGCCAGTGCGCGCTCGTCGCGTCGGTCGTCGTGCTCGTGCCCGAGCGCGTCGACATGAGCACCGGGCACTTCGCGTGGATCCGCTTCGCCGAGACCGCCATCGGCATCGGCGTCGCGCTCGCGGTCAACGCGTTCGTCCTGCCGCCGAAGGCCCACCGGCGCGTCCGCAGCGACCTCGCCGCGCTGTTCGAGCAGCTCACGCAGATCTACGGGATGGTGATCGCCCGCTGCGCCGGCAGCTCGCTCGACTACGGCGCCGTGCGGGCCGCCCGCCACGAGATCCGCGCGCGGCTCCAGTCCATCGACGCCTTCTGGGACGAGGCCATGTCGGAGCAGCCGCCACCCGACGTGCTCGCGCCGCACTGGCGGGTCACGGCCCGCCGCATCTGGGAGCAGTGCGCGGTGATGTCGTCGTCGGTGGACGAGGTCGACTCGAGCCGGATGCTCGTCGACTCGCGGGACGAGCTCCTGGCGCTCTCGGCCGCGACGGAGGAGGCGCTCACCGCGGTCGCCCGCTCCTTCCACGGCTCGCCGGGCGTGCCCGAGTTCGACGGGCTCGAGGCGCCGCGCGTCGCGCTGCTCGACCGCGTGGCGGAGCTCGAGCGGGACGAGCGACCGGTGACGTTCACGCAGACCCTGCGCGTGTTCAGCTTCGTCAACGCGATGAACCTCATCGCGGAGCGGCTCGACGACGTGGCCGAGACCACCGACCCGATCGCGCTCGACCCGGACGACCGACCGCCCCACCGCGTCGGCCCCGACGCGCTCGAGCGGCGGACCTGAGCGCGGGTCGGCGGGCGGCTCAGCCCACCGCGCCCACGGCGGCGTCGCACAGCTGGACGAACTCGCGCAGCTCGTCGTCGTCCAGCGACGCGAGGTCGGCGCCGAAGGCCTCGTTCGTGCGCTCCTCGGCGGCCTCCCACCGGGCGCGCAGGGCCTCGTCGGGCTCGGGCCGCGGCTCCGGCCAGCCGAAGATGTCGGCCATGTAGGGCGTCTTCACCATGAGCGCCTCGAGCGGCTCGATCCCCGCGTCGAGCACCGCCCGGCCGTGGCGCGCGGCTCGCAGCTCCCGCAGCGAGTTCAGCCGGTGCAGCGCGAGCTCGCGCTCGCCGGACGGCTCCGGCAGGTCGCGCCACCCGGCGAACACCGGCGCGCCCTCGGCGTCGGCGCCGGCCGCCACCTTGCCGGCGAGGTCGGCCAGGCGCGCCCAATCGCAGCCCGCCTCGTCGAGGTGGGTGCGCGCCCACTCGGATCCGCACGCCGCGAACCGCGCCGCCGACTCCCCGCGGCCCTCGACCGCGGCGGACGAGGCCCACGCGGACTCGACGGTGCCTGACGGGAAGAACACGAACGCGTCGACCACGGCCGCGGCCTCGACGTCGCCGAGCACGCCGCCGCGCCCGGCGTAGTAGAAGGCCACGCCGTCGTAGCCGGCCTCGGCGGCGGCGAGGTAGGTCGCGCCGTCGAGCATGAACGCGGCCGGGATGTCGTGGACCGCCGGGGCGACGGCCCGGGCGGCGTCCGTGAGGGTCTGGTCGTCCATGCCCCGACGCTAGGTGCCGGACCGGCCCGCGAGCTCCTGAACGTGCGGCGCACTCGATCAGCCGCCCCCGAGGGAGCGTCGTTCAGGCGCCCCGTCGGCGCGCGATCTCGTAGCAGGCGACGGCACCCGCGCTGGCCACGTTCAGGGACGCGAGCCGACCGTGCAGCGGGATCGACGCCACGAGGTCGCAGCGCTGCGCCGCGAGCCGGGAGAGGCCCTTGCCCTCGGCGCCGAGCACCAGGCACACGCCGTCGCCCGCCACCTCGAGGTCGTGCACGGACGTGCTCCCGCCGGCATCGAGCCCGACGACCCACACCCCGGCGTCCTTCAGGTCGCCGATCGCGGTGGGCAGCCCGCCGACCAGCGCCATCGGGAGGTACTCCACCGCGCCGGCCGCCGCCTTGGTGACGGTGGGCGTGACGTGGACCGCCCGGTGCCGCGGCAGCACGACGCCCGTGACGCCGGCGCACTCCGCGATGCGCAGGAGCGCGCCGAGGTTGCCCGGATCGGTGACCCCGTCGACCGCGAGGAGGAACGGCGGCACGCCGTCGACCGGTCGCACCAGCTGGTCGAGCGACGACTGCGGCACCTCGGCCGCACGCGCCACGATGCCCTGGGGCGCCTCGGTGTGGCTGAGCGAGTCGAGCCGGCCACGGCTGACCTCGGTGACCGGCACGCGCAGCTCGGCGGCGAGGTCGACGATGTCACCGACGATGTCGGAGCGGTCGACCTCCGCGTTCATGAAGATCTCGTAGACGCGACGCCGACCGGCGAGCAGGAGCTCGCGCACGGCCTGCCGACCCTCCACCTGCGTGCCGCCGAGCCCGCGCTCCTTCGGCGCCGTCGTGCGGCCGGGTTCGCGCCGGCCCTTCCCCGCGCTCGTCGGCCGACCCGCACCTCGCCCGGTCGCGCTCCGGCCCGCTGGCGCGGCACCGGAGGA
>JAEVZA010000328.1 GCA_023392475.1 Actinomycetes bacterium | reverse complement strand
GGCCGTGGTCCGCGCCGCACGGGACGCCCATCGGCCGGGCACGCCGTGGTCGGCACAGGCCGTGCTGGTGCGCACGAACGCCCAGGCGTCGGTGGTCGCCGAGGCCATGGTGGCGGCCGGCGTGCCGCACCGGGTGCGGGGCGCCGCGAACCTGCTCGAGCAGCCGGAGGTGCGGGACGCGCTGTCGGCGATCCGCCGTGCCCCCTCGCTCGCGGTCGCGCTGACGGACCTGGAGACCGAGGTGCTGGCCCGCAGCCCGCAGCCGGTCGTCGACCTCACGGACGGCGGGGCAGCGGAGCGGCCGCCGGGATCGCCGGCGCCCGAGGTCGTCGAGGTACCGCCCGTCGTGGAGGACGACGCCCCCCGCCTGTCGGACGACCGCGTCGCCAACCTGGCCGAGCTCGTCCGGCTCGGTCGGGAGCACCTGGCGCTCGATCCCGGCACGGACATCCCCTCGTTCCTCGGCTGGCTCACCTCCACGCTGCGCGAGGAGGACCGCACCGGCGGCGACGCGGTGGAGGTCGTCACCTTCCACGCCGCGAAGGGCCTCGAGTGGCCGGTCGTCCACCTCGCCGGCCTCGAGGAGGGCTACGTGCCCATCCACCACGCGGACACGCCCGACGAGGTCGACGAGGAGCGCCGCCTCCTCTACGTGGCGCTCACCCGCGCCCGGGACGAGCTGCACTGCACCTGGGCCCGGACGCGTGCCTTCGGGTCGCGCTCCATGAACCGGTCGCCGTCGCCGTGGCTCGCCGCCATCGAGACGACGCTCGGGGTGGCGCCCACCCAGGTCAGCCGCTCCGACGGCGCGCGGCGGGCGAAGGCCGCCCGGTCGAAGCTGCCGAAGAAGGGCACCGACCTCGCCGACGGCGACCAGCCGCTCTTCGAGGCCCTCCGACGCTGGCGGAAGGAGCAGGCCACGGCGGCCGACGTGCCCGCGTTCGTGATCTTCAACGACGCCACCCTCGCCGCCGTGGCGTCGCAGCGGCCCACCTCCCGGGCCCGCCTGCTCGACGTGCCCGGTGTCGGACCGGTCAAGGCGCAGCGCTTCGGCGACGAGCTCCTGCGCATCGTCGCCGAAGCCGGCTGAGCAGCGCCGCTCAGCCCTCGTTGCGGGCCTGCAGCATCGCCCGGAACCGGTCGGTGTCGAACGCGATGAACAGCGCCTCGGCCTCGGCCTTGAGCTCGCCGTCGGCGCTGAGCGTGCCGCGCGCCCAGATCTTGCGGCCCTCGCGCCGGTCGAGCCACGCCTCCATGCGGAGCGGGACGAGCAGCGGCGTGGGTCGCCGGTAGTCGATGCCGAGGTGCGCGGTCATGCCCTGCGTGCCCGAGAGCGACTGCGCGGCCCCGAGGAGCTCGTCGAACGCGCCCGCGACGTACCCGCCGTGGACGCACCCCGGCGGCCCCTCGTACGCGGGGCCGAAGGTGACGTCGCACACGACGCGACCCGGGCCACCCTCGACCTGCTCGTAGCGGAGCCGCATCGGCGGGGACATCGGGTTGGCGAGCCCGATGAACGGGCTGTGGTCGAAGAACGCCCATCGCTCCGGGCCGTCGGGGTCCACCGCGCCGCCGGCCATGGCCGCTTCGGCGAAGCCCTCGTAGGTCTGGCCGCTCGGCAGCGAGCCGAGCACCACCGCGAGGTTCTCGAGGTCGTCGGCCGCCGAGGAGAGGTCCTCCGTCGTGGCCGTGGTGGAGACGAGCGACCCGATGATGTCGCGCATCGCCTGCGCGAGCCGCCGGACCTCGGTCCGCCGCGGGGTCGGCTCGAGCGCCGCCAACCCCTCGATCCGGGGGCTGATCGGCGATCCCTCCTCGCCGTCGCTCACGCCGTCCCTCCTCGGGGGCTCCGCCCCCGGACCCCGGTCCCGTGCGGCTCGCTGGCGCTCGCACGCCCGGCGGCGCTCACGCCGTCACCGCCTCGAAGAGGCCCAGGACGGGCGCGTGATCCGACGGCTTCGAGCCCTTCCGCGCGTTCCGGTCGATGAGGTCGGCGCGGCTCCGCTCGGCCAGCGCCGGCGAGGAGAGGAGGTAGTCGATGCGCATCCCGCGGCGCTTGTGGAAGTCGCCGTTGCGGTAGTCCCAGTACGAGAAGATGCCGTCCTCGGGGTAGCGCCGGCGCAGCGTGTCGACGAGGCCCCAGCCCTTGACCTCCTCGAGCGCCGCCCGCTCCTCGGGCGTCACGTGGGTGGCGCCCTCGAACGCGGCCGGGTCCCAGACGTCCTGGTCCGTGGGGGCGATGTTCCAGTCGCCGAGGATCACGAGCGGCTCGTCGGGCGAGTGGTGCGCGTCGAGCACGCCCCGCAGGCGACGGAGCCAGCCCAGCTTGTACACGTAGTGGTCGGCACCGACCTCGCGGCCGTTCGGCACGTACACGGAGCACACCCGCACCCCGCCGCAGGTCGCCCAGAGGATCCGGGCGTCGGGATCGGGCTCCTCGTCGTCGTCGAACCCGGCGGTCACGTCCTCGATGCCGACGCGGGACAGGATGGCCACGCCGTTCCACCGGCCCTGGCCGTGGTGCACGGAGTCGTAGCCGAGGCGCTGGAAGTCCATGCCCGGGAACTGGGCGTCGGACATCTTCGTCTCCTGCATGCAGAGGACGTCGGGCTGGACGAGGCCGAGCCACTCCTCCACCCGTGGCAGCCGGGCGTTGAGCGAGTTCACGTTCCACGTGGCGATCAGCACCCCCGGGAATCTACGCGCCCGGCCTCCGGTGGCACGCCGGTCGACGGGTCGCGTCAGGGCCCCGACGGCCCCGGATCGTGCCTTCGGGGCGGGCCCGGCGCGCCGGTAGTCTGGATGCGTGACGAACGCCCAACCCCCGGACGGCTCCCCCGACCCCGCCGCTTCGGAGCCCCTCGGCCCCAACGCCTGGCTCGTCGAGGAGATGTACGAGCAGTACCGCGCCGACCCCTCGTCGGTCAGCGAGACCTGGCAGGACTTCTTCACCGGCTACCGGCCCCCGGGCCGACCGGCCCCGGCACCCGCTCCCGCGGCCCCGCCGGCCCCCGCCGGCACCGCACCTGCGCCGGAGCCCGCCGGCGC
>JAEVZA010000320.1 GCA_023392475.1 Actinomycetes bacterium | reverse complement strand
ACGCTGGCGCCGACGCCCTCGCGGCCGAGCCCGCCGCCGACGGCCACGAGCCAGCCGAGCGCCTCGCCGATCGGGATCGACAGCGCCGCGGCCTTGGCGCCGCCGGGGAGGTCGACGTCCCGGTGCGGGCTCCAGCCGAGCGCCGGACCGCCGATCGCCTCGAGCCGGTCCGACAGCTCGTCGCCCGACTCCGGCGCGGCGCCGGGACCTGCGGCCCACACGACGACGAGGCCACGGGCCCAGGATGCCTGCAGGCGGACCTCGCCGGCGGGATCGGCCGCGGCGATGGCGGCGACGGGGTCGTCCGTGGCGAAGAGGAGGTCGTACGCGGCCTCAAGCTGGGCGAGCTCGGCCTCGAAGTCGGCCACGACCTGGGAGCGCTCGGGGCCGCCGAGCTGCCGGACCGCGGCCAGGCGGTCCTCGGTGTCGTCGAGCAGGTGCTCGAGGACGTCGCACCACCGGTCCCGGTCGGACTCGAGGAGCTGGAGCTGGTCTGGGGACGCGCTGCCCTCGGCGGCCGCCCACGCGGCGTCGATGAGCGCTTCGGGGATGTCAGGCATCGATGGTCGGGCGCTCCTTGCGCCGTCGGCCCGCCGACCGGTCGGTGAGCCTGGATGGGAGCAGCGGGTCGCCGGGATCGAGGCGGCGTCCGGCTACCTGCAGCCCCGGCGGGCCGCCTGTACCCCGACACCAGAGCGGCGTGCCGCTGCGTCGTGTCGGTCACCTCGCCGGACGGTTCCGGTGATGCCGCCGGGGCGAGGCGCAGATCGGGGGTTGCGGCCCGTGGGGCCCCCGAAACGTCGTCGAGCGGGTACTCGAGGGTTGGGCTGCGGTCCACAGGATACCCGAGCGGCCGGCCGTGCCGGTGGCACCGCCCTGCCGGCGGACGGCGAGGAGGCGCCGGGCGCAGCCGGCCGCGGGGAACCCGTGGTCGGTCCCGGCCGGATGGGTTCGACCGAACCACCCGGGCCGCTGTCGACGGTCGGGCACGTGGCTGCTAAGCAGGCCGGTGCGTTGCGCCGTCCCTTGCGACGGCTGGGGGATGCGTGAGCGAGGGAGGACCCGCTGTGAGAAGGATTCCTTTGGCGACCCGTGCGTCGCTGCTGGGGATGGTCGTCGCTGCGTTGGCGATCGCCTACTGGCCGGGCGGGGCGAACGCGGCCACCACCGTCTACACCTGCACCGGATTGACGAACGACCAGGCGTCCTACGTCGGCTCGCCGGGCAACAGCGTCCAGTCGTCGGCGCAGGTGCTCGCGCTGCTGGCCTCGACGATCCCGAACTTCCCGGCCAACCCGGCGCTGGCGATCGAGATCACGCCGACCGTGCCCGCGTCCGCCCCGGCGGGGACGCCGTACAACACCCAGTTCGACTTCTCCGCCCAGCTGCCCGCCAGCCTCGTCACGGGCGCAAAGGCACTGGGCCTGTCCTCGGTCACGGCGACGAACGCCACCTTCAACATCGGGGTCACCGGCGGCACGCCGACGAACCTGTCGAGCTTCGTCGCATCGCAGACGGTGCCCCTCGTCGCCGGCGCCACCATCTCGCACTCCGTCACGGGGTCGGTCACCGGGTCGGCCTCGACCGTGACCTACCAGCCGGGCGTCGTGACGCTGGGGCTGGCGCTCAACGTGAACGTGCTCGTCACCCACATCGGCACGATCTCCGTGCGGTGCACCCCGACCCCGCAGGTCATCGCGAGCACCGCGATTACGGGTGGCGCGACGACCACGACCACGGGGCCCACCACGACCACCACGGCGCCGACCACCACGACCACCGCACCGACGACGACCACGACGGCGCCGACCACCACGACCACCGCGCCGACGACGACCACGACGGCGCCGACCACCACGACGACGGCACCGACGACCACGACGACGACGCCCACCACGACGACCACGACGCCGACGACCACGACGACGGTGCCGAAGGGCCGCCACCACCATCACCACCACCGGCCGCACCACCGCCACTGGTTCTGGATCCTCTGGCTCCTGTGGTTCCGGTGACGGACGCCGGCGGGGACGCCCCTGCGGCCGAGCTGGCGCCGGTCGATCGTCCTCCGGACATCGCGCCACCGATCCGGTGGTGATGTGTCCGGAGAACCAGCAGGAACACGTCCCGGGCCGGGGTGGGAGCGCGGGGACCTGCTCGGTCACGACGTCCCCGTCGACGTCGAGGCGCTGCGGGCCGGTGGGCCCGACTTCCTGACGTCGGCGTTCCGAGCCGCGGGCGCCCTGTCCGCCGACGACGCCGTCACCGCGATCACCGAGCTCGCGCCGTTCCGAGGCGGCAGCACCGGTCGCAAGGCGCTGTTGTCCGTCACCTACCGGCGACCCGACGGGGGCCTGCCGGAGCAGCTGTTCGTCAAGTTCTCCCGTGACCTGGACGACGAGCTCCGCGACCGCGGCAAGCGGCAGATGGAGTCGGAGGTGCGCTTCGGGCTCCTCTCGCAGATCCCCGACTTCCCGGTGGCGGTGCCCCGCTGCCTGTTCGGCGAGTACCACGTCGAGTCGGGATCGGGCCTGCTCGTCTCCGAGCGGATCGCGTTCGGCACGGATGGCGTCGAGCCGCACCACCCCAAGGCCCGCGACACCGAGATCGGCGACCTCCTCGCCCACTACGACGCGCTCGTGTCGGCGCTGGCACGACTGGCGGGATCCGATCGGGCGGGACGGTTCCCCGCCGAGCTGATGGCCCACTTCGAGCCGCGGCCCGTCAGGTCGGGGGCCAGCCGCCGCACGCCGGTCACCGAGGACCAGGTCCGGCGGCGGGTCGACCGGTACGCAGACTTCGCGGCTCGGTTCCCGCAGCTCCTCCCGGCGTCGATCAGGACCGAGACGTTCATCGCCCGGATGCGGACCGAGGCACCACGTGCGGTCGAACACGCCGACGCGCTGCGATCCGCAGCGCAGGAGGGTGCGAGCGACCTGGTTGCGTTCTGCCACTGGAACGCGAACATCGACAACGCGTGGTTCTGGCGCGACGAGCGCGGTGACATCGCCTGCGGCCTCATGGACTGGGGCAACGTCGGCCGCATGGACGTGGTGACCGCGATCTCGAGCTGCCTGTTCTTCGCCGAGCCCGACTTCGTGATCCAGCACCTCGACCACTTCTTCGAACTCTTCTGCGAGGGCTTCGAGGACGCGGGCGGCGGGCCGCTCGACCCGTCCGCGCTCCGGCGGCAGTTCGCCCTGCAGATGGTCGCCGGCGGCCTCCAGTGGCCGCTCGGCGCCGTGCAGCTCATCGAGCGCCACGTCCCCGACCTGTCCTCGATCACCGACCGCTTCGACCCGCGGATCGCGGACGACGAGTTCCCGCGCACGCAGCTCCACCTGCTCACGTCCGTCCTCATGCTCTGGCAGGCGTCCGATCCGGGCCGCGTGATCGACTGGGCCGTCCGCCGCGCCGAGGACCCGGAACCCGACCGGGCGGCGGCGCCGACCACGACCTGACGGAGGGATGACCGCGATGTCCGACGAGGTGGCCACCGAGGTGCGAGGACCGGTCGCGACGATCACGCTCGACCGCCCCGCCGCCCTCAACGCGATCACGCCGACGATGCTCGACGGGCTGGGGTCGGCCCTCCGCTCGATCGGCGAGCGTGCCGACGTCCGGCTCGTGGTGCTCACCGGTCGCGGCCGGGCCTTCAGCGCCGGTGTGGACCTCAAGGCGCTCGGCGAGGTGCAGCTCGAAGGCGGTGCGGTCGGCGACGTCCTCGACCTCCCGGCCCGCCGCGCCATCGAGGCCCTGACCACGATCCCGCAGATCGTGGTCGCCAAGGTCAACGGCGCGTGCTTCACGGGCGCCCTCGAGCTGGCGCTGGCGTGCGACCTCGTGGTGGTCGCCGACGCGGCGAAGTTGGGCGACACCCACGCCAGGTTCGGGCTGCGGCCGACGTGGGGGATGAGCCAACGCCTCATCCGGCTCGTCGGGGTCGCCCGGGCCCGGGAGCTGTCCTACACGGCGCGGACCTTCACCGGGGCCGACGCCGCGGCGTGGGGCCTGGCGGCGCGGTCGGCGCCCCTGGCCGAGCTCGACGCCGTCGTGGAGGAGCTCGCGGAGCAGATCCTGGCGAACAGCGCCGGCTCGCTCGCGGCCTACAAGGACCTCTACCGCGCCGCGCTCGACGAGACCCTGGACCGTGGGCTCGGGTACGAGGCCACCACCGCCTACGAGATCGACGACACCGAGCCGCGCATCGCGTCGTTCCGCTGACGCGCCGGATGCGACGCGGGTCGCGCACGCACCCGGTCGTGCCGCCCGTCGGCGCTCCGCCTCGGGAACCGACGGTCGGCGGCGCTCCCTAGAGCGCCTGGTACAGCGTGAACAGCTGGACCGGTCCGTCGTCGGCGATCCTCGACCGCAGGTCGGCGCTCGGTTCACCGAGGAGCTCGCCGTGGACGTCGCCCGTGGCGATGATCGCCTCCATGAGGTGCGCGAGGTGCTCCCCGTGCTCGATCAGCGCCTGGGAGTCGCGGTAGCGCTCGAGGACGATGCACTCGGACTCGTCGGCGTTGAAGAACGTGTCGTACTGGAGCGTGCCGGTGTCCTGCTCCCGCACGATCTCCAGGCAGAGCGCCGACAGCCGCTTGAACTCCGCGACCTGGCCCTCGTGGAACCGGAACCGCACGATGCCCTGCAGCTCGTCCATGTCGTCTCCTTGATGTGGCGACCACGGTGCGTGGCTCGCTCACAGTGTGACGGAGTCAGGCGGGGGACCTCGACATGGATCGCCGGCGGGGTCGGTCGGACGAGACCGGGGGCTCGGGCGATGGGCGGGAACTAGGCGGTCGCGATGCCGGCGATCTGGGTGTTGAACGGCAGGAACGGTGTGTGGAGGCGGTACCGGTCGACCGCCACGCTCGCGAAGCCCGCGCCGCGGACGGCGTGCTCGAGGTCGCGCTCGCACGAGCAGCCCTCGAACGTCCAGGCCCACGGGCGCCGCAGCACCCGCTGCGCGGCACGGGTCGGTGTGCCGGTGGGGGCGACGACGTGCTCGACGAAGCGGAAGGTGCCGCCGGGGCGCAGGATGCGGCGCGCCTCGGCGAGGACGCGATCGGGGTCGGCGACGGTGCAGAGCACCAGGGACGAGATGACCGCGTCGACGCTGTGGTCGGGCAGCCCCGTGTCCTCCGCCGGCCTGGCTCGGAGGCGGAGCTGCACGCCGGCCCGGTCGGCGGCAGCCTGCAGGCGTTCGTGCATGTAGGGGTTCGGTTCGACGGCGATGAGCGTGGCGCCCTCGGGGAGGTGGCGGAGGTTGGCGCCCACCCCGGAGCCGAGCTCGACCACCTCGCGTGGCAGGCCGTCGAAGGTGCGCTGCTTGTGTCGCCGCAGGCTCCGCTCGAGGTACGGGCCCATGACCCGGAAGAAGGCGGCGTTGAACCGTCCCCGGACCGGGTGGGCCTCGAATCGAGCGGCCGGGGGTTGCGTGACGGCGGTGTCGGTCATGAGCGGTGCGATCCCTTCTGCAGGTCGTGATCACACTGCGCCGATCCGTCGCACGAGTCAGGCGTGGAACTACCTCAACGCGGCGGGCGTGCGGCGTCGTCGCCCTGGGCGACGAACCACGCGGCGATCTGGGATCGTGACCGGAAGCCGAGGCGCGTGCGGATCCGCTCGACGTGGCCCTCGGCGGACCGCTCGTTGATGTGGAGCCGCTCGGCGATCTCGCGGTTCGTGCACCCCGCACTGACCAGCTCGGCCACCTCCCGCTGGCGGGCGGTCAGGACGGAGGCCGTCGACCGTGCAGGTCGGAGGCCGAGGAAGCGACGGACCCGACGGACGAGCTCGTCCCGATCGCCGGCGTACGGGAGGTGCGAGCGGCCGGGCACGACCATCAGCTCGGCACCTGGGATGCCGGCAGCGAGCACCTCGGCCTGCGAGCGGGGGGCCGCCCGGTCGTCGCTCCGGTGCAGCACCAGCGTGGGTGAGCGGACCTGCGCGAGCAGGTCGCCGACGTCGAGCCCGTAGCTCATCTCCAGCAGGGCAGCTGCCGTCGAGGCGCTGGACGACGCCCGCTGGTAGCGGGCGAACACGTCCCGCATGGAGCTGTCGAAGTCGGGGGCGAAGATGTCGGTCAGGACGTCGGAGCCGAGCCCCCAGTGCGACCCGATCAGCCCGAGCACGTGGGCCTGCACGGCGCCCGGCGCGACGTCCCGGCCGCGCGCCCAGCCGCCGTAGAGCACCAGTCGCCGCACGGACTCCGGGTGCGCCGCCGCCCACGCGACCGCCACCGGCGCGCCCATCGAGACGCCCATGAGGTCGAACGGCGTGCGCTCGAGGGTGGAGGTGACCCCATCGAGCTGCTCCAGCTCGAACGCCAGCGACGGCGGTCGGTCGGTGCGGTCCGTCAGGCCGCAGGAGGCGCGGTCGTAGCGCACCAGCTCGCACCCCTCGGCCAAGGCCTCGTAGAGGGCACGCTCCGGAGGCAGCTCCCAGCCCAGCTCGAGGTGCGTGAGCCAGCCGCTCACGTACACGAGCGGTCGGCCGCTCCCGACGGTCGCGTACGACAGGGCCGACCCGTCGGCCAGCTCGACGCGGCCGAGGCGTTGCTGCACGCCGCCATCGTCGCGCAGCGCCGCCGCGGCGCCGGATCCCGCCCTCCGGGGGCCGGTCGGATCCCGTGGTTCTGACCGGGCGCGGACCGGGAAGGCAGGGCACCGAACGGTGACGTGGCAGCCGCGCGCCGCCGCGGCAGCGCCGGAGAGGAGGAGGGACGTGGTGCCTGGGGGACCGCGCGTGGAGGGAGCCCGCGGGGGCACCGCCACGTCGGGACGTGGCGTCGTCACCCCTCGGGAGCGACGGACGTCGGCCGGGACCGGCACGGCGCCGGCCGTCCACGCCGACGAGGTCGAACCGGCCGCCCGCGCGGTTCGCTCGCCGTGGTGGGGGAGGTCCGGCATCCTCGTCGCAGGGGGTGCATCGGTCGGCGTCGTCGTCACGACCGCGCTCCGGTTCTCGTCGGCGCTCCAGGAGATCCGGTTCGGCACGGTGACGCTCGCCGGCCTGTCCGGCCTCCTGACCCTCGGCCTCGCCGCCGTGATGCTCGCCGGGGCGGCCTGGGCCCGGCGCTTCGACGCCCCGGGCGCCTCGTGGTGGGCGCTCGCGGCGCTGGTCCCGGTGGCGCTGGTCGTGCAGTACGCGTTCCCCACGATCGTGGGGTTGGTCGCCCCCGACCGGCCCGGCGCCGGCGCCCGCGTGACCGTCCTCGCGCAGAACATGTGGTACGAGAGCACTGACGTCGAGGACCAGGTCGAGTCGTTGCTGCGACGGGACGCCGACGTCTACGTGCTCAGCGAGTTCACCCCGGGAGCGCTCGAGGCGTTCCGCGAGAACGGCCTCGATCGGCGGCTGCCGTACAACGTGCTCCGGCCACGGCCGGGTCGACTCGGGATGGCGGTCCTGAGCCGGATCCCGTTCGTCCCCCGCGCCGTGGAGCGGTACCGGATCGAGCTGGATCTGACCCCACCCGGCGCGGCGCCGGTCCACCTGATCGCCAGCCACTCGCCGGCTCCGACCCGGGTCGGCATCGGCGCGTGGCACCGCGAGCTCTCGGTGCTCGCCCGCCGCGCGGCGCACGCCGGGCCGAACACGGTGGTGGTGGGGGATCTCAACGCCACCGCGGGCCAGGTCGCGTTCCGGGAGCTGGCGTCGACCGGCGACCTGTCCGACGCGCAGGACGTCGGTGGCGGTGGGTTCGCGGCGACCTGGAACCTGAAGTCGCGCTTACCGCCCCTCCTACGCCTCGACCACGTGCTCGTCGGCAGCGGGATCGGGGTCGACGGCTTCGAGCTCGCGCCGCGCATCGGGTCGGACCACCGAGGCATCGAGGCCACCATCGTGACGCGGCGCGCGCGATCGACGTGACGTGCCGGACCACGGAGGGTGGTCCCGTCAGGACGACGGTTCGGTCAGGTCCATCCGCAGGCGCGTCAGCTCGGTCCGGGCGATGCGCCAGCGCCCGTCGATGCGCGCGTACGACTCGTGGTAGTGGCCGAAGCCGTGCAGCTCCATGCCGCCGGGCCACCGCAGGTGGTCCTCCATCGCCCACACGCCGGTCGCAGTGGTGGGGGAGGTGAGGGTGACCTCCGGCATGTGGCAGTGGTGCACCGTGACGACCTCGTCGAGGGTCTCCCGCAGGAAGGACACGAACTCGTCGGCACCGCGCACGACGCCGCCTCCCGACGCGGTGGTGTCCACCTCGACGTCGTCGGCGAAGACCTCGCGCATGCCGGCCCAGTCCTTCGTGTCCATCGTGCGGCAGTAGCGGGCCTTCAGCTGCTTGATGGCCTCGAGGTCGTCCATATCCGAACCTCCGGAGCTCCACTCGGCGCGGCGTGTCGGCATCGTAGGGGGACGTGGTCG
This sequence comes from Actinomycetes bacterium, assembly GCA_023392475.1. Lineage (GTDB taxonomy): Bacteria > Actinomycetota > Acidimicrobiia > Acidimicrobiales > Microtrichaceae > JAEVZA01. The sequence continues at coordinate 35,917 of JAEVZA010000320.1, read as the reverse complement.
GCCAGACCTCGGCAGCGCGGCCGTGGCCCGCGCGACGGCTGGCCGCGGGCGGACCTGGGTAGCAGTGCAGCGTGGATCTCCTCGCACACCGCCTGCACCTCGGATCGTCGTCGGAGGGGCGCGGCGCCGCCCTCGCGTGGAAGGCGGCATCGGCCGCGTCGGGCCTGGCCGCCGGTCTCGTGACCCGGCAGGTGCTCAACCTGGCGTGGAAGCGCCTCACGCCCTCCGAGCACGAGCCGCCGCTGAACCCGGCGGATCGCCGGATCGGCTGGGGTGAGGCGCTCGTCTGGTCGGTCGCCGCCGGCGTCGGGGTGGGTGTCGCACGGGTGGTGAGCGACCGGTTGACCGCGCAGGCGTGGGAGCTCGCGACCGGGGAGCCGCCGCCCGGCATCGAGCGGGACTGACAGCAGGCCCCGGCAGGTCGAGGTGTCCCCGGGTCCTACGCTGACCGGTCGATGAGCACCGCCGACGACGATCCCGGCCAGCCGCTCGTGAACCACGTCGGGCAGTGCGTCACCGACCTGGACGTGTCGCGGCGGTTCTACTGCGAGCTGCTCGGCTTCGAGGTCGAGCGCACGCTCGACATCCCCGACGCAGCGGCCGGACCCCTCCTCGGGGTGCCGGAGCCGGTCGGGCTCGGCGTCGTGTACCTGCGCCGTGGGTCCTTCGTGCTCGAGCTGCTGCGCTTCGATCGCCCGGGCAACCCCGACTGGGCCGAGCGGCGGATGAACGAACCCGGGCTGACCCACATCTCGTTCTCCGTGGACGACCTCGGCGCCGCCGTCGCCCGCGCGGTCGATCTCGGCGGCTCGGTCGTGGTCGACGCGCCGGCGGCCGCGTTCGTGCGGGATCCCGACGGCCAGCTGCTGGAGCTGCTGCCGATGGCATACCGGCAGCAGCTCGACGCGTCCTGACGGCGACCCGTCAGGCGCGTGGTGGTCGGCGGGCCGGACGTCCTACGGTCACCGACGTGATGGGACGGCGCCGGTGGAACGGTCCGGTTCGGGCGCTGCTCGCGGTGGGACTCGTCGCGCTGGCGTGCGCCGCCTGCACGGATGACGCGGCGTGGCGGTCCGCGGCGCCGACGGCGCTCGTGGCCTGCGACGGCCACGCGACACTGCAGTACGCGTCGCACGCCGGGTTCGCAGCGGACCTCACGAGCGTCGACGTGCACCGACCCGCCGCCACGGACGGCAACTGCACGCGGCGACCCCTGGTGGTGTGGGTGCACGGCGGCGCCTGGACCGGTGGCGACAAGACGGATCACATCGAGGACAAGGTCCGCCTGTTCACCGATGCCGGGTTCGTGTTCGCGAGCGTCAACTACCGGCTGACCGACGTGAGCACGACGCCGCCGTCGCCGCGCTACCCGGTGCACGACGCCGACGCCGCCGCCGCGGTCGCCTGGCTGCTCCACCACGCCGACGAGCTCGGGATCGATCCGGATCGCGTCGCGCTGCTCGGCCACAGCGCCGGCGGTGGCATCGTCGCCGCGATCACGACGGACCCGTCCTTCCTGGGAGCTCACGGCGAGCGGCTCGACGCGGTGCGCTGCGCCGGATCGATCGACGGCGAGGGGTACGACGTGACCGCCGGGGCGACCCATCCGGAGCCCTTCGTGCACGACGTCTACCTCGATGCCTTCGGGACGGACCCGGCGACCTGGGCGGTCGCCTCACCGATGACGCACGTCGCGGCCGACGAGGGGATCCCCGACTACTTCGTCGCCGCGCGTGGGCCGGACGTGCGGCTCGACCTGCATCGCGAGTTCGTGGGCGCGCTCCGCGCCGCCGGCGTCCCCGTGACGGTGGTCGACGCCCGCCAGCTCGACCACGCCCAGGTGTCGGTGGACATCGGCGCGCCCGGCGACACGGTGGTGACGCCGCAGCTCATGGAGTTCCTCGGCGGATGCTTCGAGGGATCGGCTGGATCGGGTCCATGACCACGGAGAATCAGATCGGGTGAAACGCCGAAGGCGGTTCATGCGATCTACCGAGCACAACATCACACGCCGACGCCCGGGGACCGTTGTGGATACCCGGGCGTCGTCGCGTCCGACCGGCGGTGGAGATGACCAGCGAGGCACGCCAGCACGTGGACGAGGCGATCGCGCTCCTCGACGTCGCGGAGCGGGCGATGAAGGATCCGGTGCACCCGGGTGGGGCCGCCGCCCCCGTGGCCTTCCTCGCGGGCGTCACCGCCGCCGCGGCGATGCTCGGCACGTCGTTCAGCCCCGTCGACGCGGGCCGGCGCCTCGACGAGCTGATCAACCTGGCCGTCGCCTCGGGTCCCGACGGGATGGAGGTGGTCGCCGACCTCGCGATCCTGCGGGCGGCGCGCACCCGGCACCTGACCGACCTGCAGCTCGTCGACGGGGACACGGCGGCCACCCTCCTGGAGGCGGCTCGCCGGCTGGTCGACGTGGCGATCAGGTGCACCGGCCCGGCCGAACGCCCGGCGGGACCCGTCGACGACGTCGAGCCGGGCTGAGCGGGCACGGGGGGACGTTCTCGCGACGCCGACGATATGTGCCGGCTCGTAGCCTGGAGCGGGTGCGAGTGCTGGTCGTCGAGGACGAGCCCTACATGGCCGAGGCGATCCGGGACGGGTTGCGCCTGGAGGCCATCGCGGCGGACATCGCGGGCGACGGCCACATCGCGTTGGAGCTGCTGGACGCCAACGCCTACGACATCGCGGTGCTCGACCGCGACGTGCCCGGGCCATCGGGGGACGAGATCGCCGAGCGGATCGTCGCCTCCGGCAGCGGCATGCCGATCCTGATGCTCACGGCCGCCGACCGGCTGGACGACAAGGCGTCCGGGTTCGGGTTGGGTGCGGACGACTACCTGACCAAGCCGTTCGTGATGCAGGAGCTCGTGCTCCGGCTCAGGGCGCTCGATCGGCGGCGGGCGCACCACCGGCCGCCGGTCCGCGAGATCGCCGGGCTCCGCGTCGACCCCTTCCGGCGCGAGGTCTACCGGGACGGCCGGTACATCGCCCTGACGCGCAAGCAGTTCGCCGTGCTCGAGGTGCTCGTCGCCGCCGACGGCGGCGTCGTCAGCGCGGAGGAGCTGCTCGAGCGGGCGTGGGACGCGAACGCCGACCCGTTCACCAACGCCGTCCGCATCACCGTGTCCGCGCTGCGCAAGCGGATGGGTGAGCCGTGGATCATCGCCACGGTCGCGGGCGTCGGGTACCGCATCGACGCCGAACAGGCCGGGGCCGGGTGACGCGGACGTGGAGCGACCGCCCGGTCTGAGCGTCCGCCTCAAGCTCACCCTCAGCTACGCCGGCTTCCTGTTGGTCGCGAGCCTCCTGCTGCTCGCCGCCGTGTGGGTGTTCCTGCTGCGGTACGTCCCGGAGGTCATCCACCTCCAGAACCCCGGCGGCGGGTTGCGCGCCCCGGAGATGTTCGTGCCAAACCGCTCGGACCTGCTGCGCGCGTTCGCGCCCAAGGCCGCGCTCGCGCTGGGCTTCCTGCTGGTGTTCGGCCTCGTCGGCGGTTGGATCCTCGCCGGCAGCATGCTGGCGCCGCTCACCCGCATCACCAACGCCACTCGCCGGGCCGCCAACGGCTCGCTCGCCCATCGGATCCAGCTCGAGGGTCGCGACGACGAGTTCCGCGAGCTCGCCGACGCCTTCGACACGATGCTCGCCCGGCTCGACGCGCACGTGGGCGAACAGCAGCGCTTCGCCGCCAACGCGTCCCACGAGCTGCGCACGCCGCTCGCGATCACGCAGACGCTCCTGGACGTCGCCCGCAAGGACCCCGACCGCGACGCCGGCGAGCTGATCGAGCGGCTCTACTTCGTCAACGCGCGGGCGATCGACCTCACCGAGGCCCTCCTCCTGCTCAGCCGTGCGAACCAGCGCAGCTTCGAGCGGGAACCGGTCGACCTGTCGCTCGTCGCGGAGGAGGCCGCCGAGACGCTGCTGCCGCTCGCCGAGGGCCGTGGGGTCACGATCGACACGTCCGGGGAGGTCGCCCCGACGCTCGGCTCCCACGCGCTGCTCCTGCAGATGACCACGAACCTCCTGCACAACGCCGTCGTGCACAACCTCCCCGAGGGCGGCCCCGTGCAGCTGCGGACCGCGGTCGGCCCCCGGGTCGTCGTGCTCGAGGTCGAGAACACGGGCGAGCAGCTCAGCGAGCAGCGGATCTCGACCTTGGTGGAGCCGTTCCAGCGCGGCACCGAGCGTGTCCGCGGCGACCACGCCGGTGTCGGCCTCGGCCTCGCGATCGTCGACAGCATCGCCCGGGCCCACGACGGCACGTTGACGCTCACGCCCCGGAGCGGCGGGGGCCTCCACGTCCGGGTGGAGCTGCCCGCCGCACCGCAGCGACCGACGGGTTGAGGGGTCGGCTCTAGGAGATCGGGAAGTCGAAGTAGGTGTCCGGGTGCGGCTCGTCCGCCAGCACGTAGTGCCACCACTCGCGCTCGTACCGCTCGAACCCGCTCGACTCCATCACCGAGCACAGCACCCGCCGGTGCCACGCCGCGGCGTCCGAGATCCCGGGCGCGCCGTGGTGGGAGCGCTCGTCCATGAGGTCGTGGCCGCCACCCATCGGCGCGAGCTCGTCGGTGTCCAGTCGGTAGAGCGTGAGATCGACGGCGCTGCCGCGGCTGTGCCCCGACCTCGGCGCCACGTAGCCGTCGGTGATCATCGCCGCCCGGCCGATGTTCGGGTAGAAGCGCGCCTTCGTCCGCCCGTCCTCGGGCTGCCCGGACCAGTCGAGGAAGCGGTCCACGGCACGCTGCGGGCGGTAGCCGTCCCAGAGGAGCAGGCCGAACCCGAGGTCCGCGGCCCCTTCCTGCGCACGCTCCAGCCCGTGGGCGAGCGCGTCGGAGCCGACGACGCGGTTCACCTCGTAGCCGTCGACCGGCGTCCCGGTGAAGTTGTCCCAGGTCGCGTACTTGGCGTCCCAGCGCACGCCGCGCAGGACCTCGTCGAGGAAGACGAACCCGGCCTCCACGTCAGCGCCCCATCGCCAGCGAGACGCAGCGGTCGAACAGCTCCGGACCGCCGATGCCGGCGGCGGCCATCATCCGCGGGTACCGGCTGTACGCCGTGAACCCCGGCATCGTGTTGACCTCGTTGAGCACGACGCGGCCGTCGTCCAGGAGGAACATGTCCACGCGCGCCAGGCCCTCGCACCCCAGCGCCGCGTAGGTGGCGCGCGCCGTCCGCTGCACCAGGTCGCGCTGCTCGTCCGGCAGGTCCGCGGGGACCGTCACCGTGGAGTTCTCGGAGCCCTGCTCGGGTGCCGCCTCCTGGTGGATGCGGAAGAACCCGTGTCGCAGGTCGATCCGGTCGACGGCGCCGACGACGACGTCATCGCCACGCCCCAGCACGGCGCACCCCACCTCGCTGCCGCGCACGGCCTGCTCGACGAGGACCTTGTCGTCGTACCGCCGGGCCACCTCGACGGCCGCGGCCAGCTCGTCCGGGCGCTCGACGCGGGTCACGCCGAAGGACGACCCGGAACGGGCCGGCTTGACGAACACCGGGTACTGGAGGCCGTGCGCCGTGGGGTCGTCGGCCCCGGTCACGATCGAGAACTCCGGGGTGGAGATGCCGGCGCTCCTCGCCACGACGTACGCGAGGGACTTGTCCATGCAGATCGCCGAGCTCTGGATGCCGCACCCGACGTAGGGGATGCCGGCGAGCTCGAGCAGCCCCTGCACCGCGCCGTCCTCACCGGTGCGGCCGTGCAGGACCGGGAACACGACGTCGAGCCGCACCGCCTGCCACCCCTCCGGCTCGGCGACGAGCAGGCCGTGCACGTCACGGTCCGGCGAGATCACCGCGGGTCGGCACCCGCCGTCCTCCCACCCGACGCCCGGACCGTCGCAGACCTTCCAGGCCCCGGACCGCGTGATGCCGACGTGGATCGGCTCGTACCGCCGGGTGTCGACGCTCGCCGCGACCTCGACGGCCGACTTCACGGAGACGTCGTGCTCCTCCGAGCAGCCACCGAACAGGATGGCGATCCTCAACTTGTCCATGGCTCCCGGTACCTCTCGAAGTCCGTGCAGCCGCCGAGGGTCCCCTCGACGGTCTCCTCCAGGGCCCGCCTCGTGCGGTAGGCGACGTGCGGGGTGACGATCGCGTTGGGCAGCGCGAGCAGCCGTGCCAGCGCGCCGCCATCGGCGTGGTCGATCGGCGGATCCGGGCGGACGAGCCGCTCCTCGCCCTCCACGACGTCCAGCGCGGCACCCCCCAGCCGTCCCCGCTCGAGCGCGACGACGAGCGCCTCGGTGTCCACGAGTGCGCCACGTCCGGTGTTGACGAGGAAGGCGCCCGGCCGCATCGAGTCGATCCGTGCCTGCCCGACGAGGTGGTACGTGTGCGGTGTGAGCGGCACGTGCAGCGTCACGACGTCGCTCCGGCGCAGCAGCTCGTCGAGCGGGACGAGCTCCACCGTCGCGGGAGGGGTCGGACCGTTGCTGCACGCCAGCACCTCGCACCCGAACCCGTGCAGGCGGCGGATCACGGCCGCCCCGATGTTGCCGACCCCGACCACGCCGACGGTCATGTCACGCAGGTCCCCGCCCCGGGCGCCGCGCTGAGCGGATCGTCCTGCGGTGCGCATGACGTCCGGCGCGGCGCGGACAGCCATGAGGATCAGCATGAGGGTGAAGTCGGCGACCCCGTCGGGGGAGTAGGTGACGTTCTCGACGGTGATCCCGAGCTCGGCCGCGGCGGCGAGGTCGATGTGGTCGAGGCCGATGCTCCGCGTCGAGAGGTGGTCGACGCCCGCGTCCCTCAGGGCCAGGAGCTCACGTGACGAGACGAGCGAGCGGTGCCCGACGCTGACGTGGCGGTTGCCGAGCGACAGCGCCGCGCCGGCGTCCCGGACGGGGTCGGCGGTGGTGGTGACCTCGATCCCGTGCCGGGGCGCGAGCTCCGCGAACAGCTCGGCCTCGTCGGGCTCGCAGCCGTAGGCGGTGAGGCCCAGCGTCCGCTCCCGTACCGCTGTCGCTCGTGCCGGCTCGTCGTGGACCACGTCGCCCAGTCAAGGGACGGCGGTGTTGCCTCCGCGTCTGCCGGTTTCGAGACGCGGACGATATGCGTGGGGTGAGCGATCGCTCCGCGCGTCCCTAGTCGCTGCCGACCTGCTGTCGAAGGGCGCTGACGTCGGCGATCTCCCACGCCTCCTCGATCCGGCCGTCGCGGAGGTGGGTGATCACCGCCTGGTCCATCCGGAACGTGCGTCCGGTGCCGTCGACGCCCCCGAACGACCCGGCCATGGTGCCGGTCACGACCACCCGGGCCATCTCGACGTCGCCGTCGACGACCACCTCCTGCACGTCGTGGCGCAGGTCGGGCATCGCCGCCAGCGCCTCGCGCCAGACGGACCTCTCCTCCTCGACGCCCGTGGTGGAGAGGCCGGCCGGGGCGTGGACGACCGCATCGGCGTGGAGCAGGTCGTCGAACGCATCCAGGTCGCCCGCGTCGCCGGCGACCAGCCACCGGACCACCACGGCGTCGCTCATCGGGTCGGGCACCGGCGAAGTGTCGCATCCCGCAGCCCGCCGTGCGACCGATCCGGTGGCGCGGGCTGGTCGTCCCGTCGCGCCCGCGTCGGCCCCGGTCGACGGTGCGACCGGAGCCGACGCGGCGTGCGGGCGTGTCAGCCCATCCCGTCGATGGTCTGGGTGACCTTGAAGCCGCTGTCGAGCTTGACCGTCACGATCGAGCCGTCCGACTTCGTCATGTGCACCTCGTAGGCGGCGCCCTCGGCATCGGTCTCCGCCCGCTGCGCCGTCGCGCCCGGCACGGCAGCCGTCGCCGCCGCCTCGGCCTTGGCGGCGTCGTCGCCGCTCAGCACGGTCTCGGTCTTGCCGTTCGCCTGGTGGCCGCCCTTGCTCCAGTCCGGCGCCTGACCACCGCCGCCGCTCCCGTTCCCGTAGCCGCCGGGTGCGGGCGCGGCCGCTGCGGGTGCCGTGGTGGAGGTGGTCGAGTCGGTCTGGGCACCGGCGGTGCCGAGCATGCTGGCGCCGATGGCGCCGCCGGTGAGCGTCGAGGCGACGAGCGCGCCGCCGAGCAGCGCCTTCCGCAAGGGGTTCATGGGGATCTCCTGGGAGTGGTCGATGTGGTCGGGGCGGTCCCGATCACGTGTGCGTCGTGGCACCTGGAGCACTCTCGGGGGCTCGCGCAAGACGAGGTCGAGCCGTGGTCAAGACCTCGGTGAGACCGCCGGGCGGTCGTCGGGCAGCGCGACCAGCTCGGACGCGGTGACGAACCGGTAGCCCCGCGCTGCGAGGCGTCGCACGATGCCGTCGAGCGCCTCGACCTCGACGCGTCGGTGCGCCGCGAGGTCGAGCGCGAACGGCGCGCGGCGGTCGAAGGTGCCTCGTCCGATGCCGTCGTGGAGCCCGACGATCGCACCCGGTCCCACGGCGTCGACCAACCGGTCGGCGACGACCTGCGCCGGCGTCAGGATCGGCAGACCGCCGTTCACCGTCCACATGAGGACGCCGTCGTGCTGCTCGGCGGCGCAGCGCAGCGCGGTGCCGGTCAGCTCCCCGCGGGGCGGTCGGAACCAGGTGGGCTCGAGTCCGGTGGCGCGCACGATCTCCTCCCGCCCCCGACGGATCTCCTCCTGGGTCACGCGCGGGTCGACCTGCGAGAGGTCCAGGTGGCTCCACGTGTGGTTGCCGACCTCGTGACCGTCGGCGGCCACGGCGCGGGCGAGCCCGGGGTGGTGCGCGCAGTTCCAGCCCATCATGTTGAACGTCGCCCGGACGCCGTGCGCCCGGAGCACGTCGAGGACCCGCGGGGTGAACTCGGGGTCGGGCCCGTCGTCGAACGTGAGCGCCACCACAGGGATCGTCGTGCGGACGGACCACACGATCGGCACCGTGCCGAGGTCGCCGTGGGACGGGTCGCCGCGGCGCTCCTCCTGGGCGGGGCTCGCCGGGGCGGGCCGGAAGGCCGGGATCGGTGCCCACCTGGCGCCGGTGCGGGCGGCGAGCGCGGCCACCCCGGCACCGGCGAGACCGAGGACCTGCCGTCGCGACGGAGGTGGTGCGAGCCGGCCCGGCGCGCGACGACCGGCCGCCGGGTCGCGCCTGATCGTCGCCATGGCCGGAACGTACGGCCCGGTCGGTTGTCCCTCGGTGCTCCGAACCTCAGCCGTCGGTGAAGTCGGTGCGATCGGCGGGCGGACGGATTTGCCGACGGCTCACCGTCGCCTCACGTCGTGGCAACCGGCGGTTCCCGACGATGGGGCCATCGACCCCCGAGGAGACACGTGACCGCCCTGGACGACCCGCCGGCCAGCTGGACCAGCCCGCAGGGTCCGGCCGCGACCCCGCGGCCACCGAAGCGGCCGCGACGGCGGCGCCCTCGCCGCCGTCACCCCGTCGTCCGCGCCGTGCTCGCGGTGCTCGCCGTCGCGATGGTCCCGATCGTGTGGTCGTACGGCACCTACCTGACCGCGCCCGGCGACGATCCCGTGAGCGTCCGCACCGTCGACTGGCTCCGCGACCACGGCTTCGAGTCGGCCGTCAACGACGTCGAGCAGTGGTGGTACACCCGCAGCAAGCCGACGGGGAGCGCGCCGCCGAGGGCGGACATCCCGACCAACCTCCGACACGCCGCCGCGGGGACGGATCGTGCCGTCACGGCCGCGAGGGCGCCGGCGCCGGGCGAGGCCGTGTGGACGCCGGTCCGCGGGCTGCGGGCGGCGCCCGGTGCGGTGCAGCAGACCTTCCTGCACCCCGACGCGGCGGCCCCGGCCGTGATCGCGGACGTGGTGCGGTTCGACCAGGCGCACCTCCGCACCGTCTACGTGCCGGGGCTGCGGGAGCCGGGTGGCACGTGGGCGTGGCACTCGGAGATCCCCGCGAAGGACCGGTCGACGGTGATCGCGGCGTTCAACGCCGGGTTCAAGTTCCGGCACACCCCGGGCGGCGTCTACACGGAGGGTCGGCACGCCGTCCGCGCCCTCGCTCCCGGCCTCGCGTCGCTCGTGATCCGCAAGGAGGGTCGTGCCGACGTGGTCGCGTGGCCCGGCCCGTCCGCGCTGACGGCGGACGTCGCGACCGTCCGCCAGAACCTCGCGCTGATCGTCGACGGCGGGCAGCCGGTCCCGGGGCTCCTCTCCGACCGCGGTCTGCGCTGGGGGACGAAGAAGTCGCAGTTCCAGTACACGTGGCGGTCCGCCGTCGGTGTCGATGCCCAGGGCCGCCTGATCTACGCGGCCGGCAGCCGGATGACGCTGGTGCAGCTGGCGCACGCGATGGTCGACGCCGGGGCGGTGCGGGCGATGCAGCTCGACATCCACGACGGGGTCGTGACGTTCAACTGGTACCGCCCGGACGCGCACGCACCGCTGGGCGTCGACGCGGCGAAGCTCACGCCCTCGATGCAGCGTCCGGCGACCCGGTACCTCGCGCCGGACCAGCGCGACTTCATCGCCATCAGGACGGGATGAACCGGGTGACCCGCCCTCCGTCGCGCTCGGTCGGCCTGGTCGCGATCGCCGTGCTCGTGGCCGTCGTGGCGCTCGTCGGGTGCACCGACGGCGAGAGCGACTCGACGCGGGACCCGATCCGGCTCGTGCGGCCGGACTGCGGCTCGGGGGTCGGGTCGGACATCACGAAGCAGCGCTCCGGTCAGGTCGTGCTGGTGCACCTGCCGGCCTGCTACGACCGGACGTCGACGCGGTACCCGACCATCTACCTGGTCCACGGGTCGGGTGCGGACGAGCAGCAGTGGATCGACCTGGGCCTGACCGCGCAGGCCGACCGGCTGGTCCGCATCGCCGCGACGGGCCCGGCGATCATCGTCATGCCGCGCGAGGGCGAGGCGTCCTCGTCCACCGAGGCCCGCAACCTCGTCGACGACGTCGTCCCGTGGGCGGACGCGAACTTCCGGACCGTGCCCGACCGCACGCGCCGCGCGGTCGGTGGCATCTCCCGCGGCGGGGAGGCCGCGCTGAAGGCGGCGGCCGACCGCCCGGACCTGTTCGGGGCCGTGGGCGGGCACAGCCCGACGCTCCCCGACGACCTCGAGCAGCTCGTGGTCGGGCTCCGGCCGCTGTCCGGACGCATCTGGCTCGACGTCGGGAGCGACGACCACCTCCGTCGCGAGGTCGCACCGTTCGCGGCGGAGCTGGACGGGAGCGGCACGCGGGCCGCGCTCACGATCGGGCAGGGCGACCACGACCGCGCGTACTGGAGCAGCGAGGTGGAGCGCTACCTCGACTTCTACGCCGGCGCCTGGCGCTGACGGTCCGCGGGGACGACGACCGCGTCGGGCAGCACCAGGCGGAACGTGGTCGGGTCGGACGACGACAGGACGAGCCGCCCGCCCTCGGCCTCGGCGAGCGACCGGGCGAGGCTGAGGCCGACCCCGTGACCGGACGCGACGGGATCACGCCGCGTGAAGAGGCCCGCCGGATCCCGGTCCAGCGCGCCGGCGTCGGCGACCTCGACCGAGAGGCCGCCGCCGCCCGAGCGGCGCAGCGAGAGGTCGACGTCGCCCTGCCCGTGCTCGAGGGCGTTGCCGAGGAGGATGTCCAGGATCTGGTCGAGGACCGCGACGCTCACGTGGACGCCGATCGGGGCGTCCGCCCGGCTGCGCACCCGTCGGTCGGCGCCGGCGAAGCGCTCGTCCCACCGCCGGTGGAGCCCGTCGCGGAGCCGCTGCACGTCGAGCAGGTCCCGCGGCGGCGGTCGGTCCCGGGCCACGGCGAGCAGCGTGGTGATCGTGTCCTCCAGGCGGTCGATCTGCGTCAAGGACTCCTCGAGCACCGGTGTGGCGTCGGGGCGCGGGTCGAGCAGCTCCGTCTCGACCGACAGCCGGAGCGCCGCCAGCGGCGTGCGCAGCTGGTGCGACGCGTCGGCCGAGAACGCGCGCTCCCGGGCCAGCATCGCCTCGAGCCGCCCCGCCGTCTCCGACAGGGCCTCGGACGTCTCGTCGACCTCGCCGATGCCGCTCCGGGTCGGATCGACCGAGAAGTCGCCCTCACCCAGCCGGACCGCGTCGTCGCGCAGCCGCCGCACCGGCCGGGCCAGCCGGGCGGCGACGAACCAGCCCACGCCGGCGGCGACGGCGATCGCCAGCAGGTCGATCAGCACGAGGACCGACACGTCGCGCCGGACCCGGTCCGTCGTCTCCGACGCCGGCTCGGTCACGCGGACGACGGCGACGAGCCGCTCGTTCACGAGGACCGGATCCGCGACGACGCGCTCGGGCCCGACGATGCCGTCGACCTCGATCGACCTCGCCCTCGCGCTGACCTCGTCCCACCGCGCCGGGCCGCGCCCTCCGATCTTCGTGCCGTCCGGCCAGTACACCGCCACGTGCACGTCGCGCTCCGTCTCGGGGATCTCGACCTGCTCGCCGTCTCGCCCGGGGTTGGTCGACAGCCCGGCGGACGTGCGCTGCGCCGCCCGCTGCAGCTCCCGGATCGAGTCGGCGCTCTCGCGGCGGGCGATGATGACCACGAGCGGGACGGTGAGGACGAGGGTCGACACCGCCGTGACGCCCACGATCGCGACGAGGATGCGTCGCCTCACCGACGAGGCTCCGCTGCGGCCGGGCGGTTCACACCGGGTCCCACCGGTAGCCGACGCCGCGCAGCGCCGTGATCCTGCTGGGCGTGCCCGGTTGCTCGCCGAGCCGTCGCCGCAGGGCGGCGATGTGCACGTCCAGGGTCTTGGTCGAACCGAACCAGTGCTCGTCCCACACCCGGGACATCAGCGTCTCGCGGGTGACCACGTTGCCCTTGTGCGAGATCAGCTGGACGAGCAGGTCGAACTCCTTCGCCCGCAGCGTCACCTCGTCGCCGCCGAGCGTCACCCGCCGCGCCCCCGTGTCGACGACCACGTCGCCGTCCTCGTAGACCGGCGCAGCCGGCTCCTCGCGGCGGCGCGTGTGGGCCCGGACCCGGGCGAGCAGCTCGGTGAGGCGGAACGGCTTCGTGACGTAGTCGATCGCACCCGAGTCCAGGCCGAGGACCACGTCCACCTCCTCGACACGTGCGGTCAGCATGATGATCCGCAGCTCCGGCCACCGGGCGAGGAGGTCGGTCGCGACGTCGAGGCCGTCGCCGTCGGGCAGCCCGAGGTCGAGCAGGACGAGCGCGGGCTCCGTCGCGATCGAGCGGGCCGACGCGGCGGTCGCCGCGAGCGCGGGCTGGTAGCCCGCGGCATCGAGCGCGCGTCCGAGGTTCGAACTGATCGCTGCGTCGTCCTCGACGACCAGCACCAACGGCCTCTCGGTCACCTCAGCTCCTCCCGTGCCCGGCCGAGCTCGTCGTGCCGGGTCCAGCGTAGGGACGCCGCGTCGCGCGCGGCGGCGCGATCCGCAGCGTCGGGCGCGTCCCGTGGGCTCGGGCGATCACGTCGCGCCCGATCCATCCGCTCGTGGCCGCCGCACCCATGCGGTGGTCACGCCGAGCACCGCGAGGAACCACGCGAGGCCGAGCGACCAGCCGGCGACGACGTCGGACATCCAGTGCACGCCGAGGTAGACGCGGCTCGACCCGATGCCGAGCGCCAGCACGACGGTCGTGGCCAGCAGGGTCCACCGGACCCAGGCGGCACGCGCGGCGAACCACGCCAGCAGCCCGATGGCGACGTACATCGCCGCCGACTGCCCGGCGTGCCCCGACGGGAACGCCCAGCCGGCGGCGTGCACCAGCCGGACGCCCTCAGGCGGGCGTGGTCGTTGCACCAGGAGCTTGATCCCGTTGACGAGCAGCCAGGTGCCGGCGGACGAGACGACGAGCGCGGTTGCGAGCTCGCCCCGCCGCGCCCGGACGAGCGCGGTGACCGCGATCGCACCGGCGAGGACCACGACCGGCAGGTCGCCGAGCGTCGTGACCGCCGTCATGATCGTCGTGAGCGGGTCCGAGCGGTGGGCGAGCACCCAGCGCAGCACGCCGCGGTCGACCGCCACGAGCCACCCGTCGTCGCGGATCGCGAGCCGCAGCAGCGCGAACACGACGGCCCCGACGGCGGCGGTGGCGGCGATCACGCGGACACGGGGGATCGGTGCCCCGTGGTCGGCCTCGGCGACGGTCATCGCCGCCGTTCGGGCGCGGCGGTGGAGGACCCTGCCCGCCGGCTCGCGCCGCAGAGGTGTCGAGGCCGCGCCATCGAGCCCAAGGGTGCGGCGCCGGCGGTCACCGCTCGGTGAGGCGAGGGTTAGCGGACGGTCATGCGCCCGCCGCCTGAGCGTCCTGTGTGCCGCGGCACGCCCGTGCCACGAGCCCTTCTGTGTCGCAGGACGTCGGCCATGACCCCCGTTCTGCGACACAGAACGGGAGGTGGGGGAGGGGTGTCAGGCGGGGGAGGGGGCGGGGTCGGGCTGGACGTCGACCTTCGTGGTCGCGACCACCGCGACCAGGACGACGATCAGCGCGGTGAGCACGACGCTCACCCGGCCCGCTCCCCAGCCGACGCCGCCGTCGGCGGGGGACTTGCCGAGCCAGTCCGCGATCGACGCACCGAGCGGCCGGGTCAGCACGTACGCCGACCAGAAGCACAGGATCGGGTTCCAGCGCCCGAACCGGTAGCCCGCGGCCGGCACGAGGATGAGCAGGCCGAACAGGACCGCCGACGGGAGGTAGCCGAGCCCGAAGGTCACGGCCGTGAGGTCCCCGACCGCGGTGCCGAGGGCGAAGGTGATCACCACCGTCGCCCAGTAGAAGAGCTCCCGGCGGGTCGAGTCGATGCTGTGGATGGACAGCGTCCCCTCCGACCGCTGCCACGCCACGAACACCGCGGTCATCGCGATCGAGCCCAGCACCACGGACGCGGCGTACGGGACGTCGAGGCCGACGTGCACCACGTCCGCGGCCATGGTGCCGAAGACGCCGACGCCGACGACGGCCGCCCAGTACGACCACGCCCAGTAGCGCCGCTTCGACAGCTGCCACCCCAACGTCACCGCGAACAGGACGAACCCGATGACGACCGCGACGGGCGGGTCCAACCGGTGGACGAGGTAGTCCGACGTCGATTCCCCCATCGCCGTCGACAGGCCCTTGATCGCCCAGAACCACGCGGTGATCCGGGGGACGCGCAGCAGCGCCTGCCGCCGGCTCACCGGGTCCGCTCGCACCACATCAGCCATGGGATCCGATGATCGGGACCGAGGACCGCCACGACAAGGGGTGTGCGGCAAAGCGTCGGTAAGAACTGGACGACCGCGGTGCCGCTCCCGGACCATCGCCGCCGACACCTCGCGGAAGCACGAGCGCGCCGGTGCCGGGAGAGGTGGCTGGTGTCCACCTCTCCCGGCGACGCCAGGGCGTCGTTGCCGCCGGCGGCATGGGAAGGACCCACCGGCTGACCGACGTCCCGGCCGACGCGGCCCCGCCCACGGCGGAGAGGCGGTTCGACCGCGGGCGCGGACGACGTCGTGACCAGCCAAGCGGGTCGCGGGTCAAGCGACGGGAAGCGATCGGTGAGGCGTCAGCAAAGCCCGGACCGATCGCACGGGCCGGCGCAGGACGGCGACGACCCTGCGCCGAGGCTCACGCGACGTTCAAGGCCGGAGCGAGTCGATCGGCACGACCCGGGTGTCGGGCAGCACGTCCTCCACGTCCGGACCGACCCAGCGCACGCCGACGGTGCCGCGGGCGTGCCCGGCCGTGTCGAGCCAGTTCGGCACACCCGGATCGCGGGCGGCGATCACGAAGCGGACGCTGCCGTCGGGCTCGAGCGTGGCCGAGTGGCAGTTCAGGGTCGATCGGTGGCGCAGGTAGTCGAGCGTCTCCATCCAGTGGTTGTGGAGGGCGATCATCCAGTACTCGCAGTCGGGTGGCGTGACCTCGACGACGAGGGCCTCGTCGTCGGCCAGGTCGAAGTAGGCCTGGTGCCAGGTGATCTGCGGGTCCTTGAACTTGTCGGTCAGCTCCGATTCCGCCTCGTCGGTGAACACGTTCGGCCAGGCCGACTGCCGGACCGCCCACTGCGCGCCGATCTCGGCCACCCCCTTCACGTAGAAGCCCGCGTAGAGGAGCGACAGGTACAGCTCCTCGGCGGTCAACGGCGCCGGCGGCTCCCCGTCGGCGCCCAGGCGCTCGATGCGCAGGTCGGCGTGCTCCTGGTGCCACTTGTCCAGGAACGTCTGGCGGATGGCGATCGATCGGGTGTCGAGCTCCGAGCGGAGCCAGTTCCCGGGCTGCTCCTCCTTGGAGATGATCACCTCGAAGGTGCCGTCCGGCTCGATGTGCATCTGCTCCTCGTGCAGCGTCGCGCCGGTCCCCGGACCGCCACCTCCGAAGCCGGCACCCGAGAACAGGTTGAAGCTGATCCACCTCGCGTCGCCGCGGGTGCCCCGGATCCGGTAGTCGTACCGCCCGTCGAGCGAGGCGCCGAGGTAGTGGTTGTCCGGGTTCTCGCCGACGATCTTGATCGTCTCGTGGCAGGTGCAGACGAGTTGGGGATCGGTCGCCCGCCCGTGCTCGAGCTTGTTCTCCAGGGCCCCGCGCAGCAGGCGGGTGAGCATCCGGAAGCCCTCCGCGCGGTCGAGCGGGTCATCGGGGTTGCCGTCCGCCAGGATCACCTCACCGGCGTCAGCGAGCATGTCGCAGAACTCGCGCCACGCGCTGCCGTCGACGACCTTGCGGGTGATCTCGTCCATGGGCTCCCCTGTGGCTCAGCGGTCGGCGGCGATGCCGAACCGGTCGTCGTAGAACGCGAAGCGACGGCGGACGTCGGCCAGGTCGAGCTCGAAGTCATCGGCCCGGTAGGCGCCGGGGCCCGATCGGCCGGACGAGCTCTCCGCCCACCACCGCTCCATGGCCTGCCGCGCGTCGTCGGCGAGGTCGTCGCCGAGCCGCGCGTAGAGGAGCTCCACCTGGCCCATCGGGTCGCGCTGCACCGCGTCGAACGCGAGGTCGACGAACCGGTCGTCGTTGCCGCGGTCGCGGAACCCGACGAGGCGCTCGAGCGCCGTCCGCCACACCTCGACGTTGTGCGCGCCGATGGCGGCGGGGTCCGGCCGCTCGGTGAGGACACCGGACAACGTGCTGTAGAGGGCGCACACGGAGGGGAGGACGCGAGCGACGTCGCGGTGGGTCATCACGAAGCGGGCGTCGGGGTACACGACGTCGAGCGCGTCGATCGAGAGCATGTGCGCCGGGGACTTGAGCCACCACCGGTCCGGTGGGCAGCGCCACTGCAGCAGCTTGAGCACCCGCTCGTGGTAGCGGTACGCGGGCACGAGATCCGCCTGCAGCAGCCACGAGCAGTAGGTGGGGACGTGCGCCATGCCGTCGAACATCAGCGAGCGGAAGTCGAGCGCCATCGGGAGCAGGCACTCCTGCGGCCCGTCGGCCGCGAAGGGCAGCATCTCGCCGAAGCCGGGGAACATCTCGCGCGTGAGGTCGATGCCCGCCTGCGCCGTCGCGATTCGGGGATCGGAGCGCTCGGTCTCGGTCCGCGGGGGTGGGCAGGGCGCGTTCGCCTCCCAGATGCGCAGCGAGCGACGGGACGGGTCCTGGGCGAGCAGGTAGCTCAGCGCGGTCGATCCGGTCCGGGGGAGGCCGAGGCCGAACAGCGGCGCCACGATCTCCTGGTCGTCGATCTCCGGGTGCTCGGCGAAGCACCGCTCGACCTCGAGGCGGTTCACCAGGAAGCCGACGACCATGTCGGTCATCGCGGCGATCCCGAGCTCGTTGAGCGCCGCCTCCTCGTTCAGGGAGTCGACGAGCACGTCGAGCCCCTCGCGCCAGGTGTCGGCACCGAGGTCCTCCGCTCCGGTCCGCTCGCACGCGACCTCGACGAGCTCGTCGGCGTTCACGAGCCGGTCTCCTCCGCCCGCCGGCGGCGGGCGATCACACGAAGTCCGATCCGCCGTCGACGTTCACGTTCGCGCCGGTCACGTAGCCGTTGCGCCGGGACGCGAGGTACACGGTCACCGACGCCACCTCCTCGGGCAGGCCCGCACGACCGAGGTCGGCCGGCTGGTGGAACGTCGCGGCGATCCAGTCCATGACGTCCTTGGGGTCCGACGAGTCGAGCCCCTCGGCCCGCAGGATCGGATCCAGGACCTCGGTGAAGCTGGCGGTGACGATCGTGCCGGGGCTGACGGTGTTCACGAGGATGTCGTCGGCGGCGAGGCTCTTGGCGAGGTTCTTCGACAGGCTCGCCACGGCCGCCTTCGACGCGGTGTAGGCGACCAGGCGGGGGCTCTGCCGCTGGATCGAGTGCGCGGCGAAGTTCACGACGCGACCCCAGTCCGCGGACCGGAGGAGGGGGAGCGCTGCGCGGGTGCAGCGCACCGCCGCCATGAGGCCGAGGTCGAACGCCGCACGCCACCCGTCGTCGTCGAGGTCCTCGAAGTAGCCGTCGGCGGGCCCGATCGTGTTGACGAGCGAGTTGACGGATCCCCACCGCTCGCCGATGGTCGAGAACGCGTCGGCGATCGACGCCGGGTCGGTGAGGTCGACCGACACCCCGATCGCATCGGGGCTCCCGCGGCGGTGCAGCTCCTCGACCGTGGCGTCGAGCGCGGACCGACCGCGGGCGAGCACCGCGACGCGCGCGCCGTCGTCGGCGAACGTCTCGGCGATCGCCCGCCCCATGCCCTTGCTGCCGCCCGTCACCACCGCGACGGCGCCGGCCAGTCCGAGATCCATGTCGTCATCCCCCTCGTCGTGTGATCGTCCGGTGCGGTCCCCGGGCGCTCAGCCCGCGGCCCGCGAGAGCGAGCGGCGCGGCAACCCCGAGAGCCCTCGCAGGTTCGACAGCAGCACCTCGGCGTCGTCGTGCGGCACCAGGTAGTGCGAGAAGGCGACGCGGAGGAACATCTCCGCCGCCTGCTCCCGGCTGAGGCGACGGTCGCGCACGGCCGGGACGAGGTCGAGCGCATCGCCGAGCAGGCGGGCGAGCGACGCGGACTGCGGCGGCAGGGAGGCGGCGAGGTGCTGCAGCGCGAACCCCGGTTCGACGCCGATGGGGTCGGGGCCCATGAGCCCGTCGAGGTAGGTGGCGACGAAGCGAAGGGCTGCGTCGAGCCGCCGGGCCGGTGTGCGCTGCGCCGACACCACGGTCTCCAGCCGGGCGTCGAAGCGTCGCAGCTCGTAGTCGCTCAGCGAGGCGAGGAGCGCCTCCTTGGACGGGAACCAGCGGTAGAGCGTCGGCCGCGACACCCCGGCCTGCGCCGCGACCGCGGAGAGGGTGAACCGCTCGGGGCCGCGTTCGGCGATCACCGTGCGGGTGGCCTCGAGGATGGCGGTCGCGCTCGTCGAGCCGTCAGCGGTGGCGTCGGTCATCGGATCCGGAGCGTTACACATCGATCCAGATGTGTAAAGGCTTGGTCGACATCTGCTGCGCTCGCCGAGCGGTCCCCGTGCCCTCGCGCCGGGCCGGCCGCCGTCAGGTGGACGTCGGCGCGTGCCGCCGGACGAGGTGGGCGACGCCGAGCGCGGCCCCGATCGCGACGCAGCACAGGGCCGCCAGCACCGCGGCGAGACCGGCTTACCACGCCTCGAGGCCGAGACCTGCTGCCAGGAGGACGACGCCCGTCAGCCCCGTGCCCGACACGAGGAACTTCCACCACTGGCGGGTCACGTCGGTCGTGTCCTCGCGTCGGAACGGCGCCGCCCGCCGCCACGTGGCGATCGCGAGGGTCGCTCCGACGACGGCGATCGCTCCGCCCACCACGAGGGTGGCGGTGTTGCTGCCGCCGACGAGGGCGAGCGCCAGGCCCGCGGCGGCGCCGGCCGCGTACGCCAGGGTCAGGGTCAGGGTCGGGTCGGACGTGCGATGCATGCGTGCCTCCAGGTGCTGGTTCGGGACGGTGAGGACCAGGTCCGCGAGCGCACGTGCTGCGACCCGCCACGTGGGCTCGTCCGCGCACTGGTCCCGGAGCAGCTGGACGAGGTCGGGTCCGTACTCGTCACGGAACGATCGCGGGTACAGCCGGATGAGCGCGGCGTAGGCACGTTCGACGACGGGCCTGCGGCCCGATCCCGTGGTCATGCGATCGCTCCCGGCGGGAGATCCGCCCCGACCCGGTCGACGAGGGTCCGCAGCCGGCCGAGCTCCTGCAGCGCGACGGCGCGTCCGCCGGGGGTGAGCTCGTAGTAGCGGCGACGGTCCGAACGTGCATCCGTGTCGTCGGCGTGCCGGTCCGTGGTCTCGACGATGAGGTCGCCGTCGACCAACCGGTTGAGCGTGCCGTACAGCGTGCCGGCGCCCATCTTCACCGCTCCGTCGCTGAGCGACTCCACCCGCCGCATCAGCGCGTAGCCGTGCTGCTCGCCGCCGAGCAGGGCGAGGACGACGTGCAGCGAGGCGGCGGGCAGCGGCTTGATCCTCGGTGACATAGTCGGATGTTGATATATCGAACTTCGATAGTCAAGCAGCGATGACCTTGACGGCTCCGTCCCGCCCTGCGGTCTGCCTGTCGTCGGCGAGCGTGACATCCGTCATGGAGTGGGGCCCGTCGGGGTACCACACAGGCGCAGGATCACGAGGCAGATGGCCTCGGAGCAATCGGAGGGAACCCGTGCAGACCCACCAGACCAGCCCGTCCACGTCCCGGCGCACGCGCCGGCGGGGTCCCTTCGTCGCACTCGCGGTGGTGGTCGCCGCGGTCGGCGCCGCGTGCACGCCCACGGCGGGCGGCGGCTTCAACATCGCGCTGGGAGGCACGATCAACCTGCCGCCCATCGTGGCGGCACCGGCGTTCCAGGGCGGTGACGTCCTCGGTTGCCGGATCGGCTTCAACACGCCCGGCATCGACATCACCGGGGCCACGGCCTCGATCCCGGGCATCAACGTGAACCCGGGAGCGGGCACGGTCACGGTGCCGAACATCAAGGTGCACCTGCCCTCGATCAAGGTGCAGCTGCCGTCGCTGGTCACCTGCCTCGGCAACCTGGACCTCGGGAACATCGCGCTGCCGCTCGACGTCACCGCGACCGGCGTGCTGAACCTCGCCTCGTCGCAGCTGACGATCAACGCCACGCTCTCGATCCCGTTCGAGATCCTGGGCAACTCGTTCCCCATCGTGATCCCGCTGAGCCCGATCGTCGTCCACCTGTAGCGGTCCACCGCCCCCGAACCGGCTGTCGTCCGGCCGGCCCGAGTCGGCAGGGCGGCAGCCGGTGTCGCGCGCCCGGGCATCGGGCGCCGCGGTGGTCACGTCGCCCGCGCCCGCGCCCGCTCCCGCCACGGGTGCAGCCGACCTCGGTGCCCCGAACGGCCTTCAGACATGCTGACTTGCACGTGCACCAGTGCACGTGCAAGTCTGCATGTCGAGTTGGACGTGGAACGGGACGGAGGGGCGCGGGTGGACCAGGGTGCAGGGGAGGCCCGGACGGCGGCGGAGCGGATGGCCGAGACGCGGACGCGGCTGCTCGAGGCGGTGCTCGAGTCGCTCGCCGAGTGCGGCTACGCCGCGACGTCGACGACCGAGGTCGCCCGGCGGTCGGGCCTCACGAGGGGAGCGCAGCTCCACCACTTCGGCACGAAGGACCAGATGATGGTCGCCGCGGTGGAGTACCTCGAGCAGCGCATCCGCGAGGTCGACGTCGAGGCCGCCCTCGCCCACCTGGCGCCCGGCCGCGAGCGCGTGCTCACGGCGTTGCCGATCCTGTCGCAGCTCTTCTCGAGCACGCTCGCCGACGCGTACGTCGAGCTCTGGGTCGCGTCACGCACGCACCCCGAGCTCGCGGACGCCCTGCGCCGGACCGATGTCGCCGCACGTGACGCCGTCCGATCCCTCTTCGGTGAGCGGTACCGAGACTCCGCCGGGACCGAGTTCGACGCGCTCATCGACCTCACGATGTACGCGGTGCGCGGCATGACGCTCGACGCACACCTCGCGACCGATGGCGAGCAGCAGGACCGGGAGCAGCTCATCCTCGGGCTCGCCCCGTACTTCGAATCGGCGATGGAGACGGAACGATGAAGCGCACGAACCTGGTGGCGGTGATCGCAGGGGTCGCCGTCGTGGCGACGATCGCGGTCGGCCTCGCCGGCTGCACGAGCGACGACGCGACGGCGTCGTCGACGACGACGACCGACGTGAGCGGGTGGGCCTACAGCGACGCGCCCGTGCAGCAGGCGACGGTCGCCATCAGCACGAACGGCGGCAAGCACGTCGTGCGGACGGTGAAGTCCGCCACGAACGGCACCGGGACCTTCAGCGAGCAGGTCGCGGTGCCGTCCCGCTTCCGGGTCACGGTGGACGGCGGCTCGGTGGGCGACGAGGTGTTCACGGGGAAGCTCGTGGCGGACGCGTCCGGCCACGGCACGGGCGCCGGCCTGATCAACGTCACCCCGCTCACGACGCTGCTGGCCGCCTACCGCGACCGTCACCCCGACCTCACCGCGGCGCAGGCGGCCGTCGCGGTCCGGCGGTTCCTGCAGCTGCCCGACGCCTTCGACCTGAGCGGCAACCTGCGCGGGCTCGACCAGCAGTTCAGCTCGGCGGAGTTCCAGCGGCAGGCCGAGGCCGCGGGCGGCATGCAGCCGTTCATCCGCCAGCTCGTCGCCGCGATGGACGCCCAGCCGTCGCAGACGCACCCGTTCGTGGGTGCCGCCCAGAACGACATCACCTCCGACGCCATGTCGAAGGCGGCGAAGGCGCTCGCCGAGTTCGGGCTCAAGAAGGTGCTCGAGCAGGAGGGCTTCGGGCCGCCGGAGAAGGCGATCGCCGACACGCTCAACACCATCTCCGGGCAGGTCAGCCAGCTGCAGGCTGCGGCGTTGGAGCTCAAGTCGATGCTGGCCCAGAGCATCCTCGACAACGCGCTCACCCCGGCGCTCGACATCGCCAACCGGGTCGAGGCGGCGTACGGCAACCTCACGTTCGGGAACGCCAACCCCGCGTCCGGGCGGACCGACGTCGCCCGCGCGCAGATCAAGAAGCTCGACGAGGACGCCTCGTTGACCACGCTGCACCGGATGGTGGTCGGTCAGCTCAACAAGACCGGCGTCTACAAGGCGGCGAGCGACGCGTTCAAGGCGCAGCACACCTTCTGGACGCCCGCCACGAGCCAGCAGCTCGCCAGGGTGTTCGACTACTTCGAGGGCGTCCAGGGCCAGCTCATCCTGCTCCTGGCGGACAACCAGAACGCCAACCACTACGACCTGGCCAGCTTCGTGGCCAAGGGCGGGCAGCTGGACACGTACCAGACCCAGCTCGCCGCGCAGGAGGCGCTGCGGCCGCCGCCCGCGCCGACCGCGATCGACCTGCGCAGCAACCTCATGTGGCCGATCTCGATGGGCAACAAGCCCGACACGCAGTGGTGGAACCACAACGCCCAGCTCGATGCCATCAACGGGTGCGTCGTGGTGAACGGCCTCAACCTCGGGTGCGGCGTGAACTCGCTCTACAAGTTCAGCGACTGGCGGCTGCCGGAGCGTGCGGAGATCGTCGCCATGATGGCCGGGCACGACGAACCGAAGAACTGGCTGTCGCAGGACGAGAACTGGGGCAAGGCTGCGTTCACCCGTGACGCGTCGCTGCCGAAGGTGACGAACATCTGGTCGGGGACCCACGTCGACGACCAGCGCCTCGCCCAGCACTGGGCCGTCGAGGTCGTCCTCGGCAAGCAGTCCGCTCGTGCGGACAGCGACGTGGCTGCGGTGTGGCCCGTGCGGGTCGTCCGCGAGAAGTACTGGCTGTGAGGCGCGCCGCCAGGGCGGCTGCGGTCGTCCTGGCGGCTGCCGCCCTCCTGTCCGGCTGCAGCTCGGGCTCGAAGGGTGACGGGCCCGCGGCGTCGCGACCGCTCCGGATCGGCGTCATGATGCCGCTCACGGGGCCCGACGCCCGCGGGTACGAGGAGCCGCTCGGGTGGGCGGTCGACAACGTGAACCGCGCGGGCGGCGTGGCCGGGCGCCGCGTCGAGCTGGTGGAGGCGGACCTCGGCCGCACCACGGTCGATGCCGCGACCCGTCGGTTCGCCGCCGATCCGTCGATCGTGGCGGTCATCGGCCCCAACAGCTCCGACCGGTTCTTCGCCGCCGCGCCCGCGCTCATCGAGGCCCGCAAGACCGTCGTGTCGCCGACCGCGACGTCCGGCGACATCTTCCGGGCCTTCTCGTGGTCCGGGTACGTGTGGCGGACGGTGCAGTCGGACATCGCCCAGGTGCGGACCGCGCTCCTCCTGCTGGCGCGCGACGGCGTGCGGCGCCCGGCGGTACTCACCGGCATCGACCACTACGGCGCCACGTTCTTCGACTGGTTCGGCTTCTACGCCGACGAGCTCTCGCTGCAGCCCGCCGCGCTCGTCCGGTACGACCAGTCGAGGCGGGACTGCACGCCGTTCGTCGAGCAGGCGCTCGCTGCCGGACCGGACGCGCTCGTCGCAGCGGCGAAGGACGAGGCGAGCGCGGCGTGCATCGCCCGCGCCTGGCGTGCGAAGGGGTCGCCGGGCCGGCTGCTGTTCACCGACGCCGCGGAGGCGCCGGCCCTGCTCGCGGACCTCGGGAGGGACGCGGAGGGCCTCGAGGGGCTCGGGCTCGGCGCGGACCCGGGTGCCGGCTTCACCGAGGCCTTCCGCACGCGGTTCGGCCACGCCCCCAACGACGCCGCGGCGAGCACCTACGACGCGGTGGCGCTGCTGTCGTACGGGCTGGCCCGGTCGGGGGGCGAGGGCGGCGCCGAGCTGAGCCGGGCGATGGCGTCGGTCGTCGACGGCCGCGGCGCGCCGACCGGGTGGGACGGGGCCGGGATCGCGGCCGCGCTGGCGTCGATCGCGGCGGGTGGGCAGCCCGACCTCGACGGCGCCGCCGGCCACCTGGAGTTCGACGCGGACACCCACACCGACCTCCTGACCGGGACGTACGAGCACTGGCGCGTCGAGCACGGGGCGTTCCGGACCGTCGACCTGCTGCCGAGCACGCCGGCGCGGCCCGGGACGTCCGACGCCCGCGTCACCGCCTTGGACTCGCTCCAGTCGAACTACCGGGCGACCGCAGGCCCGCCGTTCGATCCGCCCGAGGCCAAGCGGGGGCTGTGGGCGCTGCTCGTGGCCACGTCGCACGGCTGGGACAACTACCGCCACCAGGCGGACGTCTTCGCGCAGTACCGGATGCTCCGCGCCTCCGGCGTGCCCGCGGACCACATCGTCACGGTGGCGCAGGACGACCTGACCGACGATCCCCGCAACCCACGCCCCGGGCAGGTCCCGTACGAGGTCGGCGGTGAGGACGTCCGCGACGGCGTGCAGATCGACTACCACCTCGACGACGTCGACGCCGGCTCGATCCTGTCGATCCTGGCCGGTCGTCGGTCCGCCGCGCTCCCGAAGGTGATCGACAGCACCGCGGGCGACGACGTGTACGTGTACGTCGCCGGTCACGGCGACTCCGACGGCGTCTACGTCGGGGTCGACCAGCCCGTGGTGGAGCCCGGCGATCGCTACACCGTGCTGCGCGGCGGGGACCTCGCGGCCACGGTCGCGCAGATGCACGCCGACGGGCGGTACCGGCGCATGCTGATCGCCGTCGAGGCGTGCAAGGGCGGCGTGCTCGGCGCCCACCTCGACGCACCCGGCGCCCTCCTCGTGTCGGCGGCGAGCCCGACGGAGAACTCGTTGAGCGCGAACTACGACGGCACCGCCGGCGTGTGGCAGGCCGACCAGTTCTCCGCCGCGCTCGTCCGCGAGCAGGCGTCGGCGGCACGGACGGACATCACGCTCGACGCCGCCGTCTCCAACCTCTACCTGACGGTCAGCGGGTCCCACGTCAGCGCGTACGGCACGGGGTTCGGCGACACGCAGGCGGTCGGCCTGCGTGAGTTCGTCACGCCGTAGCCGGCCCGCCCTCACCCACCGTTCTGTGATGCGAGAGCGCGGGAAAACCGGCGCTCTCGCATCACAGAACGGTCTGGAGGACGCAGAACTCGCGAGTTCGGTGAACCTGCTCGTCATGCTGCGCCGCGTTCCCCCCGCCGGGAAGACCGTACCGCGGGGCGGGGGGCTTGCTGCAAGGACCTCCGCCGTGCTGACACTGCCGGACGGCGGAACCGTCGACACGAGCGAAGGGGAGCGGATGGGCGACGAGGTCGTGTGGCTGGACGAGGTCGACCGCACGTGGGTCGCGAGCGTCGGGGGGAAGGCGGCCAACCTCGGCGAGCTGACCCGCATCGACGGCGTGGACGTGCCACCGGGGTTCTGCGTGACCACCGACGCGTTCGTGCGCGTCGTGGCACGGGCGCCGTCGTTCGACCGGCGGATCGACGAGCTGTCGGCGCTGGCGCCGGACGACCGCGGCGCGATCGGCGGGCTCGCGGCCGGGCTCCGCAGCGAGATCGAGGCGATCCCGGTGCCCGACGACCTGGCCGCCGCGATCACCGCGGCGTTGGCCCGCATCGGCGAGGGCGTGCCCTGCGCGGTCCGGTCGAGCGCGACGGCCGAGGACCTCGCGACCGCATCCGCCGCCGGCCAGCAGGACTCCTACCTGAACGTCGTCGGGGCGGCTCAGGTCATCGAGGCCGTCCGGCGCTGCTGGGCGTCGCTGTTCACGGAGCGGGCCGTGACCTACCGCCTCCGCAACGGCATCGATCAGCGCTCGGCGCGCATGGCCGTCGTCGTGCAGCAACTCGTCGTGGCCGACGTCGCCGGCATCCTGTTCACGGCCGATCCCGTCACGGGCGACCGGACGGTCTCGACCATCGACGCCGGGTTCGGGCTCGGCGAGGCGCTGGTGTCGGGCCTCGTCGACCCGGACACGTTCCGCGTGCGGGGCGGCGAGGTCGTCGACCGGACCGTGTCGTCCAAGGACGTGGCTGTGGTCGCGGCGCCGACCGGCGGCACCCGGCAGGTGCCCATCGAGTCGGATCGGCGCGGGTTGCCGTCACTGTCGGACGAGGAGGCCGTGCAGCTCGCCGAGGTCGGTCGGCGCATCGAGGCGCACCTCGGGGCGCCGCAGGACATCGAGTGGTGCCGGTCGGGCGGTGGGCTGCACGTCCTGCAGAGCCGGCCGATCACGACGCTGTTCCCGGTCCCGGAGGCCGGCGACGACGAGCACCACGTCTACGTCTCCGTCGGTCACCAGCAGATGATGACGGACCCGATCAAGCCGCTCGGGCTGTCCGTCTGGCAGATGACGACGCCGCGCCCGATGGCGGAGGCGGGCGGGAGGCTCTGGGTCGACGTGACGCAGCTCCTCGCCGCGCCGGCGGGCCGGGCCGGGCTGCTGGGCGCGCTCGGTCGGTCCGACCCGCTGATCGGCGACGCGCTCCGGACCGTCGTCGAACGTGACGGGTTCCTCCCGACCCTCCCCGACGACGCACCGGTCGTCCTGCCCCCGGGTGCGGGCCCCGCCGGCGCCGATGCGGAGCCGATCGAGACCGATCCGGCCGTCGTCGACGAGCTCATCGAGCGAAGCCGTGCCGCCCTCGCCGAGACGGAGCGCGTCGTCGGCGCGGCGTCCGGCGAGGACGTGTTGGACGCCATCGAGCGGGACCTCCAGGAGCTCCGGTCGATCCAGTTCGACGCGCGGAACCTCCAGGCGATCATGGCGGGCATGGAGGCCGCGTGGTGGCTGAACGACGAGTTGGAGCAGCGGCTCGGCGAGCGCAACGCGGCGGACACGCTCACGCAGTCGGTACCGAACAACGTCACCGCCGAGATGGGCCTCGACCTGCTCGACGTCGCGGACGCCGTGCGACCGCACCCCGACGTGGTGTCGTTCCTCGAGCGGATCGAGCACGCCGGTGACCCGACGTTCCTCGACCGGCTCGACGAGGTGGAGGGAGGTGCGGAGGCGGGGGCCGCGATCCGGTCCTACCTCGACCGCTACGGCATGCGCTGCGTCGGCGAGATCGACATCACCCGACCCCGGTGGAGCGAACGTCCGGACGCGCTCCTGCCGGCGATCCTGGGCAACGTCCGCCGGTTCTCGCCGGGGGAGGGCGAGCGTCGCTTCGAGCGGGGTCGTGCGGAGGCGGCGGCGAAGGCGGCGGACGTGCTGTCGCGGTTGGAGGCGCTGCCGGACGGTCCGGCGAAGGCGGAGGAGGCGGGGCGCATGATCGATCGGGTCCGGACCTTCGCCGGCTACCGGGAGCACCCGAAGTACTGGATGATCAGCAGGTACTGGGTCTACAAGCGGGCACTGCTCCGCGAAGCCGATCGGCTCGTGGAGGCCGGCGTGCTCGACGCGGCCGAGGACGTCCACTTCCTCCGGTTCGAGGAGCTCCGCGACGTCCTCCGGACCGGGCGCGTCGATCGGGAGCTGATCGCCCGACGCGGCGAGGCGTACCGGTCGTTCGCCGCGCTGACCCCGCCCCGGGTGCTGACCTCCGACGGCGAGGCCGTCGCCGCGTCGTACCGGCGGGACGACGTGCCCGACGGCGCCCTGGTCGGGCTGGCGGTCTCCGCCGGGACGGTGGAGGGCCGTGCCCGGGTGATCCACGACATGGCCGAGGCGGAGGTCGAGGCCGGCGACATCCTCGTGACCACGTCGACGGATCCCAGCTGGTCCCCGCTGTTCGTCGCCGTCGCCGGCCTCGTGACGGAGGTCGGGGGGTTGATGACGCACGGCGCGGTGATCGCCCGCGAGTACGGGTTGCCGGCGGTGGTCGGCGTGCAGGGCGCGACGCGGCTGATCCACGACGGCGGGCGCATCCGGGTGCACGGGACCGAGGGCTACGTCGAGCTCCTCGACGGGTGACCGATCGAGCGGTGCCGTAGGGTCGTCGGCGATGACCGCCTTCGCCGCGCTGGCCGAGCACATCGGTGGGTGGGCGGGGACGAACGGCTTCCGGCTGATGCCGTCCGACCCCACGCACGACGCGCCAGCGACCGCCGACGTGGAGACGCGGGCGGCCGGGAACCTGGTGGTCGTCGGGTACACGTGGTCGCATCCCGAGGACGGCGCGCAGGACGGCCTCGTGGTCGTCGGTGCAGCCGACGAGCCCGGCACCGTCACCGCGCTCTGGGGGGACTCCTGGCACCAGCGCCCGGAGCCGGTGGTGTGCACCGGCACCGTCGACGGCGGCGTCGTGGCGTTCGGCTACGAGTACGGCCCCGGCTGGTGGTGGCACGTGGTCGTCGATGGCGGCGGATCCGGCGCGCTGCGGATCCGGATGGACAACTCCGTGCCGGAGGATCCGGTCGAGGGGCGGCCGGCGGAGACGTACGCCGCGATGGCGATGGAGCTGCGCCGGTCCGACTTGTGAGGCCTGCCGGTTCAGCCGGGAATACCCAGAGAGGAGGGGTTCCGGATCGGGCGTATGGCGGACATGGACGACGCTCCGAGCTGGTTCACTGAACGTAATTCGGCGATCGATCCGTGGCGGGTTTCCCTGACCATGGGCGCCGTGGCGATCAGCCCGCTCGACTGATGCCGGCGTCCTTGAGGACGGCGGCGGGGACGCCGATCTCGCGCCATGCGGCGTAGCGGATGCCCTTGCGCTCCGAGTAGGACCTGGCGACCTCGGTGAAGGCCTGCTCGAGGTCGGTGATGTCCGTGTCGGCACCGAACTGGTCGAGCTCCACCTCGAGGTCGTTGCGCTCCTGGATGAGGGACAGGCGTGCGACGGGCTCCGCCGTGGCGATCGATTCGTTGACGACGTCGAGCCGCTTCTGCACGGATTCGGCCGTGCGGCGCCGGCCCCGCTTCGGGCGGTTGGAGTCCAGCGCCTGGAGGTAGTCCTTCACCGCCCTGCTCTCCGCCCGACCGGCCGCGAGGGCGGCCTTGTGCTCGTTCGACATCGACTTGGGGCCCTTCTTCGCTGCCATGGCGAGTCCTTTCAGCACAATTCCGCTCGACCCATGCACCCTATCGGATCGCAAAATGACCCGCGAGTAGCGGAGGATCTGCTCCGGTGCCACATCGGGGAACGGCGGCGATGCCACGGGTGCCTTGTCCCCCTGTTCCGAGCGGCGACGACGCCGGATGGACGCGTCCGCAGCGGCTCACCTCGAGCACCGAAGCACCCGGAATTTGGCCCGTCACGTCCCCATGGGTTGGCCGGTTCCTGGCGCACACTTGGCGCATGGGAGGACTCGATCCGTTCCTGGTCCGACTCCGATCGGAGCTGCTGGTCGCGGCGCGGCGGCTGCGCGCGCGGGACGACCGTGCCCCGTCGCGGGCCGGCCGCTCGTGAGGGTCCGCACCGTCCTCCAGAGCCGCAAGGCCCGCGACGGCACCGTGACCGCCCTGGTCAACAAGTGCGAGGACTGGTCGCCCCGCTCGGTGGACGACGTCCTGAAGGACCTCGCGTCCGAGCGGTACCGCTACGTCGTGCCGTGGTCGAGCGGCGCCGCCGTGGTCGAGCCGACCGTCCCCGGCGCGCTCGACGCGCCGGGTCCCGACGGCCGGCCCGGAGGTCTCCGGACGCTGCCCGACGGCTAACGGGCTGGGACCCATCGGATCGTCCGGGAGGGCGAACGCGGGCGTCGAACTTCCCCGTCGGGTGGCTCGTCTGTCGACCGACGTTCCCTCCAGGGTGGAACCCGAGCACCGAGGAGGTCGAGATGCCCACCACCACCACGACACGACGCGTCGTCGCGGTCGGCGCGGCCGTGGCCGCCGGCGCGGCGTTCGTGTCCCCGGCCCGGGCGGCGACGATCGCGACCCACGAGGGCGACGGATCGTGCGTGATCCGGGTCGTCGGTCAGGAGGGGTCGGGCGCGTTCGTCACGGGGGAGCCCGTCTGCTTCGGCACGCTCGCGGAGGCGCTCGAGTCGGTCGGGGCGAGCGGCCCCGTCGCCCGCGCCGTGCGCTCGGACCGGGAGCTCGCCACGCTCGCCGCGGCGAGCGGTAGCGGCACGATCGCGGTGCACTTCGACGGCGCCAACCGCACCGGCGCGTCGATCGTCGTCACCGGGGCCGATTGCGGCGGGGGCTACCTGAACCTGTCGACCGACTGGGTGAACCGCATCAGCTCGACGCTCAACTCCTGCAGCAACACCCGCTTCTTCGACGGCTACGACAAGTCGGGGACGCAGGAGGGCACGAACCTCGGCACCGTCAACCTGGGCCCGCTCAACAACGCCGCCAACTCCGTCCTGTACGGGACCTGACGGTGCGTGACGACACGACGGACGTCGCGGTGCCGACCGGCACCCGCTCGGTCGAGCTCCGGCCCGTCCGACCGGGTGACGTCGACTGGCTCTACGACCTGCTCGTGTGCGAGCGGGGTGGGCGCTGGCGCTACCGCGGTCGCACCCCTGATCCGGCCGAGTTCGCCGCCGACCTGTGGAAGGGCGTGTTCAGCCAGTACGTCGTCCGCGGTGCCGACGGCGCCGCCCTCGGACTGGTCGGGCTCTACAACGTGAACGCCGTGGCCGCGACGGGTCACCTGTTCGCCGTCGCGAGCGCCTCGGCCGGCCCCCTCGTCACCGAGGGCGCGGGAGCGCTCGTGAACTGGGCCTTCGACCACCTCGAGGCGCGGAAGCTGTGGATCGAGGTGGCCGAGTCCAACCTCGGCCAGTTCGCGAGGTTGGCGGACGTGGCCGAGATCGAGGGCCGGCTCACCGACTTCGACTACTGGCAGGGTCGGTACTGGGACCACTTCATCCTGTCGATCGCGCGCCAGCGCTGGGACGAGGCGCTGCGTCCGCTCGTCGAGCGTCGCACCCTGCCGATCGACCCCCTGCCGTCCGCGGCGAGCGGGGCGCCGGCCGCGCAGCTGGAGCCGCTGCTCGCCGAGCTGCTGCCGCTCGACTCCCTCGGTGCGGTCGAGCTCCTCGCCACGATCGAGGAGCAGCTCGACGCGGCCGTCCCGCCCGAGGTCGTCACCGACCTGCCCGACGATCCGCGAGCGGCCGCGGCGTGCATCGCGGCCCGGCTCGGTCCGCCTCAGCAGTGCGGCGCCCGGTCCGCCGGATCGCCGGGGAAGGGCCACGAACCGTCCTCCGTGATGACGAGCCAGAGCTCGTGAGCGTCCGTCGCCTGGATCTGCACGACCTTCCACGAGCTGTAGGGGGCGGGATCCTCCACCACCCCCGGGCGCGGGAGCGCCAGCCAGTGCTCGTCGAACCGGCCCCGCTCCGCGATCGCACGGACCACGGACCGCACGCTCCGGCCGAGGAGCGGCTGGCACTCCAGCGGTTCGCCGGGTGCGCGGGCATCGGACGCCGCCTGCCACCGCTCCCCGCGCTCCGCCGGCCGACCGAGGGTGACGGTGATCGGGTGGGACCAGCCCTTGGGGACGCGGAAGCCCGTGAAGGTCTGCTCGCCGCCCAGCGTCTTGATGTCGGGCGGGAGGTCACCGACCGCCTGGATGAACCTGCCCACGTTGGACGGACCGACGGGGACCTCGTGGATGCGGAGGTCGAGGCCGAACCGCTCGGCGGCCGCCTCGATCTCCTCGGGTCGCGTCTCGAGGTCGGTGAGCCGGAGGATGAGGTCGTTGCCCTGGACGACGACGTCGACGTCCGCCGACGCCGATCGCTCGGTGCGACCGAGGCCGAGGCCGAGCACCGCGCCGACCACGATCGCCGCCGCCGCCACGAACGCGGCGGCCCGACGCCGGAGACGACGACGGCGTCGCAGCTCGAACTGCTGGTCGGCCGCGCCCAGCAACGACGTCCGGAGCTCGGCGAGGAAGTCGGTGTCAGCCATCGTCGCCACCCCCGTCGAGGGCGTCGAGCAGCTGGGCCAGGCCGCGGGACACCCGGACGCGGGCCGCGCCCTCGCTGCAGCCGAGCCGTGCCGCGATCACCGCGTAGCCGAGCTCGT
The DNA here is from genome assembly GCA_023392475.1 of Actinomycetes bacterium. Taxonomy (GTDB): domain Bacteria; phylum Actinomycetota; class Acidimicrobiia; order Acidimicrobiales; family Microtrichaceae; genus JAEVZA01. The sequence goes on along the minus strand of JAEVZA010000320.1, from coordinate 3,296 downwards.
CCACCACTCGGAGCGTGACCGCGTCCCGGTTGCCGTCGGTCAGCTGGTCGAGCGCCTCGGCCAGCGGTCCGACCTGCGCCTCCAGGTCGACGCGCAGCTCCACGAGGTCGATGTCGTCGGCGTTCGGTGCCGCGAGGTGGATGCCGAGGCGCTCCCGTGCGTCCCGGTCGACGCGCTCGTGCCGCAGCCAGTTCCGCAGGTGGTTCCTCGCGATCCCGTACAGCCAGGCGGCGGGGGCGCCGCCGCGGCGCGCGTCGTAGCGGTCGAGCATCGTGAGCGCCGAGGCGAAGCTCTCGGCGCACAGGTCGGCGGCGACGTCGGCCGCCGCGGTCCGGCGCGTGAGCCAGCGGAGGAGCCCGGGCGCGGTCTGGTCGTAGAACCTGCCGAACGCGTCGAGGTCGCCGCGCTTCGCGAGGTGCAGGAGGTCCTCGGACAGTCGGTCCGGCGTGGTTGCGGCGGGGGGCTCCATGGCGATCGGGGCCGATGCCGAGCAGGTGATCACGGGCTCAAGCGCCGCGGCAACACGCCGAGCGAGGACCCTAGTGCCGCGAGCGCCACCCGGCTGCGGAGGTCGAAGGAGCGGTAGAGCGTGGCGAGCTCGCGCTTCACGGACGCCTCGGACAGGAACAGCCCACGGCTGATCTCGGCGGTCGACTGACCGGCGATCACGGCGCCGACCACCGCGAGCTGGCGCTCGGTCAGGTGCGGCATGCGGAGCGCCAGCTCGAGCAGCTCGTCAGGCACGGCCCCCCAACCGCGCTGCAGCGACTCGAGCGCGAACACGAGGCCGCTCGGGCGCGTGCCCAGCATGACGCTGGCGACGAGCCCGGACGACAGCACCTGCAGGCCGGTGCTGGCGGCGAACGGCGTGGCGTCGACGACGAGGACGGTGCGTCGGGCGGTGCGGTCGTCCTCCGTGGCCCGGACCCCGTCCACGATCAGGTAGGTGTCGGGCGCGACGGTGGCGCGGACCCGCCAACCGGCGGAGGTGCCGACCTGCACGAGCGCCTGGCGCAGCGTCTCGCTGCGGACGTCCACGACGTAGTCGTGCGCCGACGGGGTGGCCGGAGCGGATCCGTTCGGTTCGTGGTCCGTGCGAGGGTCGGTGTCGGCGGGGGCGCTCACACCTGTACTTGTCGCGGTGACGGGAGTCGTTACAGCCGGGCGAACAGGTCGAGCGCGGCCGAGGTGATCCGCCCGACCTCGTCGGGCGTCGCCGATCGGGCCTGACCGCTGACCCACGGGGTGCCGGGCGGTCGGCACGCGGTGAGCTCCGGCAGGTCGTCGACGACGTGGTCGAAGTGCAGCACCGTCACGGTGCCGGGGACCTGGCGGCTGTCGTGGAGCTCGTGGGCGACCTGGCGGTACCGATCGCCGGCGCGGAGCGTCTCCGGCACGCCGCGGAGCCGGACGGTGTCGGCGCGGCGCTCACCCTCCTCCCCGGGCCGGTACCGCTCGCGCAGGTACTCCGCCCCCTCGGGATCCTCGACGAACCGCGTGTTCACGATCTCGCCGACGACCAGCGTCGACGTGAAGTCGAAGGGGTGGTCGTGGATCGGCGGCTCGCCGACGGCGCCGTCGGGATCCCACACGTGCAGGCGGTAGGAGCGGTCGGCGTCGAGCCACAGGCCGAGCACCCCCGTGTCCTGGATGCGCCACGGCCGGTCGGCGGCGTGCTCGAGGACGTCGCGCACCAGCACCTGCTCCAAGGACCGACCCACGCCGGCCCACCCTAGGGGGACGAGGAACGTGCGTTCGGCGACCGTCGGGCCGGTCAGGGGATCGCCGCGGCCAGCCGCTCGACCGCGCCGGGCGTCCGGACGCCCCACCAGAACAGGTCCTTCCCGTCGACGCGGATGGTCGGTGCCACGTCCCCCAGCTCCACGAGGTGCGTGTCGGTGAAGTCGTAGGGCTCGCTCGGCACGAGCACCACGTCGGGTCGTGCCTGCCCGACCTCGTCGAGCGCCACCTCGGTGTAGCGGCCGCCGTCGGGCGGCACGGTCGTGATGGCGAGCAGCTCCAGCAGGGACGCGCCGTACGTGCCCGGTCCGAGCCCCATCCACGGTCGTCGCCAGATCGGGACGAACGCGCGGGTCGTCGGGCGCGGAGCGGGTCGGCTCGGTGCGAGGGGACCGGGCGTCGCCCCGACCGCGTCCGCCAGCGCCGGGAGCTGCTCCTCGACGTCGCGCACCGACCGCACCGCGAGGGCGTGGACGCGGAGCCCGGCGGCGACGAGCTCGTCGTGGTCCTCGCGCCGGTTCTCCTCCTCGTCGACGACGACGAGGTCCGGCTCGAGGTCGGCGATGGCACGGAGGTCGGGGTTCTTGGTCCCGCCGACGTGGCGCAGCTGTGGCTGCTCGCAGAACCGCGTGCACGCGACCGGCGTGACTCCCCAGGCGAGGAGCGTCTCGGTCACCGACGGCACCAGGCTCACGACGCGCACGGGTCCAGGCTCGCAGAGCTGGGACGGCGGAACGACGCCGACGTTCAGGGAACCCCGAGCGCCGTCGGTGAGCGCTGCGCCGACGACACGGAGGCGTCGCCCACGACCAGCTCGGCCGCCACGGCGGCGATGAGCGCCGGCACGACGAAGAACGGCCGACCGGTCGTCTCGGCGACGAACATGACGGCGGCGAGCGGGACCCGGTAGCCGGCGCCGAGGAAGGACGAGATGCCGACGATCACGAACAGCGACGTGTCGTGGGCGCCGAGCCCGCCGGCCACCAGGCGACCGAGCAGCGCGCCGGCGACGACGAGCGGGATGAACAGGCCGCCCGCGCCGCCTGATCCCACGGCGGTGACCGTCGCGAGGCAGCGCAGGACGAGCACCAGCGCCAGGACCCACAGCGCGTGGTCGGGCAGGAGCGCCCACCGGACGACGTCGTAGCCGGGGCCGAGGGTGACGGACTCCCCGGTGGCCCAGCGGCCGACCGCGAACAGCGACGCGAGCACCGCCGTGCCACCCACCACGCCCCACGCCGGGTGCAGGCGCCCCTGCAGCCGCTTCGCGGACCGGATGAGGTGCGCGAACGCGCGGGCGCCGAGACCGCCGAGGAGCCCGACCGCCGCGGCGCCGACGAGGTCGAGCACCGTGAAGCCGCTGATCCCGTGCACCGGGAGCAGCGGTGCCGTGCCGGCGAAGGCGACGAAGGTGAGGTAGCCGCTCGCCGCCGCGACGAGCGCGGGCAGGAGGGAGTCGCGTGCCAGGTTGTCGCGGTACGGGACCTCGAGCGCGAACACCGCGCCGGTGGCCGGCGCCTTGAACACCGCCGCGACCCCGGCGGCGGCGCCGGCGA
>JAEVZA010000242.1 GCA_023392475.1 Actinomycetes bacterium | reverse complement strand
GCGCGGATGCGCGAGGCGCGCGACGCGGTCGCGCGGCACGCCGCACGACGTCGCGCGGGTGTCGCGAGGGACGCGAGCGACGTCGACGCGCACTCGCGACGCGTGTCGACGCGCGTCGCGCGCGGCGCGCGCACGTCGATGTCGCGCGACGCACGCGCGAACATTTCCGCCGCTTCCGCATCTTTTGCTGCTTCACTAAGACACCGGATGTCCAACGCACACCTCGTCGTCGACGGGTCGAACATCGCGACCGAAGGTCGGACGGCGCCCTCCCTCGCGCAGCTCAGTGACGCGGTCATCGAGTTCACGCGCGACCACCACTACGAGAACGTCGTCGTGATCGTCGACGCGACGTTCCCGAACCGCATCGACGAGTCGGAGCGCGCGGAGTTCGAGGAGGCGGTCCTCGCGGGCGAGCTGCTGACGCCGCCGGCCGGCGCGGTCGGTCGCGGCGACGCGTTCGTGCTGCAGATCGCGGACCGCACCGGCGCGACGATCCTCTCGAACGACTCGTTCCAGGAGTTCCACGCGACGTACTCGTGGCTCTTCGAGGAGGACCGGCTCTGGGGCGGCAAGCCCGTGCCGGGCGTCGGCTGGGTGTTCGTGCCGCGCGTGCCGGTGAAGGGCGCGGTCAGCCGCCGCTCGTTCCGGGACGCCAAGAGCAAGGAGGCGCGCAAGAAGGCGGCCTCCGAGCGCGGGAGCGAGCCGGCCAAGCGCACGCGCAAGCAGCCCGCGGCCCGTGCCGAGGGCGCATCGAAGCGGCCGGCGACGAAGCGACCGGCGAAGAAGCAGCCGGCGAAGGCGGCGGCTGCCGACGCCCCCGCCCGGCGGCGGTCCGGTGGCGAGCCGATCAACTCGCCGGTGGTGTTCCTGAACTTCGTGACCGCCCACCAGCCCGGAGCGACCGTCGACGCGACCGTCGTCGAGTTCTCGTCCCACGGCGCCTACGTCGAGGTCGAGGGAGCGCGCTGCTACGTGCCGCTCAAGTCCATGGGCGACCCCGCCCCGCGCAGCGCCCGAGAGGTGCTGTCGATGGGTGAGGTCCGCCCCTTCATCGTGCAGGGATTCGACACCCCACGTCGGGGCATCGACCTTGCACTGCCCGGAACCGACCAGGTCGGGGCCGGGACGCCGGCGGCGGCGACGACGAGGTCACGCAAGCGTGGCTCCGGCGCCGCCGACGTCGACACCCCACAACCCATCCTCTCCGAGGAACCCGCCGAGGAGGCAGCAGTGGCAGTCAAGAAGAAGGCTCCGGCCAAGCGCAAGGCGCCGGCCAAGAAGAAGGCACCCGCCAAGAAGGCGCCGGCCAAGCGCAAGGCACCCGCCAAGAAGAAGGCACCCGCCAAGCGCAAGGCTCCGGCGAAGCGCAAGGCACCCGCCAAGAAGGCGCCGGCGAAGCGCAAGGCTCCGGCGAAGCGCAAGGCGGCGGCCAAGAAGGCGCCGGCCAAGCGCAAGGCTCCGGCCAAGCGCAAGGCTCCCGCGAAGCGCAAGGCTCCGGCCAAGCGCCGCTGAGCGGAACCCACGTGAACCGATCGCACGGCCCGGCCCCGCCGGGCCGTGCGGCGCGTCCAGGGTCCGGACGAGCGGCCGGTACGATCGCCGACCATGGCCGCCCAGTTCATCTTCACGATGCGGAAGGTCGGGAAGTTCGTCCCGCCCGACCGCGAGATCCTCAAGGACATCTCGCTGTCCTTCTACCCGGGCGCCAAGATCGGGGTCATCGGCCCGAACGGGTCGGGCAAGTCCTCGCTCCTGCGGATCATGGCCGGCGTCGACGACGACTACACCGGTGACGCGGCCCTGACGCAGGGCTTCACGGTCGGCCTCCTCGAGCAGGAGCCGCACCTGGACGAGACGAAGGACGTCACGGGCAACGTGATGGACGGCGTCGCCGAGGTCGCCGGGCTCCTCACCTCCTACGAGGAGCTGATGGCGAGGTGGAGCGACCCCGACGCCGACTACGAGAAGCTCGGTGCCCAGCAGTCCGAGCTCGAGGCCCGGATCGAGGCCGCCGGCGGGTGGGACCTGCAGCGCACGATCGACATCGCGATGGACGCGCTGCGCCTGCCGCCCGGCGACGCCGACGTCACCCGGCTGTCGGGCGGTGAACGCCGCCGCGTCGCGCTGTGCCGGCTGCTGCTCTCCAAGCCCGACCTCCTCCTGCTCGACGAGCCCACCAACCACCTGGACGCCGAGTCCGTCGCGTGGCTGGAGCGCTTCCTGCAGGACTACGCCGGCACCGTCGTCGCGATCACCCACGACCGCTACTTCCTGGACAACGTCGCGCAGTGGATCCTCGAGCTCGACCACGGCAAGGGCATGCCGTTCGAGGGCAACTACTCCGGCTGGCTCGACCAGAAGCAGGAGCGCCTCGGCAAGCAGGAGAAGCAGAACGAGGCCCGGCGCCGCACGCTCGAACGGGAGCTCGAGTGGGTGCGCATGGCGCCCAAGGCGCGGCAGGCGAAGTCGAAGGCCCGCCTCGCCGCCTACGAGCAGCTCCAGAAGGAGGCCGAGGAGGCGCGCGACACGTCGAGCACGTTGGAGATCGCCATCCCGCCCGGCCCGCGGCTCGGCGACCAGGTGATCGAGGCGGACGACCTCCGCAAGGGCTTCGGCGACCGGCTCCTCATCGAGGACCTCACGTTCTCGCTCCCCCGCGCCGGCATCGTCGGCGTGATCGGCCCGAACGGCGCCGGCAAGACCACGCTGTTCCGGATGGTGGTGGCCGCCTCGGAGGGCGACGCCGACGCCGAGGTCGCGCCCGACGGCGGGAAGCTGACCGTCGGCTCGACCGTGGACATGGCCCACGTCGACCAGTCGCGCGACACGCTCGACGACGACCGCACGGTCTACGAGGAGATCACCGACGGCGCCGACGTGCTCGTGGTCGGCACCCGCGAGGTCAACGGGCGAGCCTACTGCGCCAGCTTCAACTTCAAGGGCTCGGACCAGCAGAAGAAGGTCGGCGACCTCTCCGGCGGCGAGCGCAACCGCGTGCACCTCGCCAAGCTGCTGCGCCGGGGCGGCAACGTCCTGCTGCTCGACGAGCCGACGAACGACCTCGACGTCGACACGCTGCGCGCCCTCGAGGAGGCGCTCGACTCGTTCCCGGGGTGCGCGGTCGTCATCTCCCACGACCGGTGGTTCCTCGACCGGATCGCCACGCACATCCTCGCCTTCGAGGGCGATTCGCAGGTGCGCTGGTTCGAGGGGAACTTCAGCGAGTACGAGGAGTTCCGCAAGCGCGAGCTCGGCGCCGACGCCGCCCAGCCGCACCGCATCAAGTACAAGCCCCTGACCCGCTAGGAGGGCGCCGTGCAGCCCAGGATCGTCCGACGTCTGGTCCTCGTGGTCTTCGTCGGCGGCATCGCGGGGATGATCGTCGGGTCCATCGCGGACAACAACGGCATCGCCATCACGTTCGGCCTCTTCACCGCGGTCGCCGCCGTGTGCCTGATGCTGGTCACCTCCGTGACCGCCACGCCGTCGGTGCGCTTCGACGAGTCCCGGGCCGAGGAGATGGAGGAGCGAATCCAGGCGCTCGTGTCGTCCGGGGCCGACGAGGGCGCGGTGCGCGACCTGGTGCGCGACGCGGTCCTCCTCGGGCGCTCCGCCCGGGCCGCCGACGCCTGACCACGGTCGGCGGGTCGCGATCGGGCGCGGCACGCCCGTTGCAATAGGCCCCTCGGCCCATCCGCGCCGGGTCGCATGGGTCGTTCGGACCTACCGCGGGTCATGGCTCAGGGGCCCTCCGGGGCGGACCGATGACCATGGTCATGGCGACCACCACCAGCACCAAGGCCACCGCGCGGCGGAAGGGGGACGGTTCGGCGCCACGCACCAGCCGTGCCGTGCTGCGCGACGTGGAACCCGGCAGCACCGTCGAGTGCGCGCACTGCGGCGAGCGCGTGAAGTTCCAGGCCAAGGTGCGCCACCGCCAGGTCATCTGCAACGTGTACGTGAACGGCACCTGGGACCGGGTCGAGCACTTCCACTCCGACTGCTACGAGCAGGCCGGCGAGCCCCACGGGCCGGTCGACACCACACCCGTCGTCAAGGCCCGCAACCGCACCGCCGAGGCCCGGCCGGCCTGATCGCACCGGCCCCTCGGGATCAGCTCCCGAGGAGGTCCACGACCCGCCCGGCCTGGCGCACCGGGTCGCCGTCGGAGGGCAGGAGCACCAGCTCGGGGCGCAGCGGCTCCTCGTAGGGGTCGTCGATGCCGGTCATGCCGGTGAGCTCGCCCGCACGCGCCTTGGCGTAGAGCCCCTTCGGGTCGCGCTGCTCGCAGAGCTCCAGCGGCGTCGCCACGTGCACCTCGACGAAGGCCAGCCCCGCCGCCTGCACCCGCTCCCGCACGGCGTCGCGCGCCGAGCGGTACGGCGAGATCAGCGGGACCACGGCGACGACGCCGGCGTCCGCGAAGAGGGTCGCCACCTCCCCCACCCGCCGGACGTTCTCGTGCCGGTCCTCCGCCGAGAACCCGAGGTCGCCGTTGAGGCCGTGGCGCAGGTTGTCGCCGTCGAGCAGGTACGCGGCCCGGCCCGTCGCCACGAGCGCCCGCTCCACCTCGACGGCCACCGTGGACTTGCCCGATCCCGAGAGGCCGGTGAGCCACACCACCGCGCCCGCACCGCCGGTGACCGACGCCCGCTCGTCGCGGGCGACCTCGCCGCCGTGCCAGCGGATGTTGCGGTCCACGGCCGGATCGCCGGCCACGCTCAGCTCCCGCCCAGGACCATGCCGGCGCCCACCGTGGAGTTCGTCGCCTCGTCGATGAGGATGAACGACCCCGTCTCGCGGTTCCGGCGGTACTCGTCGACGAACAGCGGCTGGGTCACGCGGAGGCCGACGCGGCCGATCTCGTTGAGCCCGAGCGAGGGCGCCACCTCGTCGCGGTGCAGCGTGTTCACGTCGAGCCGGTAGTGCAGGTCCGTGACCATCGCCCGGGCCGAGCGAGTCGTGTGCTTGATCCCGAGCTTCATCCGGGGCGTGAGCGGCATCGCCTCCGACATCCAGCACACCATCGCCTCGAGGTCCTGGCCGACGGTGGGGCGGTTGTTGGTCCGGCAGATCATGTCGCCGCGCGAGATGTCGATGTCGTCCTCGAGCCGGATCGTCACCGACATCGGGGCGAACGCCTCGTCGACGGGGCCGTCGAACGTGTCGATCGAGGCGACGCGCGAGGGCAGGCCCGAGGGGAGCACCACGACCTCGTCGCCCGGCTTGAACACGCCGCCCGCCACCCGGCCGGCGTAGCCGCGGTAGTCGTGGAACTCCTCGCTCTGCGGGCGGATCACGTACTGCACGGGGAACCGCGCGTCGATGAGGTTGCGGTCCGACGCGATGTGCACCGACTCGAGGTGGTGGAGCAGCGACGGCCCCTCGAACCAGGGCATGTTCCCCGAGCGGGCCACGACGTTGTCGCCGTGCAGGGCGGAGATGGGGATGAACGTGAGGTCCGCGACGTCGAGCTTCATCGCGAACTGCCGGAACTCCTCGACGATCTCGTCGAAGCGGTCCTCGTCGTAGTCGACGAGGTCCATCTTGTTCACCGCCAGCACCAGGTGCGGGATGCGCAGGAGCGAGGCGATGAACGCGTGGCGGCGGGACTGCTCGAGCAGGCCCTTGCGCGCGTCGATCAGCACGATCGCGAGGTCGGCCGTCGACGCGCCCGTGACCATGTTGCGCGTGTACTGCGTGTGGCCCGGCGTGTCGGCGATGATGAACTTCCGCTTCGGCGTGGCGAAGTAGCGGTACGCCACGTCGATCGTGATGCCCTGCTCCCGCTCGGCACGGAGGCCGTCGGTCAGCAGCGCGAGGTTCGGGACGTCGAGCCCCATGCGCTCCGAGGCGTCGGCGACGGCCTCGAGCTGGTCCTCGAAGATCGACTTCGCGTCGTAGAGGAGGCGGCCGATGAGGGTCGACTTGCCGTCGTCGACCGAGCCCGCCGTCGCGAACCGCAGCAGCTCCATCAGAAGTACCCCTCCCGCTTCCTGTCCTCCATGGCCGCCTCCGAGGCGCGGTCGTCGGCGCGCGTCGCGCCCCGCTCCGTGATCCGGGTGGCCGACACCTCGGCGATCACCTGCGCGACGTCCGCCGCGGCCGACTCGACCGCGCCCGTGCAGGAGGCGTCGCCGACCGTCCGGTACCGCACCAGCCGGCGCTCCGGCTCCTCGCCCTCCAGGAGGGTGATGAACGGCGTCACCGCGAGCCACATGCCGTCGCGCTGGAACACGTCGCGCTCGTGGGCGAAGTAGATCGAGGGCACCTCGATCCCCTCGGACTCGATGTACTGCCAGATGTCGAGCTCGGTCCAGTTGCTCAGCGGGAACACGCGGATGTGCTCGCCGCGGCGGTGCTTGCCGTTGTAGAGGTCCCACAGCTCGGGGCGCTGGTTCTTCGGGTCCCACTGACCGAACTCGTCGCGGAACGAGTACACGCGCTCCTTCGCGCGCGCCCGCTCCTCGTCGCGCCGGGCGCCGCCGAACGCGGCGTCGAACCCGTGCTCCTCGAGGCCGTCCAGGAGGGTCACCGTCTGGAGCTGGTTGCGGCTGGCCCGGGGACCCGTCTCCTCGACGACCCGGCCCCGGTCGATCGACTCCTGCACCGACGCGACGACCAGCTTGACGCCGAGCTCGGCGACCCGTCGGTCCCGGAAGTCGTACACCTCGTCGAAGTTGTGGCCGGTGTCCACGTGCATCACGGGGAAGGGGATCCTGGCCGGCCAGAAGGCCTTCTCCGCGAGCCGCAGCATGACGATCGAGTCCTTGCCACCGCTGAAGAGCAGCACGGGTCGCTCGAACTCCGCCGCCACCTCCCGGATGATGTGGATCGACTCCGCCTCGAGCGTCTCGATGTTGGTGAGCTCGTAGTTGATCACGGCGTCCCGTTCCTCAGGCCCGGCGGTGCGTCCACCCCGGGGAGTCCGGCCGGCCCCGGGCGCGGCGACCGACGGCAGGCGGGCACCCTACCGAGCGAATCCCGACCGCTCCAGTCGGGAATCGGCGGGCTCGGCGGCGACCACTAGGGTGCCGGCGTGGCGAACCCCGAGGACCACCGGCTGGCCAGGGAACTGGCGGACGGGGCCGGCGTGCTCCTGCTCGAGCTGCGGGAGCGCCTCGTCGCGGAGGGGGCCGAACCCCGTGCGATCAAGGAAGCCGGCGACCGCGCCGCGCACGAGCTGCTCGTCGCCCGCCTCGCCGCCGATGCGCCCGGCGACGCCGTGCTCAGCGAGGAGGCCCGCGAGGACGAGCGACTGGACACCGCGCGGCTGTCCGCGGCGCGCGTGTGGATCGTCGACCCGCTCGACGGCACCCGCGAGTACGGCGAGGGTCGCGACGACTGGGCGGTGCACGTGGCGCTCGTCGAGGGCGGTCGGCCGACCGCCGGCGCGGTCGCCCTCCCCGGCCTCGGCACCACGCTCGCCACGGACGACCCGCCGACCGTGCCGCCCGCGCCCGTGCGCCTCCGCGTGATCGTCAGCCGCACCCGGCCGCCCAAGGAGGCGCTGGCCATCGCCGACGCGCTGGGCGCCGAGCTCGTGGAGATGGGGTCCGCCGGGGCGAAGGCCATGGCCATCGTGCGCGGCGTCGCCGACGTCTACCCGCACTCGGGCGGCCAGTACGAGTGGGACTCGTGCGCGCCGGTCGCCGTGGCGTCGGCCGCGGGGCTGCACTGCTCGCGCCTCGACGGCGCCCCGCTCGTCTACAACCGGCCGGACCCCGCGCTGCCCGACCTGCTCATCTGCCGCCCGGAGCACGCCGAGGCGGCGATCGCCGCCGCGGCCGCGCTGGACGACGCCGCCGGAGGGGGCGCGTGACCACGTCGCCCGACCTCGAGCGGTTCACGTTCTCCTCCGACGGCCCCTGGGTGGTCGACCCCGACCGCTTGGCGTGGTCCCGGGGCCTCCCGGTCCTTCGGGCGAGCGTCCGCCGCCAGGTGCCGGCGCTCACGGGGCGCCGCCGCCTGCCGCCGCCCGGCCGGCTCGCCGTCGTGACCGCGC